>JBGUKN010000061.1:0-16897 GCA_045114455.1 Victivallales bacterium
TCTTTCCTTTTCCTCCGACGAACTCCAAGGTCCATTCTCGGAAAAGGAGAGTTGCAGACGTGAACAACAGGATATAACATACAAAAAAGGACGTTTCCACATTCTTTTGTCGGCGGACCCGTCATGTTTTCTCCTTAGCCGCGTCTTTTTCCGAAAACAGGTTCCACGCTTGACTTTTTCGTACATGCGATGTATATTTGAGACAAAACGTCTCAATAACAAACCTTCGGCAGAGGTGTTGCCATGTGTCCCAGAACCATGAAGGATCGCGTCATGAACCGCATCGGCGAGCTTGACAGCGTCAATCTTCAGAATTTCATCCAGATGATCTCCAAGGAACACCGCTTCCTCAGCTCTCTTTTCGACAGCCTGCAGGAAGCCATCCTCGTGATCTCGCCCGCACACACCGTGCTGTACCACAATGCCGCCGCACAGGAATTTCTCGGACTGCCCGAAAACGCAGCCGCACTCCCCGTGGAGAAACTGCTGCCCGGACTCAATCTCGATCTCCTGCTCTCCGATTCCGGCATCGGCAGCCGGAAATCCATGCGGCAGGAACTCGAACTGACCTACCCGGAACACCGCGTCGTGCAGATGTACGCGCTTCCCATCGACCGGGAGGATGCGCCGTATGCGCTGATCCTGAACGACATCACGGCCACGATGGAGCGCGCCGCCAGCGTGGCGGAGTCGGAACGGAGCAAAGCCGTTTCCATGCTCGCCGCCGAGGTCGCGCACGAGATCGGCAATCCGCTGAACAGCCTCTATCTTCACCTTCAGTTCCTGCAAAGGCTCCTGAAGAATCCCGACGCGAACCTCGCCGATGCCGCGCAGGAAGTCTCCGAGGCGCGCTCCGAGGTGGAACGACTCGACGCCATCATCAACCAGTTCCTGCATGCGCTGCGCCCCGGCAAGCCGGTCTTCGAAACGCTCGACCTGAAATCGCTTGTGCTGGACTCTCTGAACTTCATGCGTCAGGAGATCACCGACCGCAAGATCCAGCTCGAATTCTACTGGGGCGAAAACGTCCCGCAGATCAAGGGCGACGCGAACCAGCTGAAACAGGCGTTCTACAACCTCGCGCGCAACGCCATGCAGGCGATGCCGTCCGGCGGAAAGCTCACGGTCCGGTGCAGCGCCGACGACAACTTCGTGATGCTTTCCGTATCCGACAGCGGCTGCGGCATCAAGCCCGAAAACATGCAGAAAATATTCCGTCCGTTCTTCACCACGAAGAACGCCGGGACCGGACTCGGCCTCATGATCGTGGAGCGCATCATCCGCGAACATGGGGGGAGCCTGGCCGTCGACAGCCGCGAAAACGCCGGGACCACGTTCACCATCAGCCTGCCCCGGCAATTCCGTCTCGTGCGCGGACTGCCGGCGCCCGATGAACAGAAACAGATCCAGACCAGGGAAGGCCGCTCAGAATGAACAAGACAAATGCAAAACCGTCCATCCTCATCGTCGACGACGAACGAGGTTCCCGCGAAGTCCTCGCACGGTTTCTCCGCCCCGAATATGACGTCACGACCGCCGAAGACGGCGAGATCGGCGTGAACCTGCTTTCCCGCAACTCCTATGACCTGGTCCTGACCGATATCCGCATGCCGGGCGCGGGAGGGTTCGACGTGCTGAAAAAGACGCTTTCGCTTCCCGATCCGCCGCCGTGCATCCTCTTTACCGCCTACGGCTCGATCGACACCGCCGTCGAGGCCATGAAACTCGGCGCATTCGACTTCGTCACGAAGCCCGTCGACATCGACCAGCTCGAACTCCGCATCAAGCGAGCACTGGAGACGCGCAACATCAAATCCGAAAACGCCGAACTCAAACGCAAACTCGACGAGTCCCGCCGCGTTGTCCCGCATATCCTCGGCGACTCACCCGCCATACGGCAGGTCATGGACACGGTCCGCCAGATCGCGCCGACGCGTTCCAGCGTGCTGATCCAGGGCGAAAGCGGGACCGGCAAGGAGCTTGTGGCGCGCGCCCTGCACGAACTCAGCGGACGCAAGGGCGACTTCGTGGCGATCCACTGTGCCGCAATCCCGGAAACCCTGTTCGAAAGCGAGCTCTTCGGCCATGAAAAGGGCGCGTTCACGGGCGCGGTCGAACAGCACATGGGCTTCTTCGAAAAGGCCGACGGCGGGACCATCTTCCTCGACGAGATCGGCGAGGTCCCCCTCCCCGTCCAGGTCAAGCTGCTCCGCGTCCTAGAAACGCGTTCCTTCGAGCGCGTCGGCGGCACGCAGAACATCTCGGTCGACGTCCGGATCGTCTCCGCCACGAACCGCGACCTGGAGCAGATGGTTGCCTCCGGGGCGTTCCGCGAAGACCTCTATTACCGCCTCAACGTCGTGAAGATCCTGATCCCGCCCCTGCGCGAACGCAAATCCGACATCCCGATCCTCGTGCGAGGATTCCTTTCCCAGCTCGCCGCCGAAAACGGCAAGGAGAACATGACCATCTCCGAACCCGCGATGGCCGCCCTCTGCGCCGCACGCTGGCCCGGCAATATCCGCGAGCTCCGCAACTGCGTGGAAAACATGGTCGTCCTCTGCCGCACCGGCGAGATCGGCCTTGAGAACGTCCCGGTGAACATCCGCGAATCCTCCTCGCCCGGTATCACCCGCGACATTCTCGCCGCGCCCTCCTGCGACCTGGAGAAGAACGAGCGAATCCTCATCGAACGCGCCCTGAACGAATGCGGAGGCAACCGCAGCCGCGCCGCCGAAAAGCTCGGCATCAGCAGGCGCACGCTTCACCGCAAACTGAAACTCTACAACATCGAATAACCATATTTCATTTTTCGAAAGGACCCCACCATGCAAAACTGTCTTTTCTGCCGCATCATCAACGGCGAAGTCCCGTCTGTGAAAGTCTATGAGGACGACCTCGTGCTCGCCTTCCTCGACCTCTTCCCCATCAACTTCGGACACGTCCTCGTCATCCCGAAGGAGCACCACACCAGCGCCGCCACCATCCCGGAAGCCACTGCGGGCCGCATGTTCTATGTGGGAGCGCGCATCGGCGCCGCCATGCGCCACGGGCTCGAGGCGGACGGCTTCAACTTCCACCTGTCCGACGGCACGACCGCGGGCCAGGTCGTGATGCACGCGCATCTCCACATCGTGCCGCGCTGGGCGGACGACAATTTCCACTGGAACTGGCGCCAGCTCAAATACGAATCCGAAGAGAAGCGCATCGAACTCTGCGAGAAGATCAAGGCGCGCTTCAAACTCGTCCGCGACGACGCCGAGCTCGCCGCGAACAGCGCGGAATGCGATCCCGAGTACCATTCCCCGCTCGCGAACGACGATCCGGCGAAGCACGGCGGCTGAGCCGCCCCGCCCTCCCTGTCCAGTTTCTGTCCAACCTTTTTCCCGATTTATTGCGGACGAGGCTTGACAAGTAACGTTCGTCTGTTATATTTACTGATGGATGAACGGAAAAAAACGCTTGACGACTCACCTCGAACAACCAACCCGAAGGCAAAACAAGAAATGCAAATCTTCTGTCATGGCCTGAAAGAGGAAGATTTTCCGGTTGAATTCACTGACCACAAGATTTTTTTGGGACGTGACGAATCCAACAGCATTGTCGTGGTTGCGGAGGGGCTTTCCAGGTTTCACGCGGTCCTGATCGAAGAGGACGACGAGCTGTACCTCAAGGACAATGACAGTCTGAACGGCACCTTCATCAACTACAATCAGGTCAGAGGAAAACGCAAGCTCGTAAACGGCGACATCATTCAGATCGGATACTGCCTGATCCGGGTGGACTTCAAGCCGGATCAGGATATTGTCGTTCTGGACTTCGTTCCTCCCGAACAGACGGAGATTGTCTCTCGGAATTCCGCCAAGCCGCCGATGAAGATCGCTTCTCCCGAACCCGAACGGACGATGGTCGCGGGCGACGATATCGAACGGACGATGGTCGCGTGCGACGATATCGAACGGACGATGGTAGCATCAGAAACGATGCTTTCCCGCTCATCGAGGCTTGACAAGAATCTGCTGCCGGGCGGCAGCGAGATCGGAAAATATGTGATCATCAAGCGGCTCGGCAAGGGCGGCATGGGCGAGGTCTATCTTGCCAAACACAAAACGCTCGGGATATGCCGCGCAATCAAAATCCTTTCAAAGGATTCCGGGGATAACGATACAAGGTTTCTGGAACGTTTTCTCCGCGAGGCAAAACTCGCCTCGGAAATCCGGCATCCGAACGTGGTCGGCGTGATGGACGTGGAGATGGAAGAGGACTGCGGATTTCCCTACATCGTCATGGAATATGTCGACGGCGGCAGCCTGCGGAACAGCCTTGCTGCAATCAAGAGGCTTTCGGAGGAACAGGCGGTCGTTATCGTGGAGGCCGTCGCGTCCGCCCTGCAGGCCGCCGAGGAACACAGGATCGTTCACCGGGACATCAAGCCCGACAACATCATGTTCACGAAGCGGGGCGAGGTCAAGCTCGCCGACCTGGGCATCGCGAAGGTCGACGGCAAGGATGCCGACCTGACCAGGACCAATATGATGATCGGCACCCCGGCCTATCTTCCGCCGGAACAGGCACAGAACGCGAAGGACGTTGACGCCCGCGCGGACATTTACAGTCTCGGGGCGACGTTCTACGAGATGCTGACGGGGCAGCAGCCGTATCCCGGAGAGAATTCCATCGAGGTCCTTCACAAACTCTTCCTGGCACCCGTGCCCGACCCCCGGAAGATCAATCCGGCGGTTTCCCCGGCATCCGCGATGATCGTGATGAAAATGATGGCGAAAGACCCGAAAGACCGCTTCCAGAATGCAACCGAACTGCTGACTATGATGGAACGGACGTTCCCGCCGCACACGACTCAGGAATCGGCGGAACTGATTCGGAAAGTGATCGCCGGGGAAGTTCAGGGCAACGCGACATTCAGTTCGAACATATCCCTGTCGCGTTTCTCCATCCTGTGGTCAAGGATCCCGAACAAAAAGTATGTACTCCCCGTTTCCGGACTCGTTCTTGCCATCTGCGTTCTCTGCATCCTGTTCCCGTTCCTCGGCAAAAAGCCGGCAAAATCTTCCATTCGGAAAACTGTGCCTGAACGAGTTGATATCATAACGGAAAATGATTCCGAAAGCGTTCCCGTTGAAACGGAAACCGGAACCGTTTCCGTCAAGTCGGATGACGATATCATAATTCCGGTCAATGACCCTCCGGTTCGGACTCCCGCTGCAAAAAGCGCTTACAGGCTCATGATCAACACGACATACGGCGCTACGATCTCCTATGTCACTCCGGATCGCAAGCACCAATGGGTAGTAAATGTTGATGAGTATTACATAGGTACTACCGTGGACGCGCCCGGCGGCATATTTGCCGTCACGATTTCCAAAGAGGGGTATTCTTCCATCACCCGCGACATTGAAGTATATGACGATGTGACGATCGATCTGCCGTTGCCCGGCGACCCGCTCGTCGTTACCACGGACAAGGATGTCCTCGATGCAAACGACGGGGTGGTCAGTTTGCGCGAGGCGTTCACCTATATCCGTTCTCATGCCGAGAGAGATAATACAATTCGTTTTTCGGATGATCTTGAGATCAGGTTGTCATCCGCGATTACGGTTACGACAAATACCCTCATTGACGGCGGAAAGCATCATGTTACCATAATTGGTCCGGAAAATGATTTGATGTTCCGTCGGGGGAGCGGCGGGGCTTTGCGTCTGAAAAACCTGTCTTTGATGTCCGATTATTCCGGGGGCATTCTAGATTCCGATTTTTCCGTGAAATTGACTTCGGTAAAGGACGGAGGAAAAGCGGAATACCTTTGGCGGGACGTCTCCCAGATGACGCTTGATCAGGGAACACACCTGCACCGCGTATCCTTCAGTTCTTTTTTCGCATCGATCGTCATTCAACCCGGAAGCATTTTGGATGAATTTGTGGGAACAGGAAATGGTAAAGTGCTCGGAGTCCTGAAAAACGCTTCCATCCGGGACGGCAAGATCTTCGTCAACAATGGCGGCGTGTGCGAAAATCTTTCGGGCCAGAATGGCAAGATCTTCGTCAACAATGGCGGCGTATGCGATAATCTTTCGCTCCGGGACTGTGTGATAGAGCATTACGACGGCGGGACGATCACAAATTTGAACATTGGTCCCGGCACGCTGTACGGATATGAGCCGAATGCCGTTTTGAAGGGAACGGTTTCCGTCGGAGGAATCGTGCTGGAACCGATAGGGCGGTCGGACGACCATTCGATCGTCGGCAAAGAAACCGATGTCGTATTTGACATGACTGAACGCGCGCCTGACACCTATATCGAGGTTAAACCCTCTTCCGATACCGGAACAAAATACGATTACTTCGCTTCCTTTTACTACTTTCTGGTGCAGAATTTGAAAGCCTTCAGCGGAGCACGCAGCTATACCGTCAAAGTCCGGAAAGATCAGACTGCGGGACCGTACAAGCTGGCAGGCCATGCGGAAGGGTTCAGATCCCGCGTATCGCTGGTGATCGGCAATGACGTTTACTCCAACGCGCTTTCCCTCGGGGAAAATGTCTCGGTAGGAAACAAAGCCTATTCTCTGTCTTTGGATGACGATATGCGGCTGATTCTGAGTATCCGGTTGAAAGAACCCGGGGAAAAAGTCAAAAGCGTCGGGGTAAAGCCCCTCGAGTCTCAAAAGGATGACGGCAAGTACCTCGTTTCTCTCCCGGACAAACAAAAAACAGATGAGAAGGGAAAAACGTCTGCTGCGCCGAACGAACAGGAAAAGCTTCACGGAGCGCTTTATCTTCTGACCGGCAATACAGCCGGGAGAAGCAATTCCATTCTGTCCGGCACACGGAAAAAGGACGTCGGCGCCGACAGAGTGTTTTCGTTTCTCCAGAAGTTTGTCCTCGGTTCCTGGATGCCTTCTGTGAATTTGCAGGGAGATTGTTTTTATTCCGAGCTGGACCGAAGCTTCAGCCGAAGAAAGACGGCTCCGCCTGTTTCATATTTCTACCAGAGCACCGTTCCATGGGAAAATGGAGCGGAGCGGTTCGATTGCAGGGATTTCTTCGGCGATGCCGCGGATAAAGACGCAGAAAACGCCGGGAACAATATCGGCTGGATCGCCGTCTATTCCGGGTATGTGGTCGCGCCTTTCTCCGGAAAGATCCGGTTCCTCGGTTACTGCGATGACATGATGGTGTTCCGCTTCAACCGGCAGGTTGTTCTGGATTACGGAAAACGGTCGCTCACGGCCCGACTTCCTTTGCTGCCCGATCACGGTATGACGCTGCATGCGATTGATTCGGGCGAAATAGTGAGACGCGGCACAAACGACTTGAATTCCCTTCTGGGAGGAAATCCGGCCACGAAGGAAGAAAAACGTATGCTCAACGAAAGTCCTCTGTATTCCAAAAACAAGCTCGAAGTCAACGAACACAATCTGGCAATAAGTTCCGTGCTGAACGTGCAGAAAGGCCAGGTGATCCCAATCGACATCCTTCTCGGGGAACTGTGCGATGCCGATTTCAGCGTGTTCCTGCTGGTCGAACGTCTTGATTCGAACGGAAAACCGTTTGCCTCCCCCGAAAACTCCACGTTCCTCTTCAGGACGACGCAGGAAATGCCTGACCTCCCGGAGGATAATTCGATCCCGTTCAATCCGGACAGCCCGGTATGGAAGGTCGTGGACAACAGAGGCAATCCAATCCCGGCGAAACGGACGCAGAAATAACCGGACGAACGGCTTTTCTTTTTTCCTGTTTCCGGTCGGTTTCTACGGTTAATTAACGCCACGATAATTAAGGATTCTTATTTTTTGTAAAAAATAACGATTTAGCCGCTTGCTTTCCTCGAGAAACAAGGTTATACTATCGTCAGGAAGATTTGATTTCCGCTTTTCTCCAATAAAACATGAACCAAATGAAAGGACACGGTCCATGATGAAAAAAGCCTTGTTTGTACTCGCCGCCGCGGTGTCCGTCAGCGCGCTTTTCGCCGCGGATACCCCGAAGACCAATCTCGGCAAGCTCTATGAAAAGGATTTCCTGATCGGCGTCGCCCTGAACCAGAGGATCACCAGCCAGCAGGACAAGCCCCGTGCCGAACTCGCCGCCTCGCAGTTCAACTGTCTCACGCCCGAAAACTGCATGAAATGGGACGCCACCGAACCGCAGGAAGGCAAGTTCAACTTCGGCCCCGGCGACGATCTCGTGAAATACGCGCAGAAAAACAAGATCAAGATCCACGGCCACACGCTCATCTGGCACAGCCAGACCCCGCAGTGGGTATTCCAGGGCGAGAACGGGCAGCCCGCCACGCGCGAACTCGTCCTGAAACGCATGAAGAACCATATCGAAGGCGTCATGAAGCACTACAAGGGCAAGGTTGACGCGTGGGACGTGGTGAACGAGGCGTTCAACGAGGACGGCACGCTCCGCAATTCGCAGTGGAAGCGCATCGTCGGCGACGACTTCATCGAAAAGGCGTTCGAATTCGCGCGCGCCGCCGATCCCTCCGCCAAGCTCGTCTACAACGACTACAATGCCTACAATCCCTCGAAGCGCGACGGCATCGCCAAGCTCGCAAAAGAGCTGAAGAAAAAAGGCCTCATCGACGCCGTCGGCATGCAGGGACACTATCTGCTGGACTACCCCGCCACCAATCTGATCGAAGACGCCATCAGGAAATACGCCGATGCTGGCGTGATGGTCATGGTCACGGAACTGGACGTCGACGTCCTGCCCCGCTCCAACGGCAGAGTCACCGCGGATATTTCCGCGACCCAGGAATACCAGGAGAAAAACAACCCGTACACGAAGGGACTCCCGGACGACGTTTCCAAGAAGCTCGCCGACCGCTACACTGACATCTTCAAAGTCTTCCTCAAGCACAGCAAGGACATGTACTCCGTGACCGTCTGGGGGCTCGACGACGGCACCAGCTGGCTCAACGGGTTCCCCGTCCGCGGCCGCACGAACCATCCCCTGCTCTTCGACCGCAGCCTGAAGCAGAAACCGTGCTACGACGCGCTGGTGAAACTCAAACAGCCGAAGAAGTAATCCGCGTCTCCGCGCGAGCTTCGACGACGGGCCCGCTTAACTCTGTCCGAATACAAAACACCGCTCCGGTCTATTCAACGACCGGGGCGGTTCCCTTTTCTGTTCGCTTCCGCGGACAGGACACATCTCCTATAGGTCTTTACAGGTCATATTCGACTTGTTGGTCATGGAGTATCTCCTGCCTTTTTTCCTTGCCCCCTGCCCTTTTCGGGAAAACCGCCGATATGGTTTCCTCAGCCTTCCATGATGTGCAGTTCCCGGATCTCGTGATCGCGGATGCCGGACTGCACCGCAAACGCGTGCGGTTCCAGATAAACGTCTTCTCTGTCGCTCAGTCTCTGCGCGCGGAGTTCGGACGCGATCTCCGCGCAGACCGTTTCGATCCGTTCCGCATTCTCTTCGGCGGATTTGCCTTCCGTCAGCAGGCCCGTCAGCGCGCCGGAAAGATGCCCGAGTTTCGGCAGGTCCCGCATCGCCCGGAACACCCATTTATAGTATGGCGCGAATCTCCGGTTCAGAAGAAATGCCATGGACGCGGCGTTTCGCACAAATTCGTCCAGCGCGAGCGCCGCGGCTCCAGGTTCGCCGTGCCGCAGACACCGCATGTAGTTGTACTGCCCGCTCTGCGCCATGAGGACTGCCCGCGCGGCGATCTTCTTCCGCCGGACGTCCTCCGGCATGTCGTTCAGGATCGTATTGCGGATGCCGGAAAACACGCCGGAGTCGTCGCGGAATACCGCGCCGTTCACGGCTTCGGCGAACGCATGGTCCGGGGTGTAAAGCCACTGCCGCCAGTTCTGCGGCGCGCCGGGGAACCCCAGATGCCGCCGGTAGAAATCGCCGATCACGGTCACGCCGTCCTCGGCATCGCCGAGCATGCTGCTGCCCGTAGCGGTCCCCTCCCCGTCAGGAGGACATTCCTTCCGCAGCCGGGCATACGCGCGTTCCAGACGGAATCCGAAGGCGCGTTCGTCCGCCTCCGTGATCCAGAGCTGGATTCCGGTGAAATAGTCGTGGTCGCGCGACACATCATCGTCGTAGCCGAAACACTCCGAGCCGTGTCCGGCGCGTCCGACCGCAATCCGCGATGCGACGTCGCCGAATTCGCGTTCCAGCATCGGCGCTCCGGCCGTCTCGTACCACCGCCGCGCGGCGTCAATTCCCCGCATAGTACTCATCCGCGCGCCAGTTGAGTTCTTCCTCGACCTCCGGGAATCCGAGCGGGCCGAACGCCGAGGCGCATTTGCGGCAGGTGTGGGCGTAGTAGCCGTCGTGGACCGCGGCCGGATCGTCGAAGCACGCCACGGCCAGTTCCAGTTCGGAGGCGATCCGCGGATCGTCCCGGTCCTCCGCCGCATACATCTGCGCCAGGTTCACATGGGTGACCGCCGCGTCCATCAGGTTTCCGCAGGCTTTCAGCACGTCCAGCGCCTTGCGGTAGTATGCCTCGGCATACTTCACATCGTGTTTCGCCGCGTACGCCGCCGCCATGTTGTTGAGCAGTCCGGCGAACCGCCAGTCGTTCGGGTCGAGGTGCGCCCCGTAGCACCGGAACGCCTCCTTGTAATAGCCCAGCGCGCCGTCGATATCGCCGAATGACTGAAGCGCGGTCGCGCCGTTGATGAGGATGGTCCCCGCGGTGACGCTTCCCGCGATCCCGAGCTGCCCCAGCAGCGCGAATCCGTCGCGCACGGCCATCAGTCCGCGTTCGCGGTCGCCCAGCATCCGGTAATGTCCCATCAGCTCGCTCAGGATGCCGAGCTCTCCCTCGCGGTCGCCGATGCGCCGTGCTTCCTCGCGCCATTTGCGGAGGTGTTCGCCCAGCTCGACCATATTCTCGGCATTAAAAAGCCGGTCGCACTCCCGAATGACTTCCCGCATCGGGATGCGCCGCGGCGTGTGACGGTGCGGCGTTGAACCATGATCGTGGTCGTGGTTACAACAACAGTTATCGTCGTGGTCGTGTCCGCAATCGCATTCCTCAAGCGGCGCGCCGTTTCCGTGCGTGTATTCCGCACCGGGTCCGCTTCCGTGTTTGTGGTCGTGCCTGCATCCGCAGGGCTCTTCCAGCGGGCATTGCGGCTCCAGATAATCTTCGGGATCGATCGTCATGGGTTCTCCTTGTATGTTGTCCGGTAAACAATACCACGGATTCCCGCATTTGTCAATCCCGCCCGGAGAAAAACCGGGAGAAAACCGGGGAAAAACTATCTCCCCGGCACGCGGATCAGCGAACGCCCCATGTGTTTCCGGCTGAACCGGATGAATTCGTTGATGAACCGCTGGTCGCCGTCCGCCGTGTAGATGAAGTCCACATGCCGCAGCATCCCGCCCTCTGCAAACGCGCCGGACTGAAGGACGCCCGCCCTGACCTCGTTCTCCACGGCAAGCTCCGACAGGACCGAGATCCCCCTGCCCGCCTGGACAAGGATCTTCACCGCGTCCAGGGAACAAACCTCCGTGATCTTCGCCGGATCGATCTCGGGCAGGCCGTGCTCCCGCACGAACCGCTCCAGTTCCGCGCGTCCGCCGGAATCCGACCCGTCGAGGATGAACTCCCCTCCCCCGCGGATGTATTCACCAAGCGAAAACGTCTTCCGTTTGCGGTAGCCCGGCGCGAAGACAGGCGACAGGCGGTCCATGCAGTACGGTTCGGACAGGAAAAACGCGCGGTCGTACGGCGCATCGGTCAGAGCCAGCGCGAGTTCGCCCGCCGCCAGCATCCGGTGAAGCACATCGGGAGACTCGATCTTCAAATGCAGCGCCCGGTTCGGATGTTCCCGCTGGTAGACGGCATTGATGCCGATCAGCAGGAAAGTCCCGGCTGTCGCCGTCCCGCCGATGAAATACGACTGTTTCCGTTCGTTTGCGCCCCGGACTTTCCGCATGATGTCCGCCTCGACGTCGAACAGATGTTCGCACTCGTCCCGCAGGACCTCGCCCGCGGGCGTCAGCTGCACGTTCCTGCCCGTGCGGCGGAACAGCTGTACGCCGAGACGCCGCTCCAGATTCGCGATCTGCTTCGTGACGTTCGGCTGGGTCATCCCGCTCATCGCGGCGACTTCCGTGAAATTGCACACGGCGGCCGCCGTGCGGAAGAGCTTCAGGCTTCGTTCGATCATGCCGCACCTTTCCGTTTATATGTTCGTTGCTGTGTCATTTATGCTGATATACTATACACCGATAACTTGCAGTTATCAAACCATGCGAAACAATTATTTTCGGTTTTGCATCGCGCGCAGTATATTATTTGAATCCTTTGAACTCCCCTACCCTTTTCAGGAGCCGCACATGAATCCCGACGAACTCATTCACCCGCTCATCCGCAAAGCGTATTCCGTGCTCGACGGACAGCCGATCTCCCGCGCCGACGCGCTCGCCATCGCAGAGCAAGTCCGCGGCGCCGACCTGCCAGACCTGATCTCCCTCGCGAACAAGGTCCGGCTGAAATACGCCCCTGCCCTGCACAGCTGTTCCATCATCAACGCCAAGTCCGGCAAATGCCGCGAGAACTGCAGGTTCTGCGCCCAGAGCGCCGCCTACGGCACCGGGATCGAAACGTATCCGATCCTTCCGCCGGAAGCCGTGGTCGAAGCCGCCGGGAAGGCCTACGCCGAAGGCGTCCGCACGTTCGGCTATGTAACCAGCGGACGCGGCTGGGACAAGCCGGACCGGGATTTCCGCGTCATCCTCGACACGCTCGACCGACTGCACGAGAAGTACCCGGACATGCAGCTCTGCGTCTCCCTCGGGATCCTCTCCGAAGAATGCGTGAAGCTCCTCGCCGAACACCACGTCCGTCGCTACAACATGAACCTTCAGACCAGCCCGGCGCGCTATGCCGACCTGATCGCCACCACGCACACGATCGGACAGAAACTCGACACCATCCGCCTGATGAAACGATACGGCATCGCGAACTGCACGGGCGGCATCTTCGGGCTGGGCGAAACGTGGGCCGACCGCGTCGACATGGCGTTCGCGGTCCGCGAACTGGATGTGGAAGGCACACCGCTGAACATCCTGCTGCCGATCCCCGGCACGCCGCTCGAACATCAGGAGCCGGTGACGCCCGCGGACGCCGCGAAGATTTTCGCGATCTTCCGTCTCGTCAACCCGACGAAACTGCTCAAGTTCTGCGCCGGACGCGAAACGGTCATGAAGGATTTTCAGGGGCTGCTGATGCTCTCCGGACTGAACGGGCTGATGACCGGCGGGTATCTGACCACGCGCGGACGCGACGTCGCGCAGGACCGGGCGTTCGCCTCCTCGCTCGGCGGATTCGGCGCGTCTTGACCGGCATGAAATACAGCTCTCCTTTCCGGGCGTTTTTCTTTCTTGAAAAATGAAAAAAAGGCGATATATTATCGCTGACATTCATCCATCTAAAAGAAGGACGGGGGGCATCCCCTCCCCGGAAGGACAAACAGCCTATGTTTCATTTCCGCCTCGCAGAGCACGGCACGACCGTCAGGACCGAAATCATCGCCGGGATCACGACATTCCTTTCCATGGTCTACATCCTGGCCGTTTATCCGAGCGTGATGAGCGAGATCGGGATCCCGGCGGGAGGAGCCGTCATCGCGGCTGCCGTCGCATCGTGCATCGGCACATTCCTCATGGGTTGGCTGGCGAGATATCCGTTCGCGCTGGCGCCGGGCGTCGGCATCGTGCCGTTCTTCGCGTTTTCGGTCGTAATGAGCATGGGGATCTCGTGGCAGTTCGGCATGATGGCGGTGTTCCTGGAGGGCATCATCTTTCTGATCTGCACGGTCGTCCCGCTCCGGGAAAAGCTCTTCAACGCCATTCCCCTGCCCCTGAAGACCGCGATCGGCGTGGGCATCGGCTTCTTCATCGTCTTCATCGGGCTCCAGGGGGCGAAGATCATCGTGGACGGCTCCTGCCTGACCACGCTCGTATCGTTCCGCGGGACGTTCCGCACGTCCGGGCTCTGCGCCCTGCTGTCGCTGATCGGCCTCTTCGCCACGGTGGTGCTGTGCCATAAACGGGTGAAGGGCGCGATCCTCATCGGCATCCTGTTCACCTGGGCGCTCGGCATGCTCTGCCAGGCCGTGGGGATCTACCATGTCGATCCGGACGTGAAGATGTTTTCCCTGTACCCGTCGCTGAACTTCGGCGCCATCGGCGGCGCGTTCCGGGAGTTCGGCTCGCTCTTCGGACAGTGCCTGGACGTGGACAAATGGTCTCTGAACGGCTCGCATCTGACCGGATGGAAACTCCTTCTCTCCGGCAATTTCCTCGTCGTGATGTTCACGCTGCTCTTCGACGACCTCTTCAACACGCTCGGCACGCTGACCGGCGTGGCGTCCACGGCGGGCATGCTGGACAAGGACGGGAAAATGCCGCGCCTGAAACAGGCCCTGCTCGCCGATGCCGTCGCGACCACCGCGGGGGCTCTGCTCGGCGCGACAACCACCACGTCCTACGTCGAGTCCGCTACGGGCGTTTCCGAGGGCGGCAGGACGGGCCTGGCCTCCTATGTGACCGCCGCGCTCTTCCTCGTGTCGATCCTGCTGGCGCCCGTCTTCACCGCCATTCCGGCGTTCGCCACGGCCCCTGCCCTGATCCTGGTCGGATTCCTGATGATCGGGCATATTTCGCAGATCGACTTCAATGACCTGACGGAAGCCTTCCCGTGCCTGCTGGCGATCATCGTCATGCCGTTCGCCTACAACATCGCTGACGGCATCTGCTTCGGCTTCATCGCGTGGACGGGCATCAATCTGATCTGCGGACGCCGCGACCGCGTGAACGCAATCCTCATCGTGTTCTCCCTTCTCTTCATCCTCAAATATATTCTCCTGTAATCCGCAGAAGAGCATTCCTGCCATTTCAGGCGGGAATGTTCTTTGTCTTCGTCGGAGAACGATTCCGCAACAAATCCGGAAAATAATCTTTCCGCCTCTTGACTTTTATTTCATATGTGATATATTAGATCGACCGAACTATTAAAAAACCATTCCAAACATATTACACGGCCGGACCGGAAATCCGGCGAAGAAACATATCAGGAGAACCCGCTTATGAAGGCATGGAATCGTTTCTTGAAGCATACGGCGGCGGCGTTCGCGCTGTGCGCCGGACTCGCCGCGTTCGCGCAGGACGAACGCTATTCGCAGATACCCGACGGCGCCGCGCTCGTCATGAACCTGAACCTCGGCAAAATCTACTCCACCCCGACGTTTCAGGCGGTCGCGGATTCCGGCGACGTCCTCGGCATCCGCAATGACCTGCAGGGCATCCCGTGGAACAAGGCCGGCACCCTCCCCGATCCGGTCATCGTCTACGCGCCCCGGATGGGCGAAAGCTACGCCATCCTCGTCGGCACGGACAAGACCCCGGACGAACTTGTCAAGGACATCGGCGCGCGCTACGGCAAACAGAGAAGCGTCGAATCCGAAAAGACCGGCCTCGGCCAGATGATCACGGTGAAGGAACCGCATACGAACCGCAAGACAAAGAAACAGGAACTGAGGACCGCGGGCGAAATCCTGTATCTCACGCCCGAAACGGTCGCGTTCGGACGGAAGAAACGCCCGCTCGATCTCCAGTTCTTCTCAACCGGAAATCTCCCCGCCTCGGAGTTCGAAATGCTTCAGAACGCCCCGGCGGACACGATTGCCGTCGGCATCGTTCGGAGCTTTCCGGTCGCTGCCGCCGACGATCCGACCGGACTTTCCTCGCTGGTGAACTCCGGCGATTTCATCGTCAGGGAGTATGAGCCCGGCGCGGCCTCGGCCGTACTGAACATGGAATGCAAGGGCGAGAAGGAGGCCCAGCTGGCCGCCCGCCGCGCGAAAAGTTTCCTCCAGATCACGCTCGTGTCGCTCTTCGCCCTCGACAAGGACCTGTTCAAGGAGCTGAACAGCAGCTACACCGCGACCGCAACGGGAAACAAGGTGAAAGTTGAGGTCAAACTCCCGAAAGCCACGCTCGACAGAGTCCGTTCGTACTATCTCATGGAACAGGCCCTGCTCGACGCCGCGAACACTGCCGTCAACATCATAGGAGCCGCCGTCAAAAAATGAAACTGAAGAAGTCGCTCAAAATCGCCCTCGCGATCCTCGTCGCAATCCTCGTTATCCTGCTTATCCTCGCCGCACTCGTGATCTCCGGTCCGAAGAGCTTCCCGTACACGGTCGCCGATGCCGAATCCGATTCCCTGCTGGCGTCCGAGATCGTCGACATGATCTCCGACGCCGTCGTGGACGATGAGGGCAACATCCCGGAAATCGCGGAGATCACCATCCCCGGGGAAAATGTCAACGCCCTGCTCCGCATCGCCGCGTACCGTCTGAACCTCGAAATGAAGGAGGAAGGCATCGAATGCGCCCTCAGCTGGGAAAACTCAGCAGTCAAGGCCGTCGCATCCATCCCCCTGCCCCTTTCGAAGGCCGTCATCGTGCGCGGCTCGGCTTCGCCCGTCATCGCCGACGGCGTGCTGACGATCTCCTCGCTGAAGCTGCGCGCGGGACACCTGCCGGTCTCGAGTTGCGGCTTCGTCAAGGAAAAGATCACGGCGAACGACATCGAGGACGAGAAGCTGAAACTGGCGTTCGAGGCCATCCACGACCTCTCCGCCATGCCGGACGGCAGCCTGAAGATCGGCATCTATCCCGAAAAGATCAGCAGTCTGACCCGAATCCTTATCGTCGAGGAGGACTGAGCAGGTATTAAGCCTGAAGTCAAGCAAGCCCCGGCTTCCATCAGGGAGACCGGGGCGTTTGTTTTATCTGCAATCCCGTGTCCGAGCGGAGCCGGACACTATTCGACACACTCCGTGTGTCCGAGCGGAGCCGGACACTATTCGACACACTCCGTGTGT
>JBGUKN010000062.1:0-8039 GCA_045114455.1 Victivallales bacterium
TCTCCTGCGTCTTTCCGGGCTCAACGCCTTTACCGCCTCCCGTGACAAGAACTTCATCAACATCGGCGAACGCACCAACGTGGCCGGTTCCCGCAAGTTCCTGAACATTGTGAAGGCGGACGACATGCCCGGCGCAATGGCCATCGCGCGCCACCAGATCGAGAACGGCGCCGCCATCATCGACATCAACATGGACGACGCCCTGCTCGACGCCCCCGCCGCTATGAAGCGGTTCCTGCTGTATGCCGCGGGCGAGCCCGACATCGCCGCCGTCCCGTTCATGATCGACTCCTCGAACTGGGAAGTCGTCCGCACAGCGCTTCGCTGCGTGCAGGGACGTTCCATCGTGAACTCTATTTCCCTCAAGGAAGGCGAAGAACCCTTCCTTGCGAAGGCCCGCGAGATACGCCGCCTCGGCGCCGCCGTGCTCGTGATGGCGTTCGACGAGAAGGGGCAGGCAGACCGGTTCGAACGGCGCATCGAAACGCTTTCGCGTTCCGTGAAGCTCCTGACGGAACAGGCCGGATTCGCCGAGGAGGACATCGTGCTGGATCCGAACGTGTTCGCCGTGGCGACCGGCATCGCCGGGCACGACGACTACGCCGCCGACTTCATCCGGTCCGTTGGTGAACTGCATAAGCTCTTCCCGCTCTGCGGCATCAGCGGCGGCATCAGCAACGTTTCGTTCTCATTCCGCGGCAACGACCTCATCCGTGGCGCGATCCATACCGTATTCCTCAAACATGCCGTCGACGCCGGCCTGACCATGGGCATCGTGAACGCGGCCCAGCTCGGCAATTACGACACGCTTCCCGCCGACCTCCGCGACGCGGTCGAGGCAGTCGTGCTCAACACCTCGCCCGGCGCAGGGGAACGCCTCCTCGAACTCGCCGCGTCCATGAAGAACGCCGCAGGCGCCGCCTCGAAAAACGATGCCGGGACCGCCCCGGAATGGCGTTCGCTCCCGCTCGCGGAACGCATTGCCGCTTCCCTCGTGCGCGGGGACGATTCCTTCGTCGACGCCGACATGGCGGAAGCGCTCGCGGCATACCCGGACCCGATGGCGATCGTCGAGGGGCCGCTCATGGACGGCATGCGGAAGACAGGCGAATTGTTCGGCGCGGGAAAGATGTTCCTGCCGCAGGTTGTGAAGACAGCCCGTGTGATGAAGCGCGCGGTCGCCGTGCTGATGCCCGTGATCGAGGCCGCGAAGACCTCTTCGTCCGCATCGTCCGGTCCGGTCGGCGTGTTTGCCACGGTGAAGGGCGACGTCCACGACATCGGCAAGAATATCGTGTCGGTCGTGCTCCAGTGCAACAACTGCACGATCCATGACCTCGGCGTCATGATTCCCGCCAACGAGATCGCCGACGCCGCCGAGCGCGAACATGCCGATTTCGTCGGCCTCAGCGGCCTCATCACGCCTTCGCTCGACGAAATGGCGCGCACGGTCGCCGAGTTCGAACGTCGCGGCCTGCGAATCCCGATTCTGGTCGGCGGCGCCGCCACCTCGGCCCTGCACACTGCGCTGAAACTTCAGCCGCTCTACTCCGGTCCGGTCATCCACACCACGGACGCCTCCGATTCCGCAGTCGTGGTGAACACGCTCATGAACCCGGACAAGCGCGCTTCCTACCTCGAATCCCTGCGCGGTTTCTACGACGAGCTGACCGGGAAGGCTGTGAAACGCGCCGAACCCGAGCTTATTCCTTATGCGGATGCCTGTTCAAAGGCGGACCGCAAAACGCCGTTTTGTCCCGTCCCAGCGCAGACCGGCCTTCATACTCTGACATTTCCGGTGTCCGATCTTGCCGATGCCATCGACTGGGACGCTTTCGCCCGTGCGTGGAAAACTCCGTCCGAGGCCGCCGGAAACCTCATCGACGACGCGACAAAGCGCCTCGCCGAAGCTCAATTCAGCATTCGCGCCGTCTGCGGCGTCTTCCCTGCAAAACGCCTGGAAGGCGATTCCTTCGAGCTGAAAAACGGTTCGACCGCCGCGACCGTGACCTTCCCGCGCGCCCAGGCCGGCGACTGCCGTTCCCTCGCGGACTTCATCGGCGACTGGCTCGGCATGTTCGTGGTGTCCGCGACTATACCGGAAACGCCCGGAGACGACTACGTTTCCCTGCTCGACCGCACGCTCGCGAACTTCCTGGCGGACGCCGCCGCGTCGGCGCTTTTCGAAAGGATTTCCACCTGTTACTGGGGCTGGCGGAAAGAGTCCGATCCGCCGTCCGGCATCGCGCCCGCGCCCGGCTATCCGGTCCTGCCCGACCACAGCCTCAAACGCGAGATATTCCATCTGCTCGACATTCAGGGTGATTTTGTGAAACTCACCTCGAATTTCATGATGTCGCCATCTTCCTCGACCTGCGCCTTCGTGATCCCCGATCCGAGGGCGGATTACCGTGCGCTCGGCCCCATCGGCGATGACCAGATCGCTGCGCTCGCCGCCGCCCGCGGATTTTCCGCCGAGCGCATGAAAGTCCTCCTGTCCCAGTCAAATTTCCCTGCCGGATGACTTGAAAAATCCGAAAGAGACGGCATATTAATAAATTGAAACAAACGCGAACCCATTTTCAATCAAGCGGAAATATCCATGTCACAGACTCTCCAGCAGGCCCTGCACGACCGCATCGTGATCTTCGACGGCGCGATGGGCACCGAAATATACCGGCGGAACTTCTTCGTCAACATCTCGTTCGAAAACCTCTGCCTCGCCCGGCCCGACGTGATCCGCGAGATTCACAAAGCGTACCTCGACGCCGGGGCCGAGATTCTCACGACCAATTCCTACGGCGCGAACCGCGCCAAGCTCATGAAGTTCGGCCTTGCAGAGCAGACCGGCGCGATCAACACGGCCGCCGTCAAGCTCGCGCGCGAAGTCGCGGGCGACGACGCTTTGGTCGCCGCGTCCGTCGGCCCGCTCGGCGAGCTCCCGGCGTTTCTTGACCCGCTTGAAATCCTCTCCGAACAGGTCTCCGTACTTGCCAAGGCGGCGCCCGATTTCCTGATGTTCGAGACGCTTTCCAGTCTCGCCGACCTGGACCTCGCATTGAAGGCCGTCCAGTCCGCGAAGTGCGTGCCGTTCGTGCTCAGTTTCGCGCTCGACGAAAACGCCATGACGGCAAAAAGCGAACCGTTTGCCGCCATCCTGGAACGCATTGCCGCTTCCCCGCTCCAGCCCGTTGCGGTCGGCCTCAACTGCTGCAGCGGACCCGGCGCGATGCTTCATGCGCTCGAAACCGTCCTGCCGCAGGTCGACGGAAAATTCCCCGTGATCGCCCAGCCAAACGCGGGCAATCCGCGCAGCGTGGACAACCGCATGCTCTACATGTGCAGCCCGGAGTATTTCACCACCTACGCCATGCGTTACGCCCAGCTCGGCGTGCGCGGCATCGGCGGCTGCTGCGGCACCTCGCCCGAACACATTGCCGACATGGCGCGAAGCATCAGCCCGCTGGCGAAACACGCTCATGCTGTCGAGATCGCGCCGTCCGCGCCGTCCGTCCCGCTTCAAGACCCCGTCCCGACCGCAGAAAAAAGCTCCTTCGCCGCGAAGCTCGCCTCCGGCAAGTGGGTGAACGCGGTCGAGATTGTTCCGCCGCAGGGCTACCTGCTCGACACCACCATTGCGAAGGCGAAACTCTGTGCCGAGGCCGGTTTCGACGTCATCAACATCCCGGACGGCCCGCGCGCCAGCTCGCGCGTCTCCACCATCGTGACCGCCATCAAGATCCAGCAGGAAGTCGGCATTGAGACTGTCCTGCACTGCTGCTGCCGCGACAAGAACGTGATCGGTATCCAGGCCGACCTGCTCGGCTGCGCCGCGATGGGCATCCATAACATCCTGTTCATCACCGGCGACCCGCCGAAGCTCGGCGACTACCCGTTCGCGTCCGGCGTGTTCGACCTCGACTCCATCGCCGCCGTGAAAGTTCAGTCCGCGCTGAACCGCGGCGTCGATTTCGGCGGAAAGTCCATCGGTGAACGCACCGCGGCCTTCTGCCTCGTCGGCGCCGACCCGAACGCCATCGACATGGTGCGCGAACTCCGCCGTATCCGCGAGAAGATCGACGCCGGAGCTGAGGCCGTCGTGACCCAGCCGGTCTTCGACACCGCCCCGCTCCTGCGCTTCATTGAATCCGTTCCCGAGCTCGCCGACGGTTCCGTTCCGGTCATCGCCGGCATCTGGCCGCTCGCCAGTCTCCGCAACGCCGAGTTCATGAAGAACGAGGTTCCCGGCGTGGTCGTCCCCGACTCCGTGATGCAGCGCATGGCGCGTCCCGAAACGCGCGAGGAACAGCGTCTGGAGGGCATCGCAATCGCCCGCGAGGCCGTCGACGCCATCCGGTCCGCCGTTCGCGGCATCCATGTGAGCGCGCCGTTCGGCAACGTCGCCACGGCCATTGCCGTGATGAAGCCGTAACGGGCCCGGAATGCCGGAGGGTCAGCCATGCGCCGCCTGTTCAGATCGCTCTTCCTGCTGGCTGTCCTGTGTCTGGCTGCATGCTCCGGGGAACAGAAGAAATCCGCACCCGGAGGCGTGGTCTCGCTTTCGCCCGCGCTGACCGAACTCATCTGCCATCTGGGGCAGGGGGACTGTCTGGTCGCCCGCAGCACGGCCTGCGACTGGCCGGAGAGCGTGAAATCTCTGCCGACCGCCGGCGACTTCGCCGAACCCGAGCTCGAACGCATCCTCGCCATGAAGCCGGCTCTGGTCGTTTCGAACGAATTCGTGAACCCGAAGGTCGCCGACGCGCTCCGTCAGTCCGGGATCAGGGTCGAACTGCATCCCTGCGACGGTTTCGACGACTACCGCGAATGGGTCGCGCGCATGGGCGAACTCCTGAGCTGTCCGGACGCCGCAAGGGCCGAAATCGAACGGACCGACCGCAGGATCGCCGAATTCGAGGCGGACCTTGAACAAAGCGGACGCAAGCCTCTGCGCGCGCTTTATGTGATCTGGGACAGCCCGCTCCTCACCGCGGGCGCGGATTCCCTCCCGGACGCCGTCGGACGTCTCGCCGGACTTGAGAACATCGTGAAGACGGAGAAGGGGTATCCGTCCATTTCGCTCGAATTCGTGCTGAAGGAGGATCCGGACGTGATCGTCTGGTTCGCGCACGGCAAGGACTGGAAATCCAATCCTTCCTGGAGCGGCATCCGCGCGATCCGCGAGGGGCGCGTGCTGATCCCGCGCGACGATTCCGCGCTGCTCCGCCCCGGGCCGCGCATCTTCGACGGCATCGCGGACCTGAAATCCGACCTCGAAACGATGTTTTCATCAAAAGCACCCTCCGGGGCCGCCGCGCCATGAAGACCGCGCGCATCATCCTGATCTACCTTGCCGCCGCGCTTGCCGCCGCCGTGTGCGGCGTGCTGTTCGGCGCCGCCCGCATCCCGCTGTCCGAATTCGTGCAGGACGGCGCGCTGAACCCCATCGTGGAACTCCGCATCGTCCGGACCGCCGCGGCAGCCGTTGTCGGCGCTTCGCTGGCGGTTTCCGGGCTGGTGTTCCAGGCCGTGCTCCGCAACTCCCTGGCCGAACCCTTCCTTCTGGGCGTTTCCGGCGGCGCGGGACTGGGCGCGGCAGGCGCGATCATCCTCGGATTCAGCGCGTGGGGGTTCATGTCCGTACCGCTCTTCGCCCTGCTGGGCGCGGTGACGGCGAACCTGCTGGTCTTCGCGGCAGTCCGCAGGCGCACGGCGGAGGAACTTCTTCTTGGCGGCGTGATGATCGGCACACTCGCCTCAAGCGCGCTCATGGTGCTGATCACGTTTTCGCATTCGCACGACATGGCCGGGGTGATCTGGTGGATGCTCGGGAGCGTGCAGAACGTCGATCCCGCGCGCCAGCTCGCGCCTGCCGCCGTCCTGCTTGCCGCCGCGATGGTCTTCCTGCTCTTCCATGCGGGCGACGTCGACCTTCTCACGTTCGGCCCGGAATACGCCTGGAATCACGGCGTGAACGCCCGCGTGATGACGGTCCTCCTGCTCGCGCTTGCCTCGCTTCTGGCGGCGGTCACGGTCTCCATGGCCGGGATCATCGGCTTCTGCGGGCTCGTGGTGCCGCATATCGTGCGGCGTCTGCACGGCGGCTCCCACCGGAATATCCTGATCCCCGCCGCGCTCGCCGGGGCAGCGTTCCTGATGCTGGCCGATATCCTCGGCCGCGTAGTCTCGCCGGTCCGCGAACTCCCGGTTGGCATGGTCACGGCGGCGGTCGGCTGTCCGGTCTTTCTCTGGCTTTTGAACAGGAGCCGCGCCGGATCATGAAGCTGAACGCGGAACAGCTCGTTTATACGCATCCGGGGGCGCGCGAACCGCTCCTGAACGGCATTTCCCTTGAAATCGCGCCGGGCCGGATCTCCGCCCTGCTCGGACGCAACGGGTCCGGCAAGTCGACGCTCGTGCGCCTGCTTTCCGGCTACCTGAAGCCCGATTCCGGTTCCGTCGCGCTCGACGGCCGTCCGGTTGCCGAATGGTCCCCCGCGGAACGCGTCCGCCGTCTGGCCGTGGTCCAGCAGCACGTCGCCGCGCCGCTGACGGACTACACGGTCAGGGAGACCGTCGCGATGGGACTTTCCGGCGTGTCCCGTCTCTCCGGGGCTCTGTCGCCGGAACAGTCCGCACGTCTTGAACAAACGCTCGAACTGCTGGAACTGACTCCGTTGGGCGACCGTCCGTGCGGGACGCTGTCCGGCGGGGAACGCCAGCGTGTATTCACTGCTGCGGCCCTGGTGAGGTCGCCGGCCCTGCTTCTGCTCGACGAACCGACTTCCGCCGCCGATCCCGCCGTCACGCGGAAGATCGTGTCGCTGCTTCGCCGTCTTGCGACCGATGTCGGCATCCTGGTTGTCACGCACGATCTTCAGCTCGCGCTCGACTGCGCCGGATATGTGATGCTCCTGCACGAAGGCCGCATTGCCGCCGCGGGGGATCCTGCCGACGTGCTGACCCCGGAGACGCTGGAACCCGTTTACGGCTGTCCGTTCCGCCGCTTCGACTGCGACGGGCGTCCGGTGATCCTGCCGGAATAATGCCCGGAATAATGCCCGGAAAACGCCGGATTCCGATTGAAGAAAAGGGGTTTCCGTGCTATATTAAATAGATTTATCCGTTTTTTGGAAAGGAACCATTATGGAACAGAACGCATTCGATGTGCTGCGGGAACGCGGCTTCATTTACCAGTGCACCGCCGAAGACGAGGTGCGCGAACTTCTCGGCAAGGAAAAAGTCCGTTTCTACGTCGGATTCGACCCGACCGGCAGCAGCCTCCACGTCGGACACCTGCTTCCCGTCATGGCCATGCGCATCATGCAGAAATGCGGCCATACCCCGATCGTGCTCGTCGGCGGCGCGACCGCTCTCGTTGGCGACCCGTCCGGCAAGTCCACGGCGCGCCCGATTCTGTCGAAGGAGGAAGTCGCGCATAACGTGGAGTGCCTGAAGTCGCAGCTCCAGCGGTTCATCTCCGTGGACAACGCGATCTTCACGAACAACGCCGACTGGTTCGCCGGCATGCTGTACCTCGACTTCCTGCGCGACATCGGCTCCAAGTTCAGCGTGAACCGCATGCTCCAGGCCGAATCCGTGCAGATGCGCCTCAATTCCGAGGTCGGCGTTTCGTTCCTCGAGTTCAACTACATGATCCTTCAGGGCTACGACTTCCTGCACCTCTACCGCACGCACGGCTGCCGTCTCCAGCTCGGCGGACAGGACCAGTGGGGCAACATCACCTGCGGTACCGAACTGGTCCGCCGCCTCGAACAGAACGCCGTCTACGGACTCACGATGCCGCTCCTCATGGACAAGGACGGCAACAAGTTCGGCAAGTCCAACGGCCACGCCGTCTGGCTCGACTCCGAACGCTACAGCACGTTCGACTACTACCAGTTCTGGCGCAACACCGACGATTCGCAGGTCGAAAAGCTCATGCTCGGATTCACCGCGCTCCCGGTCGACGAGATCAAACGCCTCTGCGCCCCCGGCGGCAACATCAACCGCGCCAAGGAGATCCTCGCCTACGAGGC
>JBGUKN010000063.1:0-27985 GCA_045114455.1 Victivallales bacterium
ATGCCGACCACAGGACCATCAACTCCATCATGCAGGGATATGTCCGCATGATCGACGCGTGGGACAACAGCTGGACGAACTCGGCGAACCGCGACGCACAGGTCGACGACAATGTGTTTTCGCGCACGAAGGCGCTTGACCTGTACAACACTATCGTGAAGGGGCAGCCGCGCCCGATGGTGATCGGCGCGGAGTATCTGAGCGCATATCTGGGCCGCCACAACGACGTTTTCGGCGTCATGGACGTCTCCCAGGTCGCCGCCGCCATGCAGAAGCTCCAGAAGCAGGACGATTTCCCCCGCGACTTCATGCTCCGCATCGCGAAGGAGACCGGCGCCACGCACCTGATCTACGGCACGGTTTCGGACATCCACAGCAGGACCAGCTCGTTCTCCGGCTACGGCATCAACACGAACACCACCACCTACCAGCTTGACGTCACGGTCAAGATGATCGACCTCGCGGCGCAGCATTCCGTCTACAGCAACGTCTACACCGGAAGCTACCGCGAACAGCGTCCCGTCAGCACGGAGGCGTTCGACAACAACATCTACCTGAGCCTTATGAAATCCGCGCTGGAACAGGCCGCGGAAGACCTCTACGACGTCTGCAAGGAAGGCCGCAAGAACAAGGTGACCGTCACGCCGATGCCATATCAGATCAAGATCGTGGCTTCCGACGCGATCGACGCCGAGGTCTATGTGGACGGCGTCAAAGCCGGTGCCGCCGGGGAAGCGTTCCTTCTCCCGGAAGGCAGCCACAAGATCGAAGTCAAGGCCGACGGATACAAGACCAAGACGATCGATCTGGACGTGAAGTCCGACCAGACCGTCGCGACCGCGCTGGAAAAACTGTAAGAACAACGGGGAAAGGACCACTACGATGAACCTGAAAAAACTCCTCTTCGCATTTGCCTGCATCGCCTTGTCCGCCGCGGCCCTCGCCGCCGACAAGCTTGCCGTTGCCGAACCCGTCGGGAAAGGCGGCGTTCCGGCATCCGACATCGAAGCTTTCTGGGGTATCCTCGAAAGCTCGATCCAGTCCGACGAATATACTCTGGTTTCGCGCGGCGCGCTGAAGCAGATGCTGACGGAAATCGGCCTCACGACCAGTTCCGACCTCGTGAGCCTGAACTCCACGCAGAAGGCCAAGCTCGGTGAACTTGAAGGCGTGAAATACATCCTCGTCTCCGAGATCAGCCGGTTCGGCAGCCGTTTGAACTGCACCATGCGGATCATGGACGCCACCACGGGCGAAATCGACCAGGCGCGCACCGCGAATCTGCGCGTGAAAGACCTTGACGAGCTCGCCGACCAGATCGAAGCCGCCCTGCAAAAGCTGCTTTCCGACGACAAGGCGCTCCACCGCTCCGCGATCCTCGCCCCGATCATCGGGGTGCGCGCGCCGGGATACCTGGCCGAGGATTTCAACTCCCGCCTCGAAGACGCCATGCTCGACAAGGGGCTCCGGCTCCAGAATCTCCAGTCCGTCGCGAAGATCCTGAAGAAGAACGACATGGACAATCTGAACGAACTGGAGCCCAAGATGTACGTCAAAGCCGGAAAGCTCCTCGAAGTCGATATGCTCATCCAGGCGAAGATCACGCGTTTCGAGATCGAAAAGATCGCGTTCAACGTTGCCGAAACCGGCAACAGCGGATTCCGTTACATCGGCAACCTCGAAGGCAGCATCCGCATCATCTCCGCGCAGACGGGGGAACTCCTCGGAAGCGTCCCGTTCGAAGAGCGTGTCGACTTCCGTTCCATCCCGATCTCGACCAGACGCGACTGGACGATCGACGATTACGGCAAGTACCTCATCAAGACCGTCATCCCGCAGAATATCGTCCCCGGGATCATGAAGTCCCCGGCGTTCAAGGATAAGTCCGAGGCATCCGCGGAAAAGCCCGCCGCCGAAAAGAAGGCGGCTCCCGCCGGGAACACGAAGGAACTCGAAGCCGTTGAGGACTGATCGAATGAAATTCCGCCCCATCGTCTCCTGCCTCCCTTTCAAACGCCTGTTCGCCGCTGCCGTCGCACTTTCGTTCGTCGGCTGTTCCAGCGTCGAGAATGCGCATTCGCAGAAGGAGGATATGATGTCGGACTACATGAAGGGCGACAACGACGACGCGTTGGACGAGATCGAATACAAGCTCCGCGAGCCGGCATGGTACAACTCCTCGGTCGTCGGCACGGGCGACGAGCTCATGTGGCGGCTTGAAGCAGGCAGCATGTATTTCCATGTCGGCAACTTCGAACAATCCCTCGACGAGCTCAAACTCGCGGAGCTTCTGATCGAACAGTACGACGAACGCGCCGATCTCAGCATGCGCGACGTCGGCGCCGAAGCCGGAGCCGCCCTCACGAACCTCAACGCCCTGCCCTATCGCGGATGGTGCCGCGACCGCATCGCGCTGGCCGTTTACAAGGCGCTCGCCTATCTCGGGACAGGCAACGAAGAGGCGTTCCATGCGCAGATACGCCGTCTGCGCAACGAACAGAAAAAAGTCCAGGACGACTACAGCAAGTTCTTCGAACAGGAAAAGGAAGAGCTGGAAGCGGAAAAGGCGCAGAATCCCGAGGCCGCGAAGAAGACCAATGCGATGGGAACGGTTTCCCAAATGTCGAAGAACCCCGACAACGCCGCGTTCCGGAACGGCATGAAACAGGTCAAAACTGTCGCCAACAAGGGATACGGCAACTTCCTCAACCCCGCCGCCATCTTCCTTTCCGGGCTCGGCTCCATACGCGACGGCAACTACGAAAACGCCCGCATCGACTTCCAGCATCTCAGCGAAGCCATGCCGAACAATCCGCTGTTCCGCCAGTACTACGTCACCGTCATGAAGAAGGCCGGACGCGAGCTCCCGGAACATCTCGCGGACATCGAGCCGTTCGATTTCCCGCTGGACGAGAACTGCGTCTATGTGGTCTTCGCGAACGGACGGAGCGCCGCCCTGCAGCAGATTTCGATCTATTTCCCGGTCATGACCGCCTGGCCCATGTGCGAATTCTACGACGCTCCGTTCCAGAATCTCAACGCCGAGGCGGCGGGAAAGAAATACAGCACGATGATCCTGTCCGACATGGACGGCATCCTCGCGCAGGAATTCGACGAACGCCTCCCCGGCATGATCACGCGGATCGTCCTGAACACGCTCATCAAGGAGGCCGCGTATTACACCGGCATCGCTGTGGTCGCCGCCCAGGACGACATGGACCCCGCGGTCCAGGCCGCAGCTCTTGCGACCATCGCCATCGGCGGCGCCGTGTACCGTGCGGCCATGAACACCGCCGACACGCGGTGCTGGGAGATCCTTCCGAAGGAATTCCAGCTCACCCAGTTCCCGATGCCGAAGGACAGGACGGTTAAGCTCGACCTGAACCTCTCGAACGGCGGAATGAAGATTTCCAAGTCGCTCCGGCTCCCCGACGACTGCAAATCCGCCATCATCTTCGTCGATGCCCCCAGCGTGCAGAACGTGGCGTTCCACGTCCTGCCGATTACATCAAAATAAGGAGAACAACCATGAAGAAAATATGCCTGATCGGATGGTTCGCCGCAACTGTGATGCTTGCCGCATGCCAGAACACCGTGAACACGGTCGAAAACGCGGACAAGACCATGACGCCGAACACCATCAACGATTCCCGCTTCGTGACCGACAGTTTCCTGAAGAGGCGCCTTGCCCTCCAGAGTCTCGTCCTGGGGCAGACTGCCGACGGATTCAAGCGCGCCCAGCTCGAGATCGTCAACGTCCGCACCGGAGTGCTGGACCAGGCGTGGACCGGCATCACGGGTGAAAACCCGTACAAGATCCGCTACCGCTTCACATGGTTCACCGAAGACGGCATGGCCGTGAACAACACCGTTCTCGCGGACTGGCAGGACGCCACCATCATCCCCGGCGAAACGCTTTTCCTCCAGTCAGTCGCCCCGTACAAAAACTGCAGCGATTTCAAAATCAGCCTCAGAGAGGCAGACTAACCATAAAGGATACCACCTATGAACGCACGTTTTCTGGTCCTCGGACTTTCCGCCGCCGCAGCCATGATGCTCGCCGCCTGTGAAAGCAACAAGACCGTCATCTACGACCCCGCCACCACCAAGACCGGGCTCCGCCAGACCCGCAACGTTTCCAGCGAGGAAATGCGCGAAGTCACCCTTGCCGCCGTCCAGGGCGCCATGACGAACCCCAAATTCACGTCCTTCCTGAAAAAATACCAGCAGGAAAAGGGCGATCCCGACGCCATCCCCGTCCTGAAGCTCGACAAGACCATCAACGACACCGACGATCCCGACCTGAACACCTCCGAGATCACCGACATGCTCTTCGAAGAGCTCCTCAACTCCGGCAAGGTCGACGTCACCATGGCCGAGGGCGCGGGCCGCACGCAGGCCATCGCCGCCTCCCGCGACCTCGAATACGACGAGAACTTCGACCAGAGCACGGTCGCCCAGCGCGGCACGCTCCAGGCCGCCCGCCTGGTCCTCCGCCCGAAAGTCACCTCCAACACCGTGCGCGACGGCAACACGCAGGCCGTGACCCGAACGTTCGTGCTGGAAATGGCGGACGTGCAGACCGGACTGGTCATGTGGAAGTTCACCAAACAGCTCGCCTTCATGAAGAAAAAGAGTTCCGTGGGCTGGTAATCCGGCCACGTTCCGAACCGGCAGTTCCTCCGCACCGACAATTAAGGCGCGGCCGGGCTGCCGCGAACGCTGAATCTCTTTTGTTGGGAGACATCATCCTATGCGACAACTCATCCTTTCCGCGGCATTCGCCGCAGCCGCGCTTTTCCTGAGCGCGTGCAACAACGTCGCCAACTTCGACTATCAGGCGGCTCCCGGCACGCTGGCGAAATTCCGCGAACCCGGATCCGCCACGAAATCCGTTGCCGTCATGCCGTTCATGGACCAGCGCGGCGCAAAGTATTTCGACCCGGACCAGATGGACCTGGCCGAGGACCGTCCCGCCGGAGACCACGGCTCGTTCCTCCTCGGGTTCATCCCGCTTCTGCCGTACGGATACGTCGAAAAGGAACAGCCCGAAAACAGCGCGGACTTTGTCTCGCTCGGGTATTTCCATTTCGATCCCCAGAACGATCTTGCCGCCGCGGCGATCGCAAGCCTGAAGAGTTCCGGCCTCTTCTTGTCCGTCAAGAAGGCGAACAACGCCGCGCAGGCCGCGGATGCCGACTACATCTGGCGCGGCTCCGTGTCCAGCACGTTCTACCGCGGGCGAATGTTCTCCTACGGCCTCACCTATTTCGTCTCGCACATCCTGTGGGTCGTCGGCCTCCCGAGCGGAAGCTCCACAAACGAACTTGCCGTGAAGTTCGAACTGGTGGACCGCGCCAGCGGGGACGTCGTCTGGAAGTACAGCTGCCGGAACAGCGACTACCTCAACCACTGGCTTTACGCCCGCATCGGGAAGGACGTCAGCATCTATCCGCGGCTGATGAAAGAGGCCATGAACGATGCGCTGTACAAGCTCGCGCAGGACATGCCCGACCTCTGAGCTGATCCCTCCGGATCAGGATCATCCATCCGGCAAAAAACGAATCCGCCCCCGGAAGCCATAAGGACTGCCGGGGGCGTTTTGTATCTTCGAATAATGGGAAGACGGAGGATCAGAGCGAGGCGAGGATCCCCTGCGTGCGGGCCGTTTCCGTCTCGAAGACCGCTTCCGAGGTGCTTCCGAGGAAAGCGCCTTCTGCCGAAAGCTTTGCGAACCGTTCGGCTTCTTTCTCGCTGCCGAACATGAGCGTGACTTTATCGGCAGTGACGCCGGAGACCGTGACGCTGTTGTCGCCGTCCGAATAGGTGAGCGAAGCCGCGTCCCACTTCGATTCGTCGCCGACGGCGAACCAGAGCGTCACGGAGCCGCCTGCCGCCTGCGAAACGACGTCGTTCCCCCAGTTCTCGCCGAAGGTGAAGGTGTCGTTTCCGCCGCCGCCGTTCAGAATGTCGTCGCCCGCGCCGCCCGCGAGCACGTCGTTGCCGACGCCGCCGGTGATCCGGTCGTTTCCGTCGTCGCCGAACAGTGTGCTGCCGGTGGCGGATTGCGTTCCCTGGTTGCCCCAGATCACGTCGTTGCCCGCGCCGCCGCGGACGGTCATCTGTGCAAGCTTGTCGTCATACTTGTCGCTGGTCATGTCCACGATGTCGTCGCCCGCGCCCGAGCGGATTTCGCGGATTCGGGCGAGACGCGCGGCATCGCCGAACTGGGAATAGACATCGTCCATGAAGAGCGCGTCGCCGTTTGCCGTGTCGGAGAGATACAGGATGTTCGCGTCGGATTCCGACCCGGAGAACGTGTCCCGGATGCGGTTCTTTCCCGCGATTTCCGCAGTTTCGCCCGTTACAGTATTCTTCGCCTGATAAAGCTTGCTCCACAAATCATTCTCGTCGACGGACGCGAAGAAGATGTCGGAGCGGCCGTTGCCGTTGGAGATGACCTGGCGCGGCGCGGCTGCGGAAGCCGTCCATGAAGCGGAATCCGCCGCAAACGCTTCCTCGCTCTCCGTCGCCCGGCAGAAATAGTTCCCGGCCTGGCTGACGACGTCGAACGCCGTGCCGTCCGTTGCGATGCGGATCGCGTTCCCGAATGAATCTCCCGTGCCGATTTCGACCAGGAATCCGCCGGTATATTCGCTGTCGGTCCAGACGATTACGGAGCCGTCCTTCGACACCGCGGGGACGAGTTTTTCCAGCGTTTCCCGCTTGACCGTCAGAGCGCCGCTGTTTTCAATCAGGCGCAGCACCGTATCGCCTGCAACGGCGAGGTCGTTTCCGAGGATGCCTCCGTTCAGCGTGAAGGAATCGGAAAAGGCGGTGTCGCCAAGCTTGACCGACAAAGCACCGGAGAACGTCCCGGCGGAAGCGGCGAACAGGGCGCCTGCCGAAACCGCATCCGCGGCAAGAGACAGCAGATAGGAGCCAGTCCCGTCGAACTTTCCAAGGTCGCTGAGGAGGGCGTCGGTGCCGGATGTGACGCTGAACGTAATCTTGCCGTCGTTGACGACCCCTGCCCCGATCGTGTTCGCTCCGGCGAATGTCAGGCTCCCGTTGTTGTACACCGTGTCGGAGACGGACGCGAGGACAACGCTTTCCAGTTTCATGTTGCCGCCGTTCCAGATCGCGCCGCCCGCCTTCGCCGTATTGCCGTTGAACGTGGAGCCCTTGACCGAAATGATTCCCGTCGATTCCGCTCTGTTCCAGATCGCGCCGCCCTTCTCCGTCGCTTCGCCGCCGTTCGAAAGAAACTCGCAGTCGCTGACGACAAGCGGAGCCGATGCATACGAATAGGAAATCGCGCCGCCGTAGCTCGCGGTGTTGGAATCGAATTTCGCGCCGGTGATCGTAGACGTCTTGGTCCCGTAATCCCACGCGGCGATCGCGCCGCCCTGGTAATAATCCTCCGGACTGCCGTATGGCAGTTCCTCGCCGTGGTCCACGCCGCCGTTGTTCCCGGAGAACGTGCCGCCCGTAACGGCCATCGCGCCGAAGCACTGGCAGATCGCTCCGCCGCCGCTTGTCGCGGTGTTGCCGGAGAAATCCGAACCGGAAATGACGGTCATATCCGCCGTCCCCGACTGGATGTAAATGCCTCCGCCGCTGGCCGACGCATTGTCCGTGAATTTCGCACCCTCGACCGTAAGGGCCGCGGTGTCGGTGTCGACTTTCTTGTAGTCGACATACGAGGCGATCGCGCCGCCGTAGCTCGCGCTGTTTTCGGAGAATTCGCCGCCCGTAACGGTCAATGTGCCGTTTTCCGTGTTGACGATCGCGCCGCCGAACGAAGAGTATCCGGTCGCCTTCACAATGTTTCCCGAGAAGGAGGAATCGGTGACGGTCATCGATGCGTAGTTGTAGATCGCGCCGCCCTGATAATCCGCGGTATTCGCATCGAAGATGCAGCCGTCGACCGTGGCCGCGCTTGTCGCCGCGTTGAACGTGTCGTTATAGATCGCGCCGCCGTCGCGGGACGTGTTCGCGCTGAACGTGCTGCCGCTGATGGATGCCGTCGCGCCCTGGTGAAGCTCGATCGCGCCGCCGCCCGGGGAATATGTGTCGGTCGGGTCGCCTGCAGCCGAGTTGCCGAGGAAGAGCGACCCGGTCACGGTCAGCGTGCCGCGGTTCTGCTGGACCGCGCCGCCGAAATAGGCCGAATTGCCGGAAAAGGTGCTTCCCGTGATCGTGCCCGTGCCCTGGAATTCCACCATTGCGATCGCACCGCCGGCTGCGCCGGTCCCGTTCGCGCTGTTGCCGGAAAACACGCTGTCCTGGACCGTGAAGAGTCCTCCGCCGTAAGTTTCGATCGCGCCGCCGTGCCCGGTGCTTCCGTTCAGTGGATTGACGGCGCATCCGGAGAATACGGCTTCGGCGAGGGAGACTTCGCAATTCCCTCCGGCCGATCCGGTCATACAGATGCCGGACCCGTACCATCCGGTCGCATTCTCGCAGAGCGCCGAGCCGGAATAGATCCCGCCGTTCACGTTGATGTTGGAGATCCTGCCGCCGACGTCTACAAAGACGCTGCCGTCGTCGGACACGTCGGTATAAGTGAGAGCGGCATCCTTGCCTACGAACGCGGTGTCGTAGTCGCCCGCCGATTTCGATTCGATCCACTCGCCGTCGACTTCGATCCACTCGCTTTTCGAACCGATCGTCACGCCGTTGACTTCGGGTTGTTCCAGCTTGAGTTCGCCGTTCAGATACAACTGCACGACGCCGTCTTTGGTTGTCTTGACTACCATGTTGCGGTCCTTTCTTTTGTGCCGGAACGCGGACATGGCGAAAACGCGGCATGTAATCCGTCACGCACTTCTGACGTTGTGCGGACATTCCGCGTTTTTTCCCCGTCTTGTGTTTCGGGCACAATTCCGCCTCCGGCGGAGGGAACTTGAACGGAGCGGGGATCTGGCTCGCCGCACCATGCGGCTCACAGTTGCGCGACAGTCCGTGATTTTCACACGGTTCACCCGGATTCCGTCCGATTAATTGTTGTCACTAATAATATACTGTTTCATTAGTGTTTTTCAAGCCGGATGACCGAGATTCTTCTCTCGCGCGTTAAGAATCTCCGTTCCGTGGCGCGGATACCGAAAAACGCGCCAAATAATCGGCCGGAGAGATTGAAAAGATTTTCCCCGTGTAGTATATTTATAAATAGGAATTGAACAATGCTGAAACCGATCCGCCCCGGTCCGGGGCCAGAAAGGATATTTATCTTATGAATTCGCCTTTTTTCCGCAGGGGACTTTCCGCCTTCGCCATCCTCGGTGCGGCCGCCATGCTCGCCGGAGCCATGAACCAGGGATGCGTCTCCTCCGACGCGGCCCCGGAAGAGGTCGTCGCGACCGCGAAGGAGGTCAAGCCTGTCGCGGCGTCCATGCAGGAGATAAAAACGCTCGACTTCAAGCGCGGAAACGACCCCGACTATACGCAGGTCGCGCTCCCGCATACCATGAACGCGACGAACGGGACCGGCGTGATCCCGCTCGAGCGCGGCGACGGTTATTACCGCTACGTCCTCGATGTGGCGGAATCCGACCTGGAAAAGGACTACATCATCCAATTTGAAGAAGTCGGCCAGACTGCCGAAGTCTCCCTCAACGGCACGCTCCTCCACACGAACCGCTGCGGCTACACGCCGTTTGCCGTGAAGCTCGACGGCCTCAAGGCGGGACGCAACGAAGTCGCCATTCACACGAACAACCGCATCGACAACAACATGATCCCGAACAGCGGCGACTTCAATTTCTGCAACGGCGTATACGGCCGCGCCTATCTGCTCAGCGGCAACGTCTATTTTGATCCGCAGGTGTACGGCATCGACAAGATGCACGTGATCCCGCTCTCCGTGAAGCAGGACAAAGTCCGCTTCGCCATCGCCGCGTCCGTCTTCAGCAAAGAGATCGCGGCCGGGACGACAGTCACGACGACGCTGAAGGACAAGGATGGCGGCGTGGTCCTCACGGAAACCTCTCCGCTTGCCGTCGCGCCCGGCGGCAACGAATTCTACCGCGAATACTCCTTCGATTCCCCGGTCCTCTGGCAGGGCAAGGAGAATCCGTACCTCTACACGGTCGACGTCGCGCTCGCGCTGGATGACGGTCGGGAGCTCGACCGCATCAGCATCCCCTACGGATTCCGCGAAATTCAGCTGCCCTACAGTGCGAAGGACAATCTCCTGCGCCTCAACGGCAAAAAAGTCAGCCTCCGCGGCGTCTCCTACCATCAGGACGCGCCCGGCGTCGCCGTCGCCATGACCGACGAAGACCGCAAGCGCGACCAGGAGATCATGCTGGAGCTCGGCTTCAACTGGCTCCGCTGCGCCCACTATCCGCATAATGTGCGGGAATTCGCCGACTATGACCGCATCGGCATGATGTGCCAGACCGAGATCCCGTGGGTCAACGGATTCACGAACACCCCCGCCTTCGAGCAGAACGTGATGCAGTTCACGCGCGACATGATCGTGAACCTCTACAACCACCCCAGCATCATCCTCTGGGGACTCTCCAACGAGATCTTCTACAGATGGAGCGGCGAGGAATGCATCCGCGTCCACAACGACGCCTACACCCTCGCCCGCCGTCTCGACCCCTACCGCCCCGTCGGACACGTCGAGCGCGAACAGGAAGTCCGCACCGGCGCGAGCAACGGCCTCATTTCCGACTGGTTCGGCAACAACACCTATCCCGGCTGGTACTCCACGACGGACTTCGAGAACACCAGGGACGGCGTGACCGACACCCAGGTCCTCGCCAAGTTCTACCTCCACGGCATCACCGAGTACGGTTACGGCGGAAACCCGTTCCAGCACAACTCCGACTTCATGACGCTTTACCCGAAGAGCAAGACAAACAAGACCGGCACCAGCAACGACACTGGCGGCTGGCTTCATCCCGAGGAATACCAGACGCTTGGCCACATCTACTCCTGGAACAAGATCGCCGGTACGCCCGAGGGACAGCGCATGACCTTCACCTCCCTCTGGATCCTCTTCGACTTCGCCGTCGGCAGCCGCAATGAGGGCGACACCCCCGGCATCAACGACAAGGGCCTCGTGACGCGCGACCGCAAGACGAAAAAGGACGCTTACTATTTTTATAAATGCATCTGGAACCCCGAAAACGAAATCCACATCATGTCCTCCCGCTGGGAAAAGCGCGACACAAAGGACATCGCCATCACCGTGTTCTCCAACGCCGAAAAGGTCGAGCTCTACCAGAACAACAAACTGGTCCAGATCCTTAACAAGCCCACGGACACCGTCAACAACGTCGTCTGGAAGTTCGATCCCGTTCCGTTCAGCGCCGGCGCGCTCGCGGGCAATTACGACACGTTCAAGGCCATCGGCTACCGCAAGGAGAAAAAGATCGGACAGCACTCCGCGCTTTTCACCACCACCGCGAAATAACGCGAAGTCAGAAAGGATTATCACTATGAGTTCACGAATCATCCGCCGCAAACTGTTTGCCCTCGTGCTGTTCGGCGCCGCTGCGCTTCTGACCGGAGCATCGAACGGGAATCACACCGGATATTCACCCGAAACGGCTGCTGTGCTGGAGTTCAAACCGGTTGCGGTCGCCGTGCAGGAGATCAAGACGCTTGGCTTCAAGCGCTCCGGGGAATCCAGTTATGCCACGGTCTCGCTCCCGCACACCATGAACGCCATGGACGGCACCGGCGGAATCCCGCTCGAACGCGGCGACGCCTTCTACCGCTACAGTCTCGACCTGAAGGAATCCGACCTGGAGAAGGATTACATACTCCAGTTCGAACAGGTCGGCCAGACCGCCGAAATCTCTCTGAACGGCAGGGTCATCCACAAGAACTGGTGCGGATACACCCCGTTCGCCGTGAGGCTGGACGGACTCGAAGAAGGTGAAAACGAGGTCGTGATCCACACGAACAACAGCATCGACAACAACGTGATCCCGAACAGCGGCGACTTCAATTTCTGCAATGGCGTGTACGGACGCGCCTATCTGCTCAGCGGCAATGTCTATTTCAACCCGCAGGTCTACGGCATCGACAGGATGCACGTGGTTCCCGTCTCCATCAGCCGGGATAAAGTCCGATTCGGCATCGCCACCTCCGTCTTCAGCAAAGGTTCCTCCGGCTTGGCCACCATCACGGCCACGCTGAAGGACAAGGACGGCGGCGTGGTCCTGACCGAGACGACTCTGCTCGCCATCGCGCCCGGCGGCAACGAATTCTATCGCGAGTACACGTTCGACTCCCCGATCCTCTGGCAGGGCAAGAAGAATCCGTACCTCTACACGGTCGAAGTGATCCTGAATATGGACGGTCAGGAGCTCGACCGCATCAGCATCCCCTACGGGTTCCGCGACATCCAGCTGCCCTACAGCAACAATGACAATCTCCTGCGCCTCAACGGCAAGAGAGTCTCTCTCCGCGGCGTCTGCTACCATCAGGACGCCCCCGGCGTCGCCGTCGCCATGACCGACGAGGACCGCGCCCGCGACCAGGAGATCATGCTCGAGCTCGGCTTCAACTGGCTCCGCTGCGCCCATTATCCGCACAATGTGCGGGAATTCGCCGACTACGACCGCATCGGCATGATGTGCCAGGTCGAGATCCCGTGGGTCAACGGCTTCACGAACACCCCCGCGTTCGAAAAGAACGTGATGCAGTTCACGCGCGACATGATCGTGAACCTCTACAACCACCCCAGCATCATCCTCTGGGGGCTCTCCAACGAGATTTACTTCCGGCGGAACTGCAAGGAATGCATCCGCGTCCACAACGACGCCTACACCCTCGCCCGCCGCCTTGATCCCTACCGCCTCGTCGGACACGTCGAGAACGAAAAGGATGTCAGCACCGGTGCCACCAACGGCCTGATCTCCGACTGGTTCGGCAACAACACCTATCCCGGATGGTACACCCCGACCAACTTTGAAAACTCGGAAGATTGCGTGACAGCTACACAGATCATCGCCAAATTCTACCTCCACGGCATCTCCGAGTACGGATACGGCGGGAACCCGTTCCAGCACAATTCCGACTTCATGACGATCCACCCGAAGAGCAAGATAAACAAGACCGGAACCAGCAGCGGCATCGGCGGATGGCTCCACCCCGAGGAATACCAGACGCTCGGCCACATCTACTCCTGGAACAAAATCGCGGGCACGCCCGAAGGCCGCCGCATGACCTTCACTTCCCTCTGGATACTCTTTGATTTCGCAGTCGACAGCCGCGATGAGGGCGACACCCCCGGCATCAACGACAAGGGCCTTGTGACACGCGACCGCCAGACGAAGAAGGATGCGTTCTATTTCTACAAGTGCATATGGAATACGGAGCCGGAGGTGCATATCATGTCGAGCCGCTGGTCAGAACGCGACACGAAGGACATCGCCATCACCGTCTTCTCCAACGGCGACACCGTCAAGCTTTACCGCAACGGCAGTCTGATCCAGACGCTCACCCACCCCAATGCCAGTATCTTACACAAAGACTCCGCCATCTTCGAAGACGCCTTCGACGAAACAGATAACCGTCCCCTCATTGAGGATAAACTGGGCGGAACATACACAGTTTGGAAAGACGACTCCAAGGGGGCGCTGACCATTCATGTCGTGCCGGAAACGGTCGACCGTTCGATCCTTGTCGAAGTACGTGATCTTGAATCCAACCTTATTTATTACAGTTCGAATCCCAACAACCCGGGAGGCGTGAAAATAATCCCCGTTTATTCTGGCGAGACATCCGTATCTTTCAATGCACGCGACTTGACGCCATATATCGGAGAAAAAGTCTTTGTCTCCATCAGCAAAGCAAAGGGGACGTCGAGAACGAACCCTTATAATACCATGTCCATCGACACCATCAACAATGTCGTCTGGATGTTTGATCCCGTGCAGTTCACCAATAACGCTAAAAATGGCATTCCGGATACTTTCACGGCAGTCGCATACCGCAACGGCAAGGAGATAGGCCAGCACTCGGCGAGTTTCACAACCACCAAGAAATAACACTTTTCCTTAAAACGCGCTCAAATCAAACAGAAGGATTCACCATGAAGATATTAGTCACCGGCGGAGCCGGATACATCGGCAGCCACACCTGCGTCGAACTCCTTAACAGGGGCATGGACGTGGTCGTTATCGACAACCTCGACAACTCCAACGCGGAGTCCCTGAACCGCGTCGAGAAGATCACCGGGAAGAAAGTCGCGTTCTACGAGGCGGACGTGCGCGACCGCGCCGCGCTCGAACGCATCTTCACCGAGCACAGGATCGATTGCACCATCCATTTCGCCGGGCTGAAGGCGGTCGGCGAATCCGTCGCGAAGCCGCTGGAATACTACGACAACAACCTGAACTCCACGATCACGCTCGCCGAGACGCTCCGCAAGTTCAACTCGAAGAAGATCGTGTTCTCCTCCTCCGCCACGGTCTATTCCGCAGAGAATGCCATGCCGCTCGCCGAGGACAGCTGCACCGGAAACTGCACCAACCCCTACGGCTGGACCAAGTACATGTCCGAACAGATCCTCCGCGACCTCGCGAAGGCCGATCCCGAGTTCACCGTGGTCCTGCTCCGCTACTTCAACCCCGTCGGTGCTCACCCGAGCGGACTCATCGGCGAAGACCCGCGCGGCATCCCGAACAACCTCATGCCGTTCATCTCCCAGGTCGCCATCGGACGCCGCGACCACCTGAACGTCTTCGGCAACGACTACGACACCGCGGACGGGACCGGCGTGCGCGATTACATCCATGTGGTCGACCTCGCGCGCGGACACGTCGCCGCAATCGACTTCATGCAGGGCGCGAAGGGCGAACATGTCTTCAACCTCGGCACCGGCGTCGGCTACAGCGTGCTCGACATGGTGAAGGCGTTCGAGAAAGCCAACGGCATCAAGATCCCCTACGAGATCGCGCCGCGCCGTTCCGGCGACCTCGCCACCTACTACTCCACTCCCGCGAAGAGCGAAAAGGTACTCGGCTGGAAAGCCGAATTCGGGCTGGAGGACATGTGCCGCGACTCCTGGAACTGGCAGAAAAACAATCCGAACGGGTTCAGCAAGTAATCCCCTGCCCTTTTGGGGGCGAATGGAAAACGGGGCGATTGTCGCATCGGTAGACTGCCCCGGTCGCCGGAATAAACCGTGATTCCGCAGTCTGAACTTGGAAGGCAGCAACACAGGAAAGACCCGATATGTCCGAAGCTACGTTGTTTTATCTTTTCCTGCTCGTTTTATTCATTGTAAACGGGATTGCGCTTTACATCCTTTTTTCCATCTGGCGCCGGCACGTCGAAACACGCAAAGAAGTGCTGCCGCTTTGCATCCTGACGGCGCTGCCTATACTCGTTTTTATCGGGTGCTGGATCTTCGAAGCACCGGTTTTTCTGTGTTGGTTCTATGTGTGTGCCGTCCCTGCTGCTCTGCTGTTTTTCCTGATCGATATGATCGTGCTGGCAGTATCCTCCCGCGTGACCCGGCACATCGGGATCGCCGTCATGGTTTTTACCATCAATCTCATTCTTAACCCCGTTCTTTTTGTTTTTTTCATCCTCTTGTATTATGGAATAAACCATCGGGGTATCCCATGAGAATACGACACATTCTTTCCGCTGTATTTCTCGCGCTCGCCGCGCCGGTCTATTTTTCTTCATCGTCCGCGGCGGACGCGCAGTTCATGCACCCGGACGCAGAGGTGCGGAAGACGTATCCGATCCTCTCGAAATTCAACGCCGGGCGCGCGCCATCCGAACGCATCCTGAAGCGCGGCGACCGCGACATCTACGCGATCCTGCACTTTGGGCCGAACACGTTCTACGACAGGGAATGGGGCTACGGCGACGAGGATCCGCAGCGGTTCGCGCCGACCGAGTTCGACGCCGAGCAGATCGTGCGGGCGTGCCGGGACGGCGGTATCACCGGCATCATCATCGTCTGCAAGCACCACGACGGCCTGTGCCTCTGGCCGACCAAGACCACCGAACACAACATCACGAAGACGAAATTCCGCGACGGCAAGGGCGATTACGTGAAGGAAATGGCCGACGCCTGCCGCAAGTACGGACTCGACGTCGGGTTCTATGTCTCGCCGTGGGACCGCAACAACGCGAAATACGGCACGCCCGACTATCTGCCCATCTTCCAGGAACAGCTCCGCGAGATCCTGACCAACTACGGCCCGGCGTTCGAGCTCTTCCTCGACGGCGCGAACGGCGGCGACGGCTACTACGGCGGCGCGCGCGAACGCCGCAACATCGACCATCGCACCTACTACGACTGGGTCCATACCTGGCAGCTCGTCCGCGAGCTCCAGCCCGGCGCGGCGATCTTCAGCGACGTTGGCCCGGACGTCCGCTGGATCGGCAACGAACAGGGATTCGCGGGCGAGGAATCGTTCGGTTCCTGGACGCCGCGCGCTCCCCGGTGGCAGCAGGGCGAGCCAATGCCCGGATTCTGCGAGTTCGCCGACAACCCGAACGGGCAGAAGGACGGCGTGTTCTACATGCCCGGCGACTGCGACGTGGCGTTCCGTCCGAACTGGTTCTACCACGCCTACGACGACAACAACCAGAAGAGCGTGGCGCACCTCGTCCGCATCTACCTGCGGTCGGTCGGCTGCGGCGCGTACATGAACCTCGGCGTGGCGCCGGACAAGCGCGGCCTGATCCACGAGAACGATGTAAAACGCCTGAAGGAGTTCAAGTCTGCAATCGATTCTCTGTACGAAAACAAGGTCTTCGGCGACGAAGTGAAGCTCGAAAACGGTGTCGGCACGGTTGAATTCGGCGGCACGAAGAAGCTGAACTTCCTCAAGATCGCCGAATTCCTTTCCACCACGCAGGGCGAACTCGTCTCCGGCTACGAAGTCGACATCCGCAGGGACGGCGGCAAATGGGAAACGGTCCTCAGAGGACAGGCGGTCGGGCTCAAACGTCTGAAACCGATTCCGACGCAGGACTGCGACGCGGTCCGGATCCGCATCACGGAGAGCTCCGCCCAGGTCGAAAAGCTGAAGTTCTCCGGCTATCTCGCCCCGGAACGCCTCATCGGCGCCGGCTCCTCTTCCCTCAGATAAAGAGCGTGGTCCCGCTGGACTTCACGAGTTCGGCGAAGGTCGCGACGCCCGCCACTTCGTCGACATCATTCAGCTCCTCGCGCGTGATGCCCATCACGTCCATCGCCATGTCGCACGCGACGAACCGGACTCCCGTCTCGCGCGCGGACCGGATCAGCTCCGGCAGGCTCAGCACATGTTTCCGGTTCATCACGGACTTCATCATGGCGGACCCCATGCCCATCATGTTGAGCTTGGAGAGCGCGAGCTGTTCCGGTCCCTTCGGGAGCATGAACCCGAACATCCGCGAGACGAAATCCTTCTTTACCGCGGGCGCGGGATTTTTGCGGAGGACGCTCAGCCCCCAGAACGTGAAGAACATGCTGACCTTCATCCCGGCGGCGGACAGGCCGTTCGCGAGGATGAACGCCGCCATTGCCCGGTCGAAATCGTTGCTGAACACCACGATCGCCGCCGACTGGCCTGCCCGCGGGTTCCCCTGCCCCGCCGGGGCGTTTCCGTTCCCGTTTTCCGTGCCGCCGCCGATGACGTCGGCTTCGATCCAGGTCTCAACGCGGGCGAGATTCCGCACGGCGCAGCCGGACCCCCTCGCCCAGTTCAGCAGGTCGCCCTCGAACGTCGACGGCGCGAGCAGATGGACGCCTCCGCCCGCCGGAACGTCTTTCATGGCTGCCTTCAGCTTCACGACCGGACCGGGACACGGCAGCGTCCGCACGTCCAGTTTCTTCAGCTCGGCGGACACGCCAGGCGCGACAGGCTTGCTTTCCACAGTCTTCTGAACGGCGGGCTTTTTCGGTTCGCGGTGGAACATCTTCCACGCCAGCCAGCCGCCGGAGAGGTTCGCAGCGTGGAATCCGTTCTGTTTCAGGATGCGTTCCGCCAGATATCCGCGCAGTCCGACCTGGCAGCACGTCACGACCAGGCGCGTCTTATCCAGTTCGTTCAAGCGGTCCCTTATCTGCCCGAGCGGAATATTGACCGCGCCGGGGATCGCGCCGAGATCGTGCTCGTCCGGTTCGCGCACGTCGACGACCTGGGCGTCCTCCGGGATCGCATCGGCATAGACCACGTTGCTCTTCCCGGTCAGGATGTCCTCCGCCACGAATCCGGCGAAGTTCACCGGGTCCTTCGCCGAGCTGTACGGCGGCGCGTAGGCGAGTTCGAGCTCGCCAAGTTGCGGCGCTTTCAGTCCGTTCCGCATGGCCTGCCCGATCGTGTCGATGCGCTTGTCCACGCCCTTCGCGCCCACGATCTGCGCGCCGTAGATCGCGCCGTCGTCGCCGAAAATCAGCTTCAGCGTCAGGCGCGCGCCGCCCGGATAATATGAGGCGTTCGATGCCGGGTGGATGTAGAGTTTGTGGCAGGGCTTTCCCATGTCCTTCAAACGTCCTTCGGTCAGGCCGACCGCACCCGCGCTTAGACGCCCGACCTTCACGATGCTCGTGCCGAAACTGCCCCTGTAGACCGACTTCCCGCCGCAGATGTTGTCCGCCGCGATGCGCCCCTGCTTGTTCGCCGGACCCGCCAGCGGAATGGCGGTCTTGCCGCCGAAAACAGGTTCCGCGACCTCGACGGCGTCGCCCGCGGCGAAGATGTCGGGATCGGACGTGCGGAGATGTTCGTCCACGACGATATGCCCGCGCGGACCGCATTCCAGTCCGGCGGCCGCGGCGATGGCGGTGTTCGGGCGCACCCCGGTCGAAACGATCGCGAGGTCGGTTTCGATCTTCGAACCGTCGTCCAGCTCCATCTCCACGCAGTCCAAATGTTCTTGATACCGTTTAACCTGACGCCCGAAGCGGACGTCGATCCCGGCGGACGCGAGTTCGTCCGCGAGGGCGCCGGCCATTTCATGGTCGAGCGTCGGCAGGACGTGCTCTCCTCGCTGAACGACCGTCACGGACAGGCCGCGTTCCCGGAGGTTTTCCGCCGCCTCCAGCCCGATGAACCCTGCTCCGACGACCACGGCGCGTTTCGCTCCGGGCAGACGCTTCAGCGCGCGGTCCATGTCATGGATTGTCCACAGGTGCGTCACATGCGGATATTGGTCTTCGGGGAAAGACTCGCCCGTGGGAGTCGCGCCGACCGCCAGCAGGAGTTTGTCGTAAGTCTCCGTGTATTCGCCGTCCGCGCGGCGGATCGTCAGCGTTTTGTTCGCGCGGTCGATCTTCTCGGCCTCGTTTCCGGTGCGCACGTCGATGCGGAACCACGACGCGAACTTCTCCGGCGTCATGACCAGCAGGTCGTCGCGTTCCGGGATGACGCCGCCCAGATGGTACGGCAGTCCGCAGTTCGCATAGGATATGAATGCGCCCTTTTCGAGCAGAATGATCTCGGCGGATTCGTCCAGGCGGCGCAATCTCGCCGCGGCGCTGGCTCCGGCGGCGACGCCGCCCACGATGATGACTTTCATAGGATTCTTCTCCCCAGGTTAAACTGTGCCTGCTCTGATGGAAACATGGCTTGAGGCCTGTTCATTACGTTCTGTAATATATCCCGATGCGTCCGCATTATCAAGCCTGATTCCTCTTTTTTTCCGTCTTCCCGTTTTTTATTTGCGAATTCGAAAAAAGTTATTGTTTTTATTGACTTATCTCTTGATTTTTGATCTTTTTACGTTACATTAACCGCAATAACGCATTCGGAATAACGAAACTTTCACGATAAGGAATCCTGCCATGAAGAAACAGAAGACCACGCTCCGCGACATCGCAAAAGCCGCAAACGTCTCTATGATGAGCGTTTCCCGCGCGCTCCGCGGCGGCGCCGGGGTGAGCGACGATCTCCGCATGCGGATCACCCGTCTTGCCGAAGAGCTCGGCTACGTTCCGAACCGTCTTTCCTACGAACTCGGACAGCAGAAGAACTCCATGACGGTCGGCGTCGTGATCCCGCACTTCGGCAACTCTTTCTTCACGAGCATCCTGCAGCAGATCGAATCGACGTTTTTCACGCACGGATATCGGATCCTCCTCGCATGCAGTTTCAACAACCCGATCAAGGAATTCCACGATATTTCGGCTCTTCTCGAACGCCAGGTCGACGGCATCATCTGGGCGCCGGTCGTCTACGACGAGGGACGCCGCGCGGCGGAGCTCATTATGAAGCAGAATTGCCCGCTGGTCTTCATCGACCGCAAGATCCCCGGCATCAACACCGACTCCGTGGTCGTCGACGACCGCCACGGCGCGCTCTCCGCCATGCGCCACCTCACCAGCATGGGACTCCGCAAGATCGCGTATTTCGGCGCGCGCCTGGACTCCTATGTGACGCAGGAACGCCGCTCCGGGTACCTCGCGGGTCTCCGCGAGGCCGGGATCGAAGTGCGCGGCGAATGGATGTTCCGCACCGGCAACGACATGATCGCCGGGCAGAGCGCGGTGGCGCAGCTTCTGGAACAGAAGGAGCCAGTGGAGGCGATCTTCTGCTTCAACGACATGCTTGCGGTCGGCACGGAGCTGGAACTCCTGAGCCGGGGCATCCGCATCCCGGAAGACATCATGCTCGTCGGGTTCGGAGGCGTCTTCGAGAGCGGCATCGTGCGTGTCCCGATCACCAGCGTGCATCAGGATGAAAATGCCCTGGCGAACGCCGCCGCGGAACTTCTTCTCACGCGCATGAACAATCCGAACATGAAACTCCCTTCCGTGGAGCGCGTCATCCCGACCAGCCTGATTGTGCGCGAATCGACCCAGCGTCCTTCTTCCCCGAACAAACCGGTGAAGTCCGAAGCCGTCCCCGCCGAGAAGAATACGGCAAAGAGCAAGTTGCGTTAAACGGACGTTCGGCCGGACGCGAAAGCGTTACGACAGGCGTTTCTCCATGACATAGTCGTCCATGAAGAACCCGCCGCCGATATCGTTTTTAACGGATTCGACGGTTTCGAACCCGTTTTTGAGGTACACGGAGATCGCGCGTTCATTGTGCTTGTTCACGTTCAGCTGGAGCTTCCTGAATCCGGCGGCCCGGCAGACGTCCGAAGCGTAGTCCAGCATTATCCGTCCGAGCCCCTTCCCGTGGCACGAGGTCAGCAGATACACCTTGTGCAGTTTCGCCGTGTCGTCATGGTACGGCGACCAGGAGATATAGCCCGACGGCGCGCCGTCCACGAGAAGCGCGGCGAATCTGTAGCCTTCGCGCAGTTCGCGTTCCATGACCTCCGGCGCGTACATCATATCCATCATGTAGGGGATCTGTTCCGGGGGCAGGATCGGGGCGAACGTCTTCGGCCAGACTTCGGCTGCGATGTCGCGCACGATCTGAAGGCTTTCCGGGGTATCGAGCGTTAAAAATGACGTTTTCATTTCTTCTTATGCGCCTTTCCCGCCTGTTTGAGCATGTTTTCCGCATGGGCTGACGCGGATTCGCCGCCGCCGAGCATGCGGGCGATCTCCTTCACGCGGGCCGCATCGTCGAGCCTCCGGATGCCGGACAGGGTACGGCCGTCGACGACGCGTTTGGATACGCGGAAATGCGTGTCCGCGCAGACCGCCACCTGCGCCAGATGCGAGATGGAAATGATTTGCTTGCAGCGTCCGAGCAGGGCAAGCTCCTCCCCGACCCGGCACGCCGTCTCGCCGCCGATATTCGCGTCGATCTCGTCGAACACCAGGACCGGGATCTCGTCGACTTCCGCCAGGACGGTTTTCACTGCCAGCATCACGCGCGCCACTTCGCCGCTGCTGGCGACGTCGCGGAGCGGGATCATCGGGACGCCCGGATTCGCGGAAAAGAGGAATGTGACGGCGTCGGTCCCGAGGGGGCCTTCCTTCGCGCCGGAGAAATCAAGCTGATAGGCTGCCTTCAGGAATCCAAGTTTGCGCGTTTCCTTCGAGAGCGCGTCCTCGAGTTTTTCCGCGGCGGCCCTGCGCTTTTCGCCGAGACGCGCGGCGGCGGCCCGGTATTGTTCGAGCGCTTCGGCTTCCTGTTTCTCGAATTCCACGCGGCGGAGCTCGGCGTCGTCGAATGCCGCGACGCGTTCCCGGACGTGTTCGAGGTGCGCCAGAACGTTGTCGAGCGTCGGGCCGTAGCGCCGTTTCAGCGTCTGGAGCAGGCGCATGCGCTCCTCCATCTCCTGAAATTCCCGTTCGTCGACATCGACCTCGGATGCGAATGTCGCCAGATCGGAGGAGAGCTCGTCGACGGCATCCTTCGCGCCGTCGAGCGCGGCCAGAAAGGATTCCGCTTTCTCCGGCACGATGCGTTCCAGCCCGCGCAGGATCCGCCGGCAGTCGGCGAACCGCTGGGAAATGCTGTCCTCTCCGTCCGTCAGCCCGCCGCACACCTGCGATGCCAGCTCGATCACGCTGCGCGAGTTCGCGGCGAGATCGTGGCGGGCGGTAAGTTCGTCGTCCTCGCCCGGGCGAACCCCGGCGCGTTCGATCTCTTCGCAGTCGCGGCGGAGCCGGGCGGCTTCCTCCGGCGACGGCAGGGACACGGCGAACGCCTCCTTCTCCTGCCGGACGGATGCAAGGCGTTCCCAGCGCTGCCGGACGTCGTTCCGTTCGTCCTGAAGCCCGGCGAAACGGTCCAGGACATCGAGCTGGTTTGCAGAATCAAGGATCGCGGCGTTTTCGTTTGCCGCGTGAACGTCGACCATTGCCGATGCGATGGCGCGGAGCACGTTCAGGTTCACGGCCGATCCGTTCACGAAATTGCGGGACGAACTGTGCGTGATCACGCGCCGGACGAGGATTCCGTCCGGTTCGTCTTCCCGGACCAGTGAGTTTTCCGCGAGGAAGGAGCGGAGTCCCGGCAGCGCTCCGGGCGCAAGCGTGAACCCGGCAGAGATCTCGCAATGGTCCGCGCCGATGCGGATCGCGGACTTGTCGGCGCGGTTCCCGAGCAGAAGGCCGAGCGCGCCCATGATGACGGATTTTCCCGCGCCGGTCTCGCCGGTGATGACATTGAACGAGGGGCCGAATTCGATTTCGGCCTCCTCCACGATGGCAAGGTTTTGTACGGACAGCCAGTTAAGCATGACAAATCGGAAGAATGGATCCTCAGTCCGGGGCGCCGGAGCGGCCTGAAGGCGTCCGGCAGTACGGAGGATCGCACGGTTGTTCTTTGTTTTTTTCACAAAAAAGATACGTCTTTCCGGCGAAAAATCAATTCAAACCGCGAAAAAAAACAAAAAAAACACGTTCGCGCCTTGAAAACATTAGTGGACGAAGCTAAATTTCTTAGACGTTCTTACACACCCGAAACATACGGACCGCGCTTCGCCCCGCGAACCGTGCGGTCTCTTCCTGTATCCATATGAAGTCCGCGCAGGCAAAACAAATCTACGACAAACTGCTGTCCGTCTATGGTCCCCAGAAATGTTTTCTGGAGCACATGACGCCGTTCCAGCTGCTCGTGGCGACGATCCTTTCCGCCCAGTGCACGGACAAGCGCGTGAACATGGTTACGCGGGACCTCTTCAAACGCTGGCCGGACGCCGTGGCGTTCGCGTCCTGCGGACGGGAAGAACTGGAACAGGCCATATTCACCTGCGGATTCTACCGGGCGAAAGCCGCCCATATCATCGAAGCGTCAAAAGCCATCGTCGAGAAATTCCACGGCGAACTCCCCTGCACGATGGAGGGGCTGCTTCAGCTTCCCGGCGTCGGTCGGAAGACCGCCAACGTGGTGCTCGGCGACGCCCTCGGACAGCCCGGATTCCCGGTCGATACCCATGTGCGCCGTCTGGCCGGACTGACCGGACTTTCCGGATCGTCCGATCCCGAAGTCATCGAGGCCGACATCTGTTCCGTCATGCCGCCGGAGACGTGGGCGCAGTTCTCCCATCTGCTGATCGTTCACGGGCGCACCCGCTGCCCGGCAAATCGCCCGGACTGCTCCGGCTGCGAGATCGCTTCCCTCTGCCGACGGGCGAAAAACGGTGCGGCGGACGGCGTCAAAAAGGCATCCGCCCGCGGGAAGTCGAAAACAGCCGGGAGGACCGCCGCAAAAAAGACCGCGGCGGGGAAATCCGCCGCATCCGCCGGACGCGCTCCTGTGAAAAAGCGGGGAAGAAAGCCGCGTCTTCCGCTCGGAAATCCCGGAAAGCCACTCCCGGAGCCTGACGCGCTATGATCAAGAAACGTTTCAGGGATATCAAAAAACTGCCGGACTGGTGTTTCTGGTTCCCGTCCCATGTCATCCTCTGGTGGCGAAAACTCACCCCGGTCACGATTGTCGATCCGAACGGGCTTCTTGAGGAATACCGCAGGGAATCGCAGAAAGTCTGCATCGTCAACATCTGGCACAACCGCCTTCTCATGCTTCCTCCGCTGTTCGAACTGCCTCTCCGCAAGCGCACCGTGGCGGTCGTCAGCTCCTCGCGCGACGGCCAGTACGTCGCCGATTTCGCCGCGCAGTTCGGATCGCAGTGCATCCGCGGCTCCTCGAAACGCGACGGAGTGAAGGTCATTTACGACGCCATCAAGACGATCCAGGGCGGCTGCATGGTCGTCGTGACCCCGGACGGGCCGCGCGGTCCCCGCTATCACATGAGCAAGGGACCGATCCACATCGCCTCCCAGCTTGGCATCCCCGTTGTCGCGCTCGGCATCAATTATTCCTCGTACTGGACGGTGAAGAGCTGGGACGGATTCCGCATCCCGAAACCGTGGTCGAAGCTCACGCTGATCATCGGTAACGAGCTCCATATCCCGCGTGATCTGAACGCGGACGAATTCGAACGCTGGCGAAAGGAAGCCGAAGACGAACTGAACCGCGCTTCCCTCGTGGAACCCAAGGATTACTTATGAGCGAAAAGATCGCCGTCATCTGCATCGGCGACGAGCTGCTGAAAGGCGCCGTCGTCAACACCAATCTCGCATCCATCGGCGTCCGCCTTCTTGCGCTCGGCGTCGTCCCCGTCTCCTCCGTCGAGGTTCCCGACCGGCGCGCCGACATCCTCGCCGCGCTGGATTTCTCCCTCGCCCGCGCCGACATCGTCATCACCAGCGGCGGTCTCGGCCCCACAGCCGACGACGTGACCAAGGAATACATCGCGGAACGCTGCGGCATGCGGCTGGAGGAGGACGGCGAAGCCGCTCTCAACATCATGAAGCACTGGAAGATGCGCCATCCGAGCGAGGAGATCCCGCCGCGCGTCTTCAATCAGGCGCTCGTCCCGCACGGCGCAAAGGTCCTGCGCAACGACTGCGGCACGGCGCCGGGGCTCATCCTACGTACGCCGGAGACCGACGCGTTTCCGAACCGCACCATCATCATGCTCCCCGGTCCGCCGAACGAGCTCTGCCCCATGATGGACGCATCCGTCGTGCCGTTCCTGAAGAAGACGCTCAGGCATTTCACGTTCACGCACGAATTCCATGTCGCCGGACTCGGCGAAAACATCGTGGAAGAGCGCATGCTCCCTGTCATCGCGCGGTTCCACTCCATGCTCTCGGTCGCCTACTGCGCCACGGCGCAGTTCGTGCGCCTCTTCCTGACCACGGAATCTCCCGAAGTCATGGAGTCCGCCATTCAGTCCGTGCAGGAACTTTTCGCCGACGAACTCCTCTCCGACGAAGCCGATTCGCTGTCGCACGAGATCCTGCATCTGCTCGGCGAACGCGACGAGACGCTCGCGCTGGCCGAGTCCTGCACCGGCGGCCTGGCGGCGAAACTCCTGACCGACATCCCCGGCTCCTCGCATGTTTTCGCGGGCGGCGTCGTGACCTACGGCGATGCCTCGAAGACGGCTCTCCTCGGCGTGCCCGCCGACCTGATCCGCAAGCACGGCGCGGTCAGCAAAGAAACCGCCCGCGCCATGGTCGACGGCCTTGCCGATGCGATCCCGTCGGATGCCGCGATCGCGCTCACGGGTGTTGCCGGTCCGGGGGGCGCCACGGTCGGCAAGCCGGTCGGACTGGTCTTCGCCGGAATCCGCTACCGCGGCCGCACGGAAGTCTTCGAACTGCGTCTCCGCCGCACGCGCGAACAGATCCGCGAACGTGCCGTTGCCGCCGCGTTCTTCCGGCTCCGCGCCATGATCCTCGCTCCGGAAGACGAGGCATGAATCCGCGATTGTCCAGCGGATTTGAGCATCCGCATGTTCCCGCCCATACGTCCGCGAGCTTCCGTTACACTCCAAATACTCTATATTTTAACCTGTTTTTTCTGAAAATAATCCGGTTTGCGCTTGACAATATGTAGGAACCGAGCTATATTACTGGAAAATTCATGCTTTTTAACACAAAACCAACCTTCTTTCAGGTGAATCATGGCTGAAGTCATTCTTAAAAATGTCTGCAAGATCTATGAAGGCGGCGTGAAGGCCGTCAACAGCGTCTCCATCGATATCCACGACAAGGAATTCATGGTCCTCGTCGGTCCCTCGGGATGCGGCAAGTCCACCACCCTCCGTATGATCGCGGGCCTCGAAGAGATCTCCGACGGCGAGATCAAGATCGGCGAACGTGTCGTGAACGACGTTCCGCCCAAAGATCGCGACATCGCCATGGTCTTCCAGAACTATGCCCTTTATCCGCATATGACGGTCTATGAAAACCTCGCGTTCGGGCTTAAGCTCCGCAAGTTCTCGAAGGACGAGATCGACAAGCGAGTGAAAGAGGCCGCGGACATCCTCGGCATCGGCGATTATCTCAACCGCAAGCCAAAAGCCCTCTCCGGCGGCCAGCGCCAGCGCGTCGCAGTCGGCCGCGCCATCGTCCGCAAGCCCGCCGTCTTCCTCTTCGACGAACCGCTCTCCAACCTCGACGCCAAGATGCGCGTCCAGATGCGCGCCGAGATCAATAAGCTCCACACCCGCCTCGGCACCACCATGATCTACGTCACGCACGACCAGATCGAGGCAATGACCATGGGCGACCGCATCTGCGTCATGAAGGACGGCATCATCCAGCAGATCGACACTCCGCTGAACATTTACGACAAGCCCGCGAACACCTTCGTCGCCGGCTTCATCGGCACTCCGCCCATGAACATCTTCAAGGGCACGCTCGTTTCCGAAAACGGCGCAAACGTCTTCAAGGCCGGTCCGATCTCCGTCGCCCTGCCCGCCGACTGGAACGCCGCGATCGAACCCTATATCGGCAAGGATATCCTCTTCGGCATCCGTCCCGAGGACATCGGTTCCGAACGCGCCACGAATGACGTCAGTGCTCCGTCCATCACCGCCAAGGTCGATGTCCGCGAGCCCATGGGCGCCGAGATCTATCTCCACCTCGACACCGGCGTCGATGCTCCCTGCATCGCCCGCGTCGAACCCCATCTCGACGCCAAGGTCGGCGAGACCATCACGCTCAAGCTCGCCATGGTCGGCGCGCATGTGTTCGATCCCGCGACCACGAAGCGCATCGTCTGATCCGGCTTCTTTTTTCCGCAACAATCCGGGCAAGGCTTCATTCAAGGAGCCCTGCCCTTTTTTTTGCCGTTTTATCCCGGGAATCGTTCATAATGAACGGCGGAAAAGATTTCTTCCTTTTTGTTTGATTCTTATTTGATTTTCAGAAAAATACTGCATATATTATAGCGTTTTACAGGGACTTGCAATCATTCCAACCTTGCCGGGAAGACGGCAGAAAGGATCTTTCATCATGGCGGAATACATCGTTTCCAAGGGCGTGACCAGTACAGGGCTGGAGCTTTCCTGCGACTCCATGTTCATCCTCAAGGGCGGCACGGCAGAGAAAACCAAGCTCAACGACGAAGCCGACATGTTTGTCTCCAACGGCGGCCGGGCGATTGAGACCGAGATCAACGAATATGGTCAGATGTTTGTCTCCAAAGGCGGCACGGCAACGAAAACCACGGTCAATGAATATGGTTCCATGTATGTCTCCAGCGGTGGTATCGCCAGCGACACCACGGTCAACTATAGAGGCTGCATGATCATTTCCAAGGGCGGCAAGGCGACGGAAACCACGGTCAGCAGCGGCGGC
>JBGUKN010000064.1:0-7806 GCA_045114455.1 Victivallales bacterium
AAACCGCCAATTGAGCGAATCTCGAAGATAGCATCCTGGTATCTGATAAAAAACAGGTTGTGGTCATTGCTGAAAAATCTTTTCCTCTTATCCCCTTTTCACATTCATTTCTTTGTTCCGGAAACCTTGTTTGCCGGGTGCTTTCTTGCGCTCGGAAAAGTAAAGTGTCATAAATCCGGAATTTTTTAGCGTTATAAATTCGGAATTTTTAGGTGTTCGGCCACAGGAATGGTGACTTCGAGGTTCCCGTTGACGAGTTTGCGTTCTGTACGAGATTTCATGGTAACTTTGTACCGCATTTTGGACTCCTTGTTTCGTTTGTTGTTTTGGTGGTAAAAACAATTTACTTGACCCGGAGTCCTTTTTCAACGTCCTTTCGCGTTTTGCACTCCGCTACCTATACATGATAGCTTTCGTATTAGCTACAAGACGATGAGGTTTTGCAACAGCCCCTTTTGATTCTTTGTGACTATCCCCGCAACATGCGGCGGGAGAGTTCATTCAGTCAGGAAGATTCCGGAAATCTTGTCGATGGTGACGGGCTTCAGGAGAAGTCCGGTGAAACCGTGCTCGACAAAGTCTTTCTGCGCTTCGATGTCAGCGGTAACGGCATAGACGGGAAGATCGGCGAAACGTTTGTCCGCGCGGATCTTGGCGACAAATTCCTTGCCGTCCATTTCGGGCATCCAGATATCGGTCAGGACGATGTCGAACGGCTTTTCCACACTCTGAACTTTGTCCCATGCTTCAGAGCCATTGACAGCCTTCACAACTTCGTGGACCCCGATCTTGGAGAGAAGCGCCTTCAGAACTGCGAGGTTCAGTGCGACGTCATCCGCGATCAGGACCTTGAACTGTTTCCTGGGGCCGGTTACCGGAACGGATGTGTCGTTCGGCGCAGTCTCTTTTGCTTCGTTTGCCGTCCCGGGCTTTTGTTCCGCAGCGGATTTCGCCTTGGCGTCGGACCGCTTTTTGCTGGCGGCTTCACGCTTCATTTCCAGGCGGATCAGTTCCTGCCCTGAGGCGACTTTCTTCTGAGACTCCGGCGTCCTTTCCACGCACTTCACATCGCGAAGTTCAAGCGCAAACGTGGACCCCTTGCCGAGTTCGGAAATAAACGAGAAATGGCCGCCCATCCGGGCTGCAAGCTGCTTACAGATGGCGAGCCCGAGCCCCGTTCCCTTGATTTTGGCGTCGACGCCGGCCTTGACAAAGGGATTCACGAGTTTTTCCTTGTCCTCGTCGGCGATGCCGCATCCCGTGTCGCTGACTGAGATGACGAGGACGCCGTTTTCATCCCCGATGTCCTGGCGGAACGAAGCCCGGACGCATATTTCGCCGCGTTTCGTATACTTGACGGCGTTTCCGATGAGGTTGAAAAGAATCTGTCGGATACGCTGCGGGTCGACCTCGAGGAGCGGCAGTGCGCCGAATTCCTCCTTCAGCACGACGGGCTTGTTCATGACGGACACGTCGAACGTGTGAAGGACCGAGGACGCAAGTTCGCGGACGTCGGTCAGCACGGGGTTGATGACCATCTTGCCGGATTCGAGCTTGGAGAGATCGAGCACGTCGTTGATCAGCTGGAGCAGGGTCTGGCCGCTGGTGGAGATCGCCGACAGAGCTTTGGAGCGTTCCTGTTCGTCCATGATGCCGCCGATGAGCAGTTCGGAAAAACCGATGATGGCGTTGAGCGGCGTGCGGATGTCGTGGCTGACGGAGGAGAAGAAGAAGCTCTTGGCTTTTTCCGCGGCGATCTCCTTGTCCAGCGCCGCATGCAGATCGTCGTCGTTGAGCTTGCGTTCCAGAGCCGCCTCCAGGACTTCGCGGCAGCGGATGAAGAAGTCTTTGTCACGTTCGCCGAGACGTCTGTGCTTCGCATAGGTGATGCTGAGGTTGCCCCAGCTTTCTCCTCTCACCTCAAGCGGCACCATGACGATGATCTCGCTTGGAGGGATATTGATGCCGTGCGACCGTTTCGCATAGGCGTCCCGGATCCGGGCCCGGCTGCTTCCCTCGAACTCGCAGATGCCTTCATCTTTCAACCTGTCGAGGAACGGTGCGAGGTCATCCAATCCGGCTTCGGCGCGTCCGGCGAGCGTTTCTCCGTTGTCCAGCAGCGTATATTCCGGGTTCAGGAAGGCGACCCCGGCCTTCTGATCGTACTGCGCCAGATACACGGTGTTTGCGCCGAGGCGTCTGCGGATGATGTTCAGCACCTGAATGGGGCTGGAGATGACGTTCTTGGACTGAAGCGCGAGGAGCGACTGCGCGATCGCCTCGGCGTTTTCATGAAGCTCGTGCGTTTCGGTCATGTCGACCGCGCATTCGAGGATATACAGCGGATCGCCTTTGTCGTCGCGGATCGTCTGGGTCTTGATCGCGAAATACTGCCCGTCGCGGCGGTGGAGCAGGAATTCCTGCGAAATGCGCTCCGGATGGCGCAGGGGACATTTCTCCGGTCTGGTTTCGAGCTGGCAGACGAAATCGTGGCAGTTGCAGCCGATGACTTCGGAGAGGGACCCGCCGAACGCCTTGAGCGCGGCGGAGTTCGCGGTGACGATGGTCCCGTCCGGTTTGAAGAGCAGAAGCGGGATGGCGGCGCTTTCGAAGATCTCGGAGCGGAGCTTTTCCTCCGCGACTGCCTTGAACATTGTCGCCTGACGTTTGTTGCGTTCGCGGCAGATCAGGATCACGTCGGCGGCCTCGTGCACACTTCGGATGATGCGTTCGGAGAATTGTTCCTGGGCATTAAGCACGAAATCGAATCCGATGAATCCGAAAATCTCGCCGTTTTCATCGTGAAGCGGCGTTATGATGATCGACTGGACTTTCTGCGCCTGAAGCCAGGCGCACGTGACCGGATGGATCGACCGAATGTCCGTGGCCAGGAAATCCTCGCCGTTTTCCAGCGCCTCGTGAACGTCCGGGAACATATCGACATCCGTTTGGGCCTTGAACTTCTTTTCGATCCCTTCGCCGCACCATTCGTAGGTGAGTTCCCAGCTGGAATTCCCTTCGTCGTCCTTGATCCGGTAATAGATGAAACAGCGGTCGGCGCCGATGTATTCGCCGACTTCCTTGATGCTGGGAGTGATGGCATCCTGATCGGGCGGCATCGCCAGAATGGACTTGAGCGACTTGGCGAAGAAGGTCTCCGCCTCCTCGGCGTTGACCGCGCGCTGGTATTCGCCCTGAAGCTTTTCGTTGATCTGAAGCACCTTGTTGGTCTGCTGCCGGAGTTCGGTAATATCCTCCGCCACGCAGAAGAGCACCAGGTGTCCGTCCGGAAGCGTCATCGGGCCGCGGCGGTAAAGGAACGTGTGTTCCACGCCGTCCGGGAACGTGCAGACGAGTTCCTCGAAGATCATCTTGTTTTCGCGTATTGCCTTCTCGTCGGCGGCGCGGAGCCGCTGCGCGATCTCCGGCGAGAAGAGGTCGGCGCTGTTCAGGTCGATGATCTCGTCGTGCTGCTTTTGGAAGAGTCTGGCATAGGCCTCGTTGCAGCGCATGCAGCGGAAATCGTTGTCGACATCCTTGATGACGCAGGGAATGGGCATGATGTCGAAGATGTTGTTCACGAAATCGTATTCGCGGTTGATGCGGGCGTTTGCCGCGTTCAGGTCGCTGTATGTCTTCTGGCGCTCCAGCGCGTTCTCCAGGATCTTCACGCTCGTTTCGATGAATTCCTTTTCGAACTGGGTGAGCGTACGCCGCATCGCGTAGCCGATTGCCAGTGTGCCGAACAGAGCACCCTGGCGATTGACAGGCATGGAATACGTTGTCGTCGGCTGCCATCCGCCTGTCTGCGCGTCCAGCACGGCGTACATGCGCAGGATTTCAAGGGGAGCCCTTTCCTCGATCTCGAACGGCTCCAGAGGTGCGGAGTGCCTGGTGTAGTAGCGGAAATCGTTCAGAGAGGCCACGACGAGTTCGCATGGCGTCGCGGGATCGAGGTGCGCGTGGCAGTCGGGTTCGACCACGGCTTCGCCCGACGCCTCGTCAAACCGGATCAGATGGCAGAAATCCGCATTGAGACGCTTGCGGATGACCTCGATGACTTTTTGCGGGTGGGAGACGGCATCGTAGGACTGAAGGGCGAGCAGCGCCTCGGCGATCGCTTCACTGCTGCGCTGCTTCTCCATCGCCTCCGTCACATCCTGAGACAATCCGAAAAGGCATGTGTTGCCGTCTATATCCTGGATCTTGAGCTTGGTCGTCAGGAAACTGTATGGCTTGCCGTGTGCGTCGAGGGCGTTTTCGAAGAAGGAGGTCGTGACGTCGCCTGAGAGAGTCTTGCGGTCGTCCTCGACAAATTGATTGGCCGTTGCCTCATCGAATATCTGGGCGTCGGTGTTGCCGATCACCTCGGCGACTGTGTTCCGGCACGCATAACGGGCGAACGCCATATTGCAGTCCACATAGCGCTCTGAACGGGCGTCCTTGATGGAGAACAGCATCGGGATGTTGTCGAGGACGATGCGGAGAAAGGCGTTTGCGCGTCCGCGCTGGCGGATCAGGAATGACACAAAGGCAAGGAGGGACAGAAAGAATCCCGCGTAGGTGCAGAGCTGGTAAACGTACAGGACTCTGTACCGTTCGGTGAGGCTGGTGCGGTACTGGGTCAGGAACACATCGGCATCCTGCAGGCTGCGTTCGATGGAGGAATAAATGTGATCCTTGTATGTGAGGTAATTCAGACCGAAGACGATGTCGCTCGCCATTTTCCTGCGGTCTTCCGGCGAAGCTTTTTTTTCCTCTTCGGTCAGCACGTAGTCGCGAACCTCCGGCGGACAATCCGGAGAGGAAAGCTCCGCATCTGAGGTGACGAGGCGCATGGCATGATACTCGAGCGACATCAATTCCATCGAGTACCGCATGGCTTCGTTCAAATCGCGGCGGAGCGTTTCGGCATTCGGGAAATCCTTGACCTTTGCCAGGCCCGCTTCCCGGTTTTTATCTCGCTTCGCTTCCAGGAAATAACGGTCCCGGAACACCGGATTGCCCGTGATGACATATCGTTCCACGGAGTTGGTCAGGATATCCGACCCCGTGCGGATCAGATGGCCGGCTTCATCACAGTCCTGAAGATAATTGTGGGTCCGCTTCGTTTCGTCCATGTTGCGGTTCAACCGGTTCAGGTTGAAGAAGAGGAAGCTGAGCAGAAGCAGGGTCAGGATGCCGAATATCAGGATAAACAGCCTGGGCTTGAATTTGGAACACAGTTCACGAAACAATTTATGTCTGCCTTTCCCGGATCCAAGGGAATGGAGCCCTGACCTCAAATCGGCCTGACCGGTGAATCCGAATGCTATCCCGGAAAAACAGGGTTCATCCCGCGACCGTCCTCAGGAGATTGCAGGCCGAACTCCCGCCATATTCCGAAAAGAATGTTTTAAGCGTTTACTCTAAAATATATATGCATGTTCATATTTTGTCAAGGGAAATAAGCCTGCTTCAAAGAAAAAAAACACGATCAATTTGGTCGCATGAAATCGGGAAGTGGACGAAAGATGACAAAAATACATTTGACAAAATAAGTTGTTGAATGTATATTACGAAAACATATGTCGATACATAGCCAGCTCACTGAAACATGAGAGGATTTGAATGGATATTGTGAAAACCTTCCCGTGGTTGCAAACAGCTCCAATGACAGGCGTCAGGTGATATGATGCAGGACAATCGATATCTGTCATTCGCGGGAGCGCTCGCGCTCTCCTTCGGTTATGCGGTTGGCTGGGGCGCATTTGTTCTTCCCGGCTCGATGTTTCTGCCGAACGCAGGGCCCGCGGGTACGATCATCGGCTTTCTGATCGGGACGGTGGCGATTGCCGTTCTGGCGTTCAATTTCCACAAGGCCACGACACATATCCAGAGTTCAGGCGGGACCTACGGTTTTATCACGAAAGTGTTCGGACAGAACCACGGGTTCCTGATGGGGTGGTTCCTGTTTCTGACGTACATGGCGATCCTGTGGGCCAACGCCACGGCGCTTGTCCTGCTGGCGCGATTCCTTTTCGACGACGCACTCCAGTTCGGGTTTCATTACACGATGGTCGGATTCGACGTGTATCTCGGGGAAGTCCTGCTGTCTCTCGTTGCGATCGTGCTGTGCGCCTGCGTATGCATCGTCGGCAAACGCCTCGCGATCGGGCTCCACACGTTCTTTGCATTCATACTTCTCGCCGGCGTCGTGATCTGTTTCGTCGCCGCGCTGGCGCAGCACAAGGGCGGCATGGCGGCCATGGGACCGGCGTTTTCGTCGAGCGGTCCGAAAGCGGTCCAGATACTCAGGATCCTTGCCATGGTCCCATGGGCTTTCGTCGGATTCGAGGCGGTCGTCCAGTCCTCGTCGGAGTTCCGTTTCCCGGTCAAACGCACATTCTCCCTGCTTCTTTCGGCAATCCTTCTCGCAGCACTGGCTTATATCCTTCTTGCGCTTCTCCCCACGCTTGCCCTGCCGGACAGCTATTCGAACTGGAAAGAGTACATCAACGCGCTTCCCGGGCTTCACGGGGTCGCCGGAATGCCCGTTTTTGGGGCAGCAAAAAAGGCGCTCGGTCCGTTGGGCGTTGCCGTGATCGGCAGCTCCATGCTGTCCGGTCAGCTCACGGCGCTGTTCGCCACGTATATCGCGGTCAGCCGCCTGATGCGCGCGATGGCCGACGACGATATGATCCCGAAATGGTTCGGCAAATGCAACAGAGAAGGAAACCCCGTAAATGCCATTCTCACCGTGATGTGCATTTCCCTCCCGATCCCGTTCCTTGGGCGCACGGTGATCGGCTGGCCGGTCGATCTGTCGAACCTGGGCGCCGCAATCGCCTACGGTTACATTTCAGCCGCCGCGCTTGTCCTTCTCAGGAGAGCAAAGGGCCGCGGTCATACCGTCGAAAAATCCGCGGGCGTTTTCGGCCTTGCCATGTCGATCGTCTTCAGCGTTCTTATGCTGGTGCCGAATTATCTTTCCGGGAGTTCGCTCTCGACCGAGTCGTACCTGCTTCTCGTCATCTGGTGCTTCGCGGGATTCCTGCTGTACAGGCGCGTGTTCATCCTGGACACCCATGGTAAATTCGGGAAATCCACCGTCGTATGGGTCACCGTGCTCATCGTGATCTTCTTCTCGTCGCTGATGTGGTTCCGCCTTGAGGTTTGCGAATCCGCAAAGCAGGCTTATGATGGATTTATTGGCGGGATCGTCACGGAGGAAACGGTTCGGAAGAGCATCTCCCACGTGAACGCCGATATGCTGGTCAAGTCCTTTGTCGAACTGGGCATCCTCGTTTCCTCGCTTGCGATCATCCTGAACCTGTTCTCGATCCTCCACAGGAGAGAGAGACAACACTATATCGAAAAGCTCAGAGCCGAAGAAAAAGCCCAAAGAACGAAGGACTCCCTGATTGGCGCCCGGCTGAACAACCAGAAACTGGCAGGTGTCAACCGGGAACTGAGGGAATACACTGAGACGATCGAAAAACAGAGACAGCTGGAAGCCGAACTGCGGAAACAGCTCGAAAAGAAGCAGGAGGAACTCGAAGAGGCCTTGCAGATGGCGCAGGACGCCAACCGCGCCAAAACGACGTTCCTGAGCAATATGTCCCACGACATCCGTACGCCGATGAACGCGATCATCGGGTTTACCGGACTCGCGGAAAGCCATATCCATGACACGGAGCGCGTTCAGGAGTATCTGACCACCATTTCGCGGTCCTCGGAACATCTCCTCTCTCTGATCAACGACGTCCTGGACATGAGCCGCATCGAATCCGGCAGGATGACTCTGCACGAGAAAGAGGAGTCGCT
>JBGUKN010000065.1:0-26770 GCA_045114455.1 Victivallales bacterium
GTCATAAGGGGTGCAAGCGTGTGAAGGAAAACGATGTCGTTTTTCCCGTTCACGATCGGAGCCGTTTCAATGGCATCCACGTTCAGCTTGTCAAGCTGACGCGCCACCTCGATCTTTTCCTTAAAACTCAAGGAACTGCCGTTGCACGCGGCTTGTTCGCGCAACGACACATCGACGATTTGTATCTTTCTCATGGGGCGTCTCCTTACGACGTTCGCCATCCCTGCCCGGCACCGTGCCGGACAATCGCGGCAGAAAAGATTATAAACGTTTAATATACCACATATATAGAAAAAAATCAAGGGGGAAACATGACTTTCAGCCTCATGTTTGCTTTTTTCCCTCGCATTTCATCCTTTTGCTTGATTTTTCATTTTTCTGCTGTTATTTTTATTTGTATTTTGTTTCGTTTCCCCCCTGGATTTCAACCATATGAAATAAACCGTTCCATGTCGCTTCCTCCGCTTTCCGGTTTCCGGTCCGTCCATATCATCGGCTGCTGCGGCGCAGGCTGTGCCCCGCTCGCCCGGATCCTCCTCGAAAAAGGATTCCGCGTCTCCGGGTCCGACCTGCTCGACAACGCCGCTGCTGCGGCGCTCCGCAGACATGGCGCGCAGATCGCGCCCGCCGGGCACCGCATCGAAAACCTCCCCGTGGAAAACGACGGGCTCCTGGTCGTGCGGACTTCGGCGGCGGGACCGGAGAACCCGGAAGTCGCGGCGGCCATGCGGCGCGGACTGCCTGTTTTGAGGCGGGGCGAAGCGCTTGCAGTCACTGCCGATTCGTACAAACGTCCGGTGGCGGTCAGCGGTTCGCACGGCAAAACGAGCGTAAGCGCGATGCTGGCGTGGCTGCTTCGCGAACTCGGCGCGAAACCCGGCTATATGATCGGCGGAGCCGTCACGGGCTGGGAAAGCGCAGGCGCGGCAGGCGACGGAGACCTGTTCGTCACCGAGGCGGACGAGAGCGACGGCACGCACGCGCTGCTGCATCCGCACCTCGGGATCGTCACGAACGTGGAGGACGACCATGCGTGGAGTCTCGGCGGATTCGAGGCGCTGGAACACAATTTCAAGGCATTCGCGGACCAGTCGGAAACATTGTTGTACTGCGCCTCGGAGGAGACCGACCGCCTGTTCAAAGATCATCCGCGTGCGGTCCGGCTCGACCTCGCAGATCTGCCGGACGGTTTTCTGCCCGGATTCGGGCATTTCCAGCGGCTGGACGGCATGATCGCGGTCAAGGCCGCCGCCCTGCTCGGGTTCGATCCCGTCGAAGCGGAAAAGACGCTCCGAAGATTCCCCGGCGTCGAACGCCGTCTTTCCGTCCGTTGGAACGGCACGGTCACGGTCATCGAAGACTACGCGCACCATCCGACCGAGGTCAGGGAAAGCATCCGGTCCCTGCGCGAGCTCTATCCCGGACGCCGCCTCGTCGTGATCTTCCAGCCGCACCGCTATGCGCGCCTCGAACGCTATTTCGACGAGTTCACGGTCGAGCTGAAAAAGGCGGACAGCGTGTTCGTCACGCCGGTTTTCGCCGCCTGGACGGGCAGCGGGAAATATTCCTCGGACGACCTTGCGGCGGCGGTCAGCGGGGGCGCGCTTGCGGGAAGCTGGGACGACATGGGGGCGCGCGCCGGACTTGAACTCAGGCCGGGCGACGTTGCGGCCATCGTCGGAGCCGGCGACCTGCCGAAGATCCTGCCGTCCCTCATCGCGGCGGCGAAGGCGGTCTCCTGAGCTCGGATTATCCCCAAATCAATATTCGTGGACGGCGCGCGCCAGCAGATGCGCCAGCTCCGCCGCCTCGTCCGGCGTGTTGTGGTCGAAGAACGACACCCGGACCGCCGAATACGCCTCGTCACGCCCCAATCCCATTGCGGTCAGCACGCGCGAGGGCGTTCCTGTCTCCGCGTCGCATGCGCTGCCGGACGCGATCGACGCGCCGAATTTCGCCATGATGCGCGTGAGGATCGCGCCCTGATACGTCTGCGCGCCGCCGGAGAACAGCAGATGCACGATGTACGGCGAAGCGATTTCCGCCGGGACCGTCTCGCGCCAGCAGCCGTCGGGCAGAGATTCCCTCAGCTCGGAGAGGAATCTTTCCTTCATTTCGCGGATGTAGTCCAGGTCGCCGCTCATCGTCGCCATGCGCCCGCCGAGCGTTTCCGCCAAAAGCAGGCAGAACGGCGGCGGCACGCGCCCGATGGCGTGGCGTTCGGCGCGGATCTTCTTTACGGCGGGCCTGAACTCATCATTATAAATCACAGCCGCGCCGGACGGCAGGCCGAATTTCTGCCCGGAAACGAGGAAAAATTCCGGCTGGACGACATCGAAGTCGAACGGGAGCTTGCCCGCGCCCTGGATGGCGTCGACGAGCAGGCTCGCCTGCGGCGCGATGGACTTCACCATGGAGCGCACGGCGCCCAGGTCCTGCATCACGCCGGTCTCGCTCTGGACCCAGTGGAATACCACCAGGCGCGTGCGTTCGCTGAGTTTCTGGGAGAGATCGGTGAGGTCGATCCGGCCGTCGCGAAGGAGCTTCACGCGGTTGCGCGGGCAGGACGCCGGGAGCATGTCGAGCGCGGGCGGGATGCTCGCGTGTTCGCCGTCGGTGAACAACACCGCGCCATGTTTCTCCGGGGTCAGCAGGAATGCCATGACGGCGGCGCGAACAGCGTCGGTGCCTGTGTTCGTCCACAATACAGAGTGCCCCTGCGCCTTCGAGCCGCAGACGGCGTTCAGCAGGCGGTGTTCCGCGGTCAAAAGAGCGCCGCGCACGGCCTCGGCGGCCGCGCCGGACGCCTCCTGGTTGGCGGAAAAGTCCTCCGTAAGTGCGGCGAGACGCGACATGGTGACCGGGCGGACGGGGACCGCGGCGGCGTTGTCGAAGTAGAGCTTCATTCGGCGCGCACGGCCTCTTTTTTGCGGGCGAGCGACTCTTCGATGGAACGGATCTCGTTCATGAGCCCTTCCTTCAGCTGGTCGATCTCGTCCGGGTCGGTCATGGAGGCGAGCTTGTGCTCGGCGGTGATCTTCGCGGCGGCGATCTTCGCCTGCGCGGCGCGTTCGAGTTCGGCGATCTTCTCCTTCTTCTCGGGGGAGAGTTCCCGCAGGGCTCCGCCGCTGCGTTCGAGTGCGAGTTCCCAAGCGCTTTTCATGGTCAAGGTTCCTTCGGGGTAAAGGCCGCGCGGCAGATGTCCGCGTCGGGCCGGTTGATTTCGGGGTTCTTCGGGGCGAGACGCCGTGCGGTTGCGAGGTCTTTTTTTACCTCGTCGGTCACGTTCATGCCCGCGATCCAGTAGTTCATGCGGGCGCGTTTGACGTAGTGTGTGGACTGAAGAGGATCAAGTTCGATCGTCCGGTTGAGGCAGGTCATGGCCTTCTTCGTCTCTCCGGTCGCAAACATATAGTCTGCGGCGGCGTTCCACGGGAACGGCGACCCCATGTTCGAGGCCTTGATGGCTTCTTTGAGCAAGGTTTGCACCTGGTGCAGCGTCGGGACATAGCCCGGATCGTCCTGATGCTCGAACGAGTATTCGGGATTGAGCTCGGCGATCAGCGCGGAGTAGGTTTTTTCCGCCTGGAAATACCGGTACGACACAGCAATGGCGGCCAGGAAGAAGACTACGGACAGGTAGAGCGCTGCCCAATGGAATGGTTTGCGGCAGACGAACGGGTCAGTCCGCGGAGCGTCCCGCATGAGAACGAGCAGGGAAAACGCGATCAGAACGCCGGCGTACGCGGTCGTCTCGAATCCGATGTCGAGGAGCGTCCCAACGGTCAGGATCAGGCAGGAAAATGCCGGGACGACCGCGAAAACGTCCTTCAGACTGCGCCAGTCCGTTCGGCGGATCTGGCGGCAGGCCTCGACGACCGGATACGCGAGCACGGCAAGCGCCGCAAGGAAGCCCGCGATGCCGCACTGCGAGCCGAACAGCATAATCATGTTGTGCGGCGAATGCGGCGCCTCCTTGTCCCGCCACAAGCGCAGGACCGGATAATCATGCAGGAAATCGCCCCAGCCGGTACCCGTCAGCGGGTGTTCGAACATCATCCGCGCCGCTGCTTGGACATAGTCGAAGCGCACATACATCGACAATGCGCCGCGTCCGAACGCGATCATAGCGGCAAGCCCGGCGATGCCGAGGAGAAGAACCCCCGCGCCCGCCAGTTTCCATTTGCGCGGCAGACGGGAGAGGAAGAACACGGCCGCGCCCGCGGCGAGCAGGGAGAACACCGCGCCGCGGCTGTCCGTTTTTACGAGCAGGAAAAGCGTCACGGCGAAAACAAGACTGCCGAACAGACGCCGTGAGAGCTTTGGAGGCGAGACGCGTTCGTTGCCGAACCGCCAGAACAGGACCGTGAGGAACGGCAGGAGCGCGGCAAGGTACGCGCCGTAGACGTTGCATGAATTGAAGTCGGCCTGGACGCGGCCTTCCCCGATGCGGATGGCCATGTTTTCGTTCACGATGTCGCGACCGGCGGCGGCCGACCGCGCCTGAACGTGTTCGCGCAGGGCTTCAAATCCGCACCAGTACTGGTACATGCCGGAGCAGAGTGACAGGACGCCGCCGAGGACCAGTGCCCCAATTAACGCTTTCGCGAAATCCCTGCGGCCGGACAACAGAATCGCCAGCGACAGCGCATAGCACGCCAGCGACAGCGTGTGCGCGATCATCTGCGTCGGATACCCCATGCACGAGGCATTCGCAAGCCCGAGACAGCTCACACAGCCGAGGACCATCCACAGAGCTCCGTATTTCAGGAGCGGCGGACACAGTGCCATGTCTTTCCGCACCGTCCCGCTCCACAACGTCAGCAAGAACAGTTCGGATGCCGCCATCATGAAGACCGGCAGCGGCCACGCGATGAACACCAGGGAAAGCGGATCGCCCCAGTACAGCGCGCCGCCCTCGGGCGCGCTCACGAACGAGGCGAACTTGATCGGCATAAGCATGGTCAGGAGCCAGGCGAAACACTCCGCGATCCGCCAGAGCGCGTTCGCGATCGCAACGTTTGGGAAGCTGTTCATGGTGCCGGCGGGACAGGATACAGTCGTCTGTTCCGGGGTCGGAGCGGAAGAGGACGGGACGGCGGAAACGCCCTTCTTATGCGTGCGGATGGGCTTTTTCATAGATCCTCTTCATGTGTTCCGTGCTGACGTGCGTGTAGATCTGCGTGGTGCTGAGGTTTTCGTGGCCGAGCAGCGCCTGGACGCTCCTCAGGTCTGCGCCTGCGTCCAGCAGATGCGTGGCGAACGAATGTCTGAGCTTATGCGGGGTCAGGTCGGGCGGGAGTCCGGCCTGCGCGAGGTAAAGCTTGAAAAACCGCTGGAACGACCTCGCGGTGAGTCGGCCGCCGAGCTGGTTCAGGAAGATCGCGGTGCGCGGCGACTGGTCGGAGGAGAGCGTGCGGCGGTGCTTGAGGTAGGCGCGGAGCGCGCGCTGAGCCGGTCCGCCGAGGGCGCAGAGGCGTTCCTTCTTGCCTTTGCCGCGTATCTTCATTACGCCGGAAAACGCGTCGACGTCGCCGAAGTTCAGGCCGAGCGCCTCGCTGATGCGGAGCCCGCCGGAATAGATCACCTCGAGTACGGCGGCATCCCGGGCGGCGGCGAACGCGGCGGCTTCGGGCGTTTTCGCGAGGCCGAGTTCCGTGTGGTCGGCCCAGACCGCCGCGGGCGCGGCGAGCAGGCGTCCGACCTCGTCCACGGTCATGTATTTCGGGAGGAGCTTCGGGCGGCGCGGGGATGCCTGGCCGATGAACGGATTCGCGGTCGCGCGCCCTTCGCGGATCAGGTAGCGGTAGAACGACCGCATGGCGGAAAGTTTCCGCATGATGGAGCTGCGCGCCAGGTCGTCCGTGCTCAGCGACGCCACGAAATCCCGCGCATCGTACACGCCCAGGCTCGCCCAGTCGGCCGTCCCCTCGAACGGGTCGGCCTTCAGGCAGATCTGCGCGCATTGCCGGATGTCCAGCGCATAGGACGAGCAGGTGTGTTCGGACGCGTTCCGCTCCGCCGCCAGGTAGGACAGGAAGCCGCGCAGTCCGTCGTCGTGAATCGTTTCGGTCATGATACCGCCTCGTTAGGAAATAATTCGAAAGATAATTTACCCGCGTTCAGGCGAATATGCAAGCGCAAAAGATGAAAAAGTATATTGTATTCCGCCCGCCCGGATGCTATATTATTGGGACATCTTTTTCCGAACCACACATCACGGGGGACCCCGCCATGAAACAGGCCATCGTAGTTCTCGCCGAAGGCTTCGAGGAGATCGAAGCGCTCGGCACCGCCGACATCCTCACCCGCTGCGGCATCATGACCATGCTCGCCGGCATCTCCGGCTCCATCGTCTCCGGCGCGCACGACATCCGGGTCGCCCCGGACATGTTCCTGGAGCACACGCCCGGCTCCGACGCGGACGCCATCATCCTGCCCGGCGGCCTGCCCGGCGCGACGAACCTGATGAACTGTGAAGCGCTCGGCGTCATGGTGCGCGAGGCCGTCGCGAAGGGCAGGATCGCAGCCGCCATCTGTGCCGCCCCGATCGCGCTCCACGCGTTCGGCGTGCTGGACGGCAGGACCGTGACCGGCTACCCCGGCACCGAAAAGCTCTGCACGCGTCCCGGACTCAAGTACACCGGCGAGCTGGTCGAGCACGACGGCAACATCATCACCGGCAAAGCCCCCGGCGCAACGCCGTTCTTCGCCGCCGAAATCGCCCGCACGCTCGGCGTGAACGAGGCGACCGTGCAGGGCGTGCTGAACGGGATGTTCGTCCGTCCATGAGCCGCAGCTGCTTTACCGTCGAACGCCGTTCCGAGGCGTCGCACGCCCGGCTCGGCGTGCTGGAGACCGCCCACGGCACGATCCATACCCCCATCTTCATGCCGGTCGGCACGCGCGCCACGGTGAAGGCGATGTCGCCGCGCGAGCTGGAGGAGATGAACGTCCAGATCATCCTTGGCAACACCTACCACCTGATGCTCCGCCCGGGGTCCGGCCTGATCCGGCGCGCCGGCGGCCTGCACAAGTTCGAGGACTGGAACCACCCGATCCTGACCGACTGCGGCGGATTCCAGGTCTTCAGCCTCGCCCCGCTCCGCAAGATCAAGCCGGACGGCGTCGAGTTCGCCTCGCATATCGACGGTTCGAGGCACTTCCTCGGCCCGGTCGAGTCCATGCACATCCAGCGCGACCTGGGCTCCGACATCGTGATGGCGTTCGACGAATGCACGCCGTACCCGTGCACGCGCGACGCCGCCGAAAAATCCCTTGCCATGACCATGCGCTGGGAGGAGATCTCCCGCGAACAACCGCTGGACGACCATCAGCTGCGGTTCGGCATCGTGCAGGGCAGCGTGTACCACGACCTGCGGGCGAAATCCGCCGCGCACGTCGCCTCGCTCGACTTCGACGGCTGCGCCATCGGCGGCGTCTCCGTCGGCGAATCCCAGGAGGAGATGTTCGACGTAACCTCGTTTGTCGCGCCGCTGCTCCCCGAGGACAAGCCGCGCTACCTGATGGGCGTTGGCACCCCGAAACAGATCCTCGAAAGCGTGAAGTTCGGCGTCGACATGTTCGACTGCGTGATGCCGACCCGCCTGGCGCGCCACGCGGCCGCCTTCATGCGCGGCGGCGATACGCTCCCCGCGAAGGCCGGACGATTCGCCGAGGATTTCACCCCGCTCGACCCGCGCTGCGACTGCTACGCCTGCACGCACTTCACGCGCGCCTACATCCGGCACCTGCTGAACGTGAACGAGATCCTCGGGGCGCGTCTGCTCACGATCCACAACATCCACTACTTCATCACCCTGATGGAGCGCATCCGCGCCGCCATCGCCGACGGCACGCTCGAAAGCCAGGGCGATTCCATCCTCTGAGCGGACGACAGCACCAGCCCAACCACGGAAACGCCATGCCGGACACGCCCGCCACAGACTGGACCCGCTACTACGAAAAACCGTTCATCACGGCATACGTCACGCGGCGCATCACGGCCCACCGGATCGCGAAGATGGTCCTCGACGCGGGCGGATTCCCGGAACGCCATGGCAGCATCATCGAGCTCGGCGGCGGCAACAGTTCATTCTGCGACACGGTCATGCATCGTCTGTTCGCCCAGTTCTATACCGTAGTGGACAGCAATCCGCGCGGCACGCTGCTGTTCTGGATGAGGCACCCCGATTCGTTCAACTACCCGATCGTGTGCGCCGACATCCTCACGCTGGACACCGCCTCGATCGAGCCCGCCGATCTCGTGTTCAGCGTCGGCCTGGTGGAGCATTTCCACGAGGAACAGACGAAGATCGCGATCCGGCGGCATTTCGAGCTGGCGAAACCCGGCGGACTGGTCCTCATCACGTTCCCCGTGCCTACGCTAAGCTACCGCCTGATCCGCCGCGCCGCCGAAATGCTCGGCATCTGGCGATTTCCCGACGAACGTCCGGTTCAGCTGGAGGACGCCGTCGCGCTCTGCGCCGAACATGGCGAGATACTGGCGAAACGCCTGAACCGTGCGATCCTGCTGACGCAGGGGATCGTTCTGGCGCGGAAGCCACGCTGAAACCATCCGATTCCCGCGCTTTTTCGCTCAAAAACTTGACGAACAGGCGTTTCCGTGCTACATTATTTTGATATTGTTTTCCGAAAACTACCCTGCGAAAGGCCGACCGCCATGCTGAACGCCGCCATCCTCGGAGCAGGAGCCATGGGCTGTCTCTATGCCTCCTACCTCTGCAAAAATCCGAACATCAGCCTCACTCTGCTTGACCATAGGGCCGCGAAAGTCGACGAAATCAACAAAAACGGACTCCTGATGATCGAAAACGACGAGGAGGTCCGGTTCAGCGTCCCGGCGAAAGTCAGCGGACACGGTCGCCAGGATCCGGTCGACATCCTGCTCATCTTCGTGAAGGCGCACCAGACGTACGCCGCGCTGAAGGCGAACCGGTCGCTCATCGGCCCGAAAACGGTCGTGGTCTCGCTTCAGAACGGCATGGGGAATTACCTTGAGATTGTGAAGTTCGTGCCGCTCGACCGCATCGTGATCGGCACCTCGAACCACAACAGCACCCTGCTCGGCAGCGGGCATTTCCTGCATGCGGCGGACGGCAAGACCATCATCGGCGCGTTCGCCAAGGATTCGCCGCACGTCGAGCTCATCCGTTCGATCTTCGACGAAAGCGGCCTCGATATCTCGATCTCGAACGACGTCCGCGTGCTCATCTGGCGCAAGCTGCTTGTGAACATGTCCATCAACCCCCTCACCATGCTGCTCGAGGTCAAGAACGGGTTCATCCAGTCCAATCGCCCGAGCTGGGATATCGTGCGCCAGATCGTCGACGAGGGGCTGACCGTGGCGAAGGCGGACGGCATCGACTTCGACCGCGAAGAAATCCTGGAACTTGTCCACAAGATCTGCGTCCTCACGCGCACCGGGTGTTCCTCCATGTTCCAGGACCGCATCCACAAGCGCCGCACCGAGATCGACTTCATCAATGGCTCGGTCGTCTCCCTCGCGCGCAAACACGGAATCCAGGTTCCCGTGAACTCCCTTCTTGTCCAGCTCGTCCACGCCGTCGAGGACTCCTGTTCCGGCGAATAAACGCCGCAATGTCAGGTGGATCCCGCCGCTCGCCGGAACGGATCCCGCAGGTCGACACCCTCCAGTTTCAGCAGAGTCGTCTTGCGCTCCAACCCGCCCGCATAGCCCGTCAACGCGCCGTCCGCGCCGATCACGCGATGGCAGGGGATCACGATGGAAATCGGGTTCCGGCCGACCGCGACGCCCGCGGCGCGCGCCGAACATGTTTTCCGTCCGAGCATACGGGCGGCTTCCTGCGCCACTTCTCCGTAGGAGATGACCGTGCCGTACGGAATGCCGAGCAGAACTCGCCACACGGCCAGCTGAAACGGCGTCCCCGCCGGCGCAAGCTCGAGTTCGGACGGCGACGGCCGTTTCCCCGCGAAATACGCCGTCAGCCAGCGTTTCGCCACATTCAGCGCAGGAGTGTCTCCGGGCGGCGGCAGAGGGCGAGGGAGCGTGCGCGCGAAATACTTCTGCCCTGCGAACCAAAGCCCTGTCAAAGCCGTGCCGGACGTTGCGAGCATGACTTCGCCCGCCGGCGTCGGAAAAAACGCCGTCATCAGGGAAAAAGAAGGTTCCGGACCGTGGAAATCGAGATTCATTCCGCCGCGAGATCGTCCGCGAACTTCACGATCGCGTCTGCGTAGCGTCCGATGGAATCCAGCTCCACATATTCGCCCTCGGAGTGTTCGTTGCCGCCACCCACGCCGAGCACGGGGACGGGGATGCCGAGCGCCTTCCAGTGACGCGAATCGGTCGCGCCGCAGATGCGCGCCATCGGGATTTCGCGTCCGCCGAAAGCGTGTTCGGAAAGCGCGGACTGAAGCCGTTTGAACACCGTCGCGTCCTTGTCGAACGAAACGGGCGGGATGTCCTCGCCGAGCGTAGCCTCGCAGCCAGTCGTTTCGGCCAGATCGCGCAGGATGACTTCGCGGGACGCCTCGTCCACGATGCGGAAGTTGATCGTCATGGTCGCCTCGCGCGGGATCTGGTTCGGGGCGGTGCCCGCGGACATCATGCACGCGGACATGCTGTTCCGCCAGTCGTCGTCCGAGGTCGGGTTCTGCCATTTCGCGCGGAATTTCGCGAAACCGGTCATGAGCTTGTCGATCGGATCGTCGCAGTTCCACGGATAGGCGGCGTGTCCGTCGCGCCCCTTCGCGGTCAGATGGACCACCAGAATGCCCTTCTGCTCGTAGACGATGGTCGGCTCTCCGCCGGAATCGAGGATCAGGACGGCGTGTTTCGCCGTGTAACCGAGGTCGACCATGTGCTTCGTGGTCCTGCCGCCGGTTTCCTCGTCGGCGGAGAACACTGCCGCGACGTGCGCGTTTGCCTTGAGCAGGATTTCCGTCAGGCAGACCGCGTTGCCGAGGCAGTCGCACGCGCCGCGGGCGAAGAGCTTTCCGTCGCGGATCACAGGTTCGAACTGCTCTTCCCCGGCGGGGACCACGTCCAGATGCGAGTTCAGGATGATCTCCGGCGTGCCGCTTTCGCGGTTCGAGGCGTACAGGATATGCCGTCCATCGCATTCTTCGACGCGGCAGAAAATGCCGTGCGTTTCGAGGTAGTCGCGCATGATCGCGGTCGCGGCGTTGACGCGTTCGGGATCGGACGTGACGGGACGGGTGCGGACGAGCTTTTCCAGCAGGGCGATCGTGTCGTTCATGGTACGTCTCCGGTACTTTATTTGCCAGTCGTGCCGACCATCTTTTCGGGGCGGACGGCGGCGTCGAACGCGGCTTCGTCGATGAGACCGCTGGCGAGCGCGGCTTCCTTCAGCGTGATGCCCTTCTTGTGGGCGGTCTTCGCGATGGCGGCGGCGTTGTCGTAGCCGATGACGGGCGAAAGCGCGGTCACGAGCATCAGGGAACGGTTCAGGAGCTCGCCGATGCGGACGGTGTCGGCGCGGAGGCCGTCGAGCGCGTATTTTGTGAAGGAGCGGCATGAATCCGCGATCAGGCGGATCTCGGTCAGCAGGTCAAAGATCATCACGGGCTTGAAGACGTTCAGCTCGAAATTGCCCTGTGTCCCGGCCATCGCGACAGCCGTGTCCAGCCCGATCACCTGCACGCAGACCATGGTCATGGCCTCGCACTGGGTCGGGTTCACCTTGCCGGGCATGATGGAGGAACCGGGCTCGTTTTCGGGCAGGATCAGTTCGCCGAGGCCGCATCGAGGGCCGCTGGCCAGCCAGCGGATGTCGTTCGCCATCTTCATGAGGGCGCAGGCGAGCGTACGGAGCGTGCCGCTGGCGGCGGCGATGGCGTCGTGCCCGGCGAGAAGCGCGAATTTATTTCGGCCGGAGACGAACGGAAGTCCGGTCAGCGCGGCGATCTCCTTCGCGGCGGCTTCGGCGAAGCCCGCCGGAGCGTTGAGACCGGTGCCGACGGCGGTTCCGCCGAGGGCAAGCTCATAGAGCTCCGGCAGCACGCCTTCGATGCGCGCGATGGCGGCGTCGAGCTGGGCGCGGTAGCCGGAGAATTCCTGTCCGAGCGTCAGCGGCACGGCGTCCTGAAGGTGCGTGCGGCCGATCTTCACGATCCCGGCGAACTCGATTTCCTTCTTCGCGACGGCGTCGCGGAGCTCGCGGACGGCGGGCAGGAGCGTCTGCACGAGAGCGCAAGCGGCGGCGACATGCATAGCCGCTGGGAAGGTGTCGTTGGAAGACTGGGACTTGTTGACGTGATCGTTCGGGTGGACGGGCTTCTTCGCGCCGCGTTCGCCGCCGAGCAGTTCGTTCGCGCGGTTGGCGACCACCTCGTTCACGTTCATATTGGACTGTGTGCCGCTGCCGGTCATCCAGACTTTCAGCGGGAATTCGCCGTCGAACTTCCCGGCGAGGATCTCGTCGCATGCGGTGCAGATTGCATCGGCCAGGGCGGAGTCGAGCTTGCCGAGGCCGCGGTTGGCGAGGGCGCATGCCTTTTTGAGGACGGCGAACCCGCGGATCACCTCGCGCGGGATCAGGTCGTCCCCGATGTTGAAATGGACCAGGGAGCGCTGCGTCTGGGCGCCCCAGTAATGTTCGGCGGGGACGGCGATCTGTCCCATGCTGTCGGTTTCAATGCGCTCTGCCATGATCGGGCGTGATCCTGTTCGGTTCCGGCTGCGGCGGGGGAATGGGAATCCGCCTCAGTCCTTCTTGTCCTGTTCCATTCTGTCGATGTCTTTTTTGACGAATTCGACGACCTTTTCGAATTTCGGCACGTTGGCCTCGTCGATGTCCATCAGAGTCTGATGGGCGTCCAGCACGTTTCGGGCGTTGCTCTCCGATGATCCGGCATTGGAAGCGGCGGGCGCATCGTCCGCGCCGCCAAACGTGCCGGACAGGAACGCGAACACCTTCTGGAGGCCGAGGCCGCAGAGGAGCTTTTCGTTCTGTCCGGAGGCGTTCCAGATTTCGGCGGGGACGCCTTTCTTCTTCGCGTTCAGGCCGAGCATGGCGAGCATGCCCATGAAGGTGCTGTCCATCCAGGTGCATTCCTCCAGGTCGATCTTCAGGCCTGTGAACGGTTCCGAGGCGAGCTTTTTTGCCTGTTCGCGGAGCGGCGGCGCACAGGCAAACGAGGCGTTTCCCTTCACGCGGATGAAGGTGATCCCGTCTTTTTCGGAAAGAAAGACTTCCCCTGTTTCCATCGTCAGGTCTCCTTATTTCTGTTCGCCGGCGTTGTCCTTCACCAGGACGGCCTTGATTCGGCGGACGCCGCGGCTGGAGCTTTCCTCCTTGAGGATCTTGAAGCCGCCGAGCTGTCCGGTATGGGATGCATGGGGACCGCCGCAGATTTCCTTGGAGAAGTCGCCCATGCTGTAAACTTTCACGATGTCGCCGTACTTGTTGCCGAAGAGGCCGATGGCGCCCTCGGCTCGTGCGGCGTCGGGGGACATCTCGCGGCAGACGACCGGGAGGTCGGCCTTGATCTGCTCGTTGACGATGCGTTCGACTTCGGCGAGCTGTTCCGGGGTCATCTTCTCGGGGTGGGAGAAGTCGAAGCGGAGGCGGACGCCGTCGATGTTGGAGCCGCGCTGCGCCACATGGTCGCCGAGCACGAGGCGGAGCGCCTTGTGAAGCAGGTGCGTGGCGGTGTGGAGTTCGGCGGACGCCTCGGAATGATCGGCGAGGCCGCCCTTGTTCTGGCCTTTTTCAGCCGTCTGGGAGTCGGCGATATGTTTCTGGCGGGCTTCCTCGTAACCCTTCATGTCGACGGTGAAGTTCTTTTCCTTCGCCATTTCCACGGTGAGCTCGATCGGGAATCCGTAGGTCTCGTACAGGTTGAACGCGTTCTTGCCGGAGATGACCTTGTTCGTCACGAAGTCCGGCACGCGCGCCACCATCTTTTCGAATTCGCGGGTGCCGCGTTCGAGCGTGCGCTGGAACGTCTCCTCCTCGCGGTTGAGCTCGGAGAGGATGGTGTCGCGCTGGGCGTTCAGTTCGGGGTAGAAGCCGCCCATGATGGAGATCACGACTTCGGCGATCTTCGCGGTGAACGCTTCCCTGATGCCGAGGTTGTTGCTGCCTTCGCGGATGGCGCGGCGGATGATACGGCGGAGCACGTACTCGCGTCCGTTCTTGTCGGGTACGACGCCGTCGGCGATGATGAACACGGCGGCGCGGATATGGTCGGCCACGATGCGTTCGGGCGCGGTGCGGGACGTTCCCGCCTCATGCGTCACGCCGCGGATTTCGTCGAGCTTGGCGAAGATCGGGGTGAAGAGCTCGGTTTCGTAACAGTTGTCCTTGCCCTGCAGGATGGCGGTTACGCGCTCCAGACCCATGCCCGTGTCGACGTTCTTCTGCGCAAGCGGGGTGAACGTGCCGTCCGCCTGCTTGAAATACTGCATGAAGACGTTGTTCCAGATTTCGACCCAGCGTTTGTCGGAGGGATCGAAGACCTCGGGTGTGGGCTTCGGGCCGGTCCAGTAGAAGAACTCGGTGTCGGGGCCGCAGGGGCCGGTGATTCCGGCGGGGCCCCACCAGTTGTCCTTCTTCGGGAGCTTCGCGATGCGCTTCTCGCTCACGCCGTGGTTGCGCCATTCGTTGTAGGCTTCCTCGTCGAACGGGGCGTCCTCGTCGCCCGCGAACACGGTGAAGCCGAGCATTTCGAGCGGGAATCCGAGGTAGTCCGGCGAGGTCAGGAATTCGTAGCTGAACGCGATCGCCTCTTTCTTGAAGTAATCGCCGAGGGACCAGTTGCCCAGCATTTCGAAGAACGTCAGGTGCACGGCGTCGCCCACGTCGTCGATATCGCCCGTGCGGATGCACTTCTGGACGTCGGTGAGGCGGGTCCCCTGCGGGTGCTTTTCGCCGAGGAGATACGGCACCAGCGGGTGCATCCCGGCGGTCGTGAAGAGCACGGTCGGGTCGTTGTCCGGCACGAGCGAGGCGCTGCGGATGACCGCATGGCCCTTGGACTGGAAGAATTGGAGGTATTTTTCGCGGAGTTGAGCGGCAGTGGTGATCATAATATGGCAGTCTCCATAGTAAGTTGTCAAACAATAACAATACACCCTCTTCCGCCTTTTTACAAGCAGTGCGGCGGGTGTTTTATCTCATTTTTTTCTCACAATGCGATCGGGCACGGAAGCGCGTTTTCGGAATACTCCACCGTCTTCACGGCGTTCCCCTCATATCGCAGCGTCCCGTCCGGGTCCAGCGAGAACTTGTTCCGGGCGAAATCGTCGACCGTCTGCGGGAAGACGACCCAGTCGCCGTGTTCCTTCAGGTTCTCGAGGTTGCGTTCCGCCGCCCGCATCAGCAGGTCGCCGCGGTATTCCGCGGGCTTCTTCCCCTGGCGCGCCGCCTGGCATGCCTTGAGCTCGTCGACGGTCGCGCCCATGAGGTCGACCGGGACCGGGGCGGAAACGCCCAGCACCGGACCGGAATCCATTTCCTTCGCGCCGCCGGTGAACGCCTGCGCGATGATCACGCTGCTGCGGAGGTGCGTATGGCCGCGGAGCAGGGCGGTCTCCACCGGGAGACGCTGAAGTCCCGCCAGATAACGCCGTCCGTCCTCCTCAAGCGTGAGGTCGCCGGGATGCACGTTCAGGCACGGCAGGACGCAGGTGATGTTGGACAGCGGCACGAATCCGGCGAGGATGCCGAACTGGACGCTGTAGGGCATGAGCAGACGGATCAGTGCGCCGGTCCACTCTTCGCGCACCTGGAGCGCGCGTTCCGAGACCAGGGCGATCTTCTCCAGGCCGCGTTCGCGGTAGAACTTCGCGATGTCGTGTTCGACCAGCGGCAGCCCGTACTGTTCCGCCAGTGCGCGGGCACGGCTCGTTTCGGGTTTGTCGGTCACCAGGACGCGCGGAGTCCAGCCCCGGAACGCGCCGGAATGCCACCCCTCAAGCAGCTTGGCGGCGTTCGTGCCGGTCCCGCTTAAAAACACGGCGGCCGCCGGTTTTTCCGGAAAAGTTTGAAAAAAAGTGGAGGACATAGCGTTCTTTCATTTGATTTTTGAGTTTTTGTGTTTAAAATATAAACGGTGATTTTCGTTTCGCAAATCGTTTCACCGCCTTTTTTCACTTTTCTTCCAAAAAAACTTCGTGGAGATTCATCAATGAAACTTCCCCAATATGCCGCCGCACATTTTTGCCTGATCCTCTGCGCGCTCGCAGTTCCTTCGTTTGCCGCCGACGATGCCGAAAAACCCGCTCCTGCAGCCGTCCCCGCTGTGGAACAGGATAAGGCATCCTCCTTCGAAGATGTCGACGCTATGAAAAAACAAGCCGATCTGGCCGCTGACAATAAGAAGAAGGAAGTCGAGGCGAAGGCTGCCGCTGAGAAGGTCGAAGCCGAAAAGATCGTCACCGACAAGGTCTACTCCCAGGGAGCCACCAAGGGCGCCGCCGAGGCCCGCGCCGCAGTTAACAAGGCCGCCGCAGAGGCAAAAGCTGCAGAAGAAAAGGCCAAAAAGGAAGCCGAAGCCGAGGCCTCCGCCGAGAAGGCGAAAGCGGAAGCCGAAGCAAAGGCGAAGAACACCTTCGAAGGACGGTTCCCCGAGCTTGCGAAATCGATTGCGGACGCCGATCTCTCCACCGAAAAGAAGGCTGAAGTCGACGTCCTCTCCGCCAACCTCATGGCAAGCACCGACGCGCTCAAGGAGATTTCCGCCCGGGAAGACGCCCAGGCCGCGGAAAAGCTTGAAGCCGAGATCGAATGCCTTACGAACTACACGGCCATCCTCGCCGCCGTCCCGTCCGAGGAAAACGAAACGCTCCTCGCCGACAAAAAACTGGAGCTCCAAAGCGCGCGCGAGGACCGCCTGATCCTCGCCCAGCAGGATTTCGAGGAAGGCAGGATCGATTCGAATCAGCTCCGCGAAATCGAGGAAAAGCTGAATCTCGGCGTCAAGGCCGAGACGTCCGTTCCCAAGAAGGAGCGGAAGGAGCCGTTCTGGGGCTACAGGAAGCACAAGCCGCTCCCCTACCTCGTGATCGTCGCGAACTACCGCATCCCGCGCAAGGTGATCGCCGAACACCTCCGCACCAAATACGACGTGCCGTATATCCTGCTCCCGTCCAATCCCGGCAAGCCCTCGAAGGACGACCAGGTCTACTTCAGCGGCGGGAAAAAGAACTCCGGCGAACTTGAAGTTGCACTCCCTGCGCCGCAACTCTCGCAGTTCATCGCCTATCTCCGCCCCGAAACGGTCATCATCCTGGGCGACGACTCCTACATCAACCCCGTGTACCGGCTGGCGGTCCCGGAGAGCATCCGCAAGGTCGAGTTCTCCGACCCCGAATGGAAAGTCAACACGCTCCGTCTTGACGAATTCTTCCGGAAGACGCTGAAGACCGGCGTTTCCGACCACTATCTGGAATATCTTCAAGATCAGGGCAAGTCCAACGCGGAGTGATCCACGATGTTTACGATCTTCCGCCTCTCCATGAACGCCTGCCGGGAGTGCCTGCGCGAACCCGTGTACTACCTGATGCTTCTGGCTGCGCTGATCATGATCGGCTTGTTTCCGTATTTTTCGATGTTCGTGTTCCGCCAGCAGATCCGGCTGGTCTGCGACAGCGCGATGGCCACGACCATGCTGTTCGGGCTCTTCGCGGCGGTGCTGTGCTCCGCGCGCACGATCAGCCGGGAAATGAAGAACGGCACGGTCCTGCTGCTGATGTCGAAGCCGGTTTCGCGCTTCTCTTTCGTGATCTCCAAGATCTGCGGCATCATGGTCTCGCTCACGATCTTCGTTTTCACCTGCAACGCCGCCACCTGGCTTTCCGTCCTGATTGCGAAGGACCAGTTCCGCCTCAGCACGCCGCTCCTCTGCTGGTATTTCGGTGCGATTTGTCTGGCGGCCCTGTTCGGCGGCATCCGCAACTTCGTTTCGCAGAAATCCTTTTCGTCCAACGCGGTCATCGCGATGGCGGTTTTCTTCCCGGTCATCGCCCTGGTCACGCAGATCATCCGCGAGAGGACCCTGTCCGACTATCTGAAAGCCGACCCGGAGAGCTTCATGCAGGCTGACGTCCTGCTTCCCGCCCTGTGTATGCTGTTTTTCGCCGTCTGGATCATGGGCGTGATCAGTTCGGCGCTGGCGACCCGCATGGAGATCGTGGGCAACCTGATGGTCTGCCTGATCCTCTTCCTCGTCGGGATGATCCTGCATTATTTCGCCGCGACGGCGTTCGGAGCCGGTTCCGCGGGCGCGCTGCTCTGCACCTCGCTGGTGCCGAACTGGCAGCTCTTCTGGATGGGCGACGTGCTGGCGAACCGCGTCCACATCCCCGCGTCGTATTTCGTCTGGACGCTGGTCTACTCCATCCTGTACTGCGCCGCCTGGATCGGATGGGCGTTCTTCCTGTTCCAGGACAGCGAACTTGCGCGCGACACCCGCTGACGTGAAACGGGGGCATGCCTGACATGATGATCGAAGCGGAACACCTCTTCAAACGCTACGGGACGCGGCTTGTGGTCGACGATCTCTCGCTCCGCGTGAACGTCGGCGACGTGCTGGGCTTCATCGGGCCGAATGGCGCAGGCAAGACCACGACCATGAAGATGATCAGCGGCGTCATGCCGCCTTACGCCGGCAAGGTCCGCATCGACGGCATCGACATCGAATCCGAACCCCGCCGCGCGAAATCCCGCATCGGATTCCTGCCCGAAAACGCCCCGCTTCACATGACGATGACCGTCCGCGCCTTCCTGGCCTATACGGGCCGTCTGCACGGATTCGGCGGACGCGAGCTCGCCCGCCGCGTCGACCGCGCAATCGAACGCTGCGCCCTGACGGAGGCCGCCGGGCAGGAGATCGAATCCCTGTCGAAGGGCTACAAACGGCGCGTCTGCCTGGCGCAGTCCATCCTGCACGATCCGAAGGCGCTCATCATGGACGAGCCGACCGATGGCCTGGACCCGAACCAGAAACGCCAGATCCGCGAGCTGATTCTCTCGCTCCGGGAAGAGACCGCCGTTATCATCTCCACGCACATTCTGGAGGAGGTCGACGCCGTCTGCTCCCGCGTCTTCCTGCTCTGCAAAGGCAAAACGCTGTTCGACGGCACGAAAGACGAATTCCGGGCGAAGGCCGACGCGCTCCATACGGACCTCGCCGGGCTCTTCGCCGCCATGACGGAAGGAGAACGGGCATGACCGCATCCCTCCGCCGCATTTTCGCCGTCGCCTCGCGCGAGTTCTTCGCTGGCCTCGCCTCGCCCGCCGCATGGGCTTTCCTCGTGATCTTCCTTGTCATGGCGAACGTCTGCACGTTCGTCTTCAGCGATATCCTCGCGCTCGGGCAGGCCGACCTCGGCCCGTTCTTCAACTGGATGCCGTGGCTGTTCATGTTCCTGATGCCCGCGCTCGGCATGCCGCTCTGGGCGGAGGAACGCCGCATCGGCACGTTCGAGCTCACGCTGTCCTATCCGGTCTCGCTCTGGGAACTCGTCTTCGGCAAATATCTCGCCGGCATGGCGCTCGTCGCGCTGGCGCTCGCCCTGACCCTGCCGGTCCCGGTCACGATCGCCGTGCTGGGCCGTCCGGACGTCGGCGCGATCGTCTGCGGCTATGCCGGGGCGCTGCTCGTCGGATCGGCGTTCCTGGCGGTCTCAAGCTTCTGCTCCGCCATCTCGAAAAGCCAGACGGCCAGCTTCCTGCTCGCGCTCCTGCTGTGCGCCCTGCTGATGTTCACCGGCTGGGACCGCGTGACGGCCCTGCTGTACCAGTGGCTCCCGGAAAGCGTCTGCCGACTTGTCTCCTACTGCACCGTCGTGCCGCACTACCAGGCGTTCCAGCGCGGCCTGTTCGACACCTCCGAGCTCGCCTACAGCATTCTGATCACGCTGCTTTTCCTGTATTTCGCGCGGACCGTGCTTGCCTATGCCGCTTCGGGCGGCGGCGGTCTCTTCCTTCCCGGCGCACTCCGCGACCGCTATACATGGAAGAATGTCCTGTCCATGGTCGCATCGTTCGTGATCGCTGTCTATGTCTTCATCTGCCTCGCGCTCACCGCGGAGGCGTTCCGGATCCGGATCGACTGCACCGCCGACCGGGCGTATTCGCTCTCGCCGGAGGCGCGTTCGCTGGCGCGTTCGCTGGACCGCCATGTGACCGTGCGCCTGTACGTTTCGCCGCCGGGCCCGGACACGCCGAAGGATCTGCTGGGCTATGCGGAACGCGTGAAATGGCTCTTGCGCGAATTCGCCGGCGAGGCGGGCGGCAAAGTCACGCTCGAGATTATCTCGCCCGGCCCGGACACCCGCGAGGAGGAGGCCGCCGTCATCGAAGGGCTTCAGCCCGCCAAAAATGCGGGCGGCGACCGGTTCTTCCTCGGTATGACCGTTTCCGCCGGACAGCTCTGCCTCGCCGTCCCGTTCCTCTCTCCGAAAAACGAACCCATGCTCGAATACGAACTCCTGCGGCGCGTGATGCACGTGCAGGATCCGAAACGCCCCGTGGTCGGCGTCATGAGCCCGTTCCCCGTGCTCGGACGCGCCCCGTCGCCGCAGACCGGGAGCTCCGGCGCGGCGGCCTGGTACCTCTTCACCGAGCTGAACAAGGATTATACGCTGACGGAAGTCCCGACGGACGTGAAGGATATCCCCGACGGGCTCGATGCCCTGCTGGTGGTGCATCCGCACGACTTCGACGCCAGGACGCTTGAAGCCATCGACGCGTATCTGGTGAAGGGCGGCCGCCTGGCGGTCTTCGTGGACCCGCTGTCCGCCTATGCGCTCGCCTCGGCGCAGAAGGATTACACCTATGTGAACATGACCGACTCCACGCTGGAGCCGCTTCTGACCCAATGGGGCGTGGCGTATTCCCCCGCGCGCCTCGCCGCCGACATGAATTTCAAGTACGACCAGCTGGACAAATCCGGCGTCCGTCGGACGATCCCGACCGCGCTGTGCATCACGGAGGCGGGCATCGACCGCGATAATCCGGTTACGGGCGGCCTGACCTCCCTGCGCATGAACTACGCCGGGTTTTTCTCCCTCCGGAATCCGTTGCGCGCGCTGACGTTCGAACCGCTGGTCTTCACGACCGACTACTCCATGCCCGCGGACGTGGCGGACCAGCCGGAAAGGATCCTGGCGGACTTCGCCGCGCCGGACCGGCATTCCGGCGAGAAGCTCAACCTGCTGATGCACATTACGGGTCAGTTCCCGAGCGCATACGGTTCGGAGGAAGCCGGAAAGCCCGGCGAAGTCTATCTCTTCGGCGACTCCGACATGCTGTTCCACGACGCCTGCGTGGCGCAGGCCAAGGACGAATTCGGGCAGACCATCGTGGTCCGCAGCAACGACAACATCACGCTCATGGAGAACGTGGTGGAATCCCTCTGCGGCGGCGGCCGCCTTTCCTCGCTCCGCAGCCGCATCCCCATGTCACGTCCGCTCACCCGCATCAACGAAAGCCAGATGCGCGCCGACCTCGCGTTCAAGGACCGTATCCTTGCGCTTGCCGAGGAGTCCATGCGGCTGGAACAGCGCGTGGAATCCATCCGCAAGCAGCTGATCGTGAGCGGCGGCGCGGCCCGGCTGACGCAGGACCAGCGCGACCTGCTGAACACCTATGAACAGAAGGACGCCGCTCTTAAACGCGAAATCCGCGAAATCCGTCTTCAGCTGCGGCAGGACCTCGACCGCATCAACAACACAGTCCGCCTGATCAACATCGTCCTGATCCCCGCGCTCGTCATTCTCTGCGGCATCGCCTGGAGCATCGCCCGCAAACTCAAATGGAAACGGCACATCTCATGAAAAAGCGCAGATTCCTCCTCATTCTTTTCCTCGCTGCCGTCACTGCGCTTGCCGTAGTGTCCGAACTCCGTCTGCGCCGCGAATCCGCGTCCGTTTCGCCGTCCGCGCGCCTCGCCCTGCCCGAATTCCGCCCGGAAGACGTCCGCTCCCTCGAAATCTCCTGGCGAACGCAGAAGAGCACGCTGGACTTCATGCCGGACGGCCAGTACTGGGCGGTGAAGGAACGCGCCGGGGCGCAGGCGGCGTCCGCGCAGGTCGCCGATCTGCTGGAGGGCCTCGCGAAAGCCGCCCCGCTGAAGGAACTGGAGATCGCAGGCATCGAAGATTACAAAGACCTGAACCTGGTCACGCCGGAGGAGATCGCCGCGCCGGGCGTACCCGCCGACCTGAAGAACTCCGAGGGCATCCTCGCCGTCCTCCGCGATGAACATGGCGCGGAGCTCTTGCGCATTATGCTCGGACGCGGCCATACGCGTCTCGCCGCCGACCGCATCGGCAACCTGGCCGTGCAGGGCTACGACGGACGTTACATCCGTGTCTGGTATCCCGACAAATCCAGCCGCGTCTTCCTCATCTCACGCGTTTTCGAAAAATGCGTGCCGAATCCGCGCCAGTGGATCGAACCGCTGTTCCTGTCCAAACCCGAAAACCCGGTGTATGCCCGCTTCCAGCGCAAGCGTCCCGGAGCGGAGACCTCCTCGGTCGTCTGGTTCGTGAATACCGCAAAGGACAAATTCCAGCTGATCTTCCCGCAGGGCGAGCTCGACATGGAGGCGTTCTCGCAGAAATTCTCCGCGCTTGCCGCGCCGTTCTCCGTCGATCTCGTGAGTGTTCCGCCGGAAGACCTGAAGTTCAACGACGTCTTCCAGACGGTCATGGGCGACGGATTCGCCTATCTGCTGGAGTTCGCAAAAGTCGATTCGATCTCGGAAGAAACCGACGCCGACGTCTATGCCGGGCGCATGACCGTTTCGTTCGATCCGGAAAACGTCCACCGCCTGATCGGCGAACCGGACGATGCGTTCGAGCGCCGCAAGAAGCAGCTCGCATCCCGTGCCGAGTACGAGAAACGCACCGCCAACGGACGCGTTTTCCTGCTGAAGACCGGATTGCTGGAGCTTCTGGCGCAACCGCCCGTCAAGACGTTGAGAACCGCCGCGCCGCGCGCTGCCGTGCCCGACGATGAGCCCGGCGACGCGCCCGATGACGCGAAAAAGGAGGAATAAGCCATGATGAAATCCCCGTTCCTTCCAGTTTTTGCCGCATGTCTGTTGGCGTCCGTCTCCGCCGCGGCGCAAACCGTGACGGACGTCCCGCTTTCCGATGCCGCGGTCAAAACGAAACCGGTGCAGACCGCGGTTCAGAACGCGGCGGAGGCGGCGGCGAACAAAATCCCGACAGCGGAAGAGATCGCCGCAGAACGCGCCCGTCTGGAGCGCATGCGCGCGGCGCTGGCCGCGGAACGCGCGGCGCTGGAGCAGTACAAGGCGGATCTCGTCCGCCGTCAGCAGGAGGCCGCCGCGGCCGCTGCAAAGGCGAAAGCCGAAGCGGAGGCGAAGGCCGCCGCCGAAGCGAAGTCGGTCGGTTCCGCCGCATCCATTCCGCCGCCCGCGAAGGACGATCCCGCCTCGGCGAAAACCCTGTCTCCCGAAGAGATTCAGCGGCAGCGGCAGCTGGCGATCGAACGCGCAAAGGCGATTGAAAAGGCAATCGCTACACAGAAGGCCGCAGACGCGAAGAAGAAAGCCGAAGCCGCGGCGGCGCAGACGACCTCGCCGAAGGACAAGGACGTCGCGACCATGAAGCTCCGCAGGATCACGCATGAAAAAGTCCGCTATGTCCACCTGCGCGACGTCGCCGTCAACTACGGCCTTACCTTCGCCTACACGAAAAAGAACAACAAGGTCTCCGGCGCCGTCATCTATGACAAGACGCGCAAGGCGATCCTTTCCGCCACCTACCGCGAAGGCACGGTCAACGGCATCCAGGTCCATTTCCTCTATCCGATGCTGCTTAAGAACAACGAGCCGTACATCTCCGAAGTCGATTTCCTGACCTGCCTCGACCCGCTTCTCCGCTACAAGACCCCCGTCAAGCTCGGCATGAAGACCATCATGATCGACGCCGGACACGGCGGGACCGATCCCGGCGCGATGAACGGCCAGCACAAGGAGAAAGTCTACACGCTGCAAATCGCGAAACGGCTTCAGACCCAGCTCGAAAAACTCGGATTCCGCGTGATCATGACGCGCACCGGGGACACCTATCCCACGCTTCAGGACCGCGCCGCCCTCTGCAAGAAATACAAGCCCGACCTCTACATTTCCATCCACTGCAACTCCTCCACGAACAAGACTCCGTCCGGGATCGAGACCTACCGCGCGGTCCCCGTCGGCGGCACCGAGACAAAAGGGTCCAAGGTCAAGACGGAGAAGCAGTCCGCGAACGAGTTCGACGCGAACAGTTCGCGTCTGGCGTATGAAATGCAGAAGGGGCTGGTCGCCGCAACCGGAGCCGCCGACCGCGGCACCCGCCACCAGGCCATTTACGTGATCGGAAACGCCTCGTGTCCGGCGGTCCTGCTTGAAGTCGGTTATCTCTCCAACGACGCCGAACTCAAGAAGATCGCTTCGCCGGAATACCAGAACAAGATCGTCTCCGGCATTCTCGCCGGACTCGCCGGATACGGCTCCTTCCTCCGCTGATGCTGGAGGCCATCAAATCGGGCTCCGATTCCAATTCTTCTATCTCTCCTTTTGTGTTCTTTTCCCCCTTGCCGGGGCTGCCCGGCTCCTTCCTCCGCTGATGCTGGAGGCCGCCAGTTCATCCTCATCCCGGTCCTTTCCGCATTGTGGCAGGCAAACGCACACCAAAAAAAAGGCTCCGGAAAAAACCGGAGCCGTTTTGAAACCGTGCATGGATCATACGAGCTTGAGGAACGCCGCATTCCGCGGAGTCCCGTCAGGCAGCACGGAGAATATCATTTCTTGTGGCAGGTGGAATCGCCGGGGCAGTTCCGGTTGCCTTCCTTGCGTTTCGGGCAATCGGACCAGTCACCGAAACCTTCCGTGGCACAGCCGGTCGGACCGCTGTTGCTGTAGGTGGTCTTGATGGCGATCTGGCGGCCTTCCGCAGCCGGGTAGGTCTGCTGCGGCTTCACGTGCCTGGCATGGCCGTCGAGGTAAAGCTCGCCGGCGGTATTGTGGGAGGTGAGACGTTTGACCAGGGCAATCTGCTGCTGGACAGCGCTGGCGGAACCCGGGCTGTTGACGTCGCTGGTGGAGGGGGTCATGGAGCCGTTGCCGAAGGAATTGCTGGAGGAAACGTTTTCACCGATGATGATAAGGGAAGATGCCGTGTAGACGGAAGTCGTCTTGTTGCCGCTGATGCAGCCTTCACCCGTGCCGGTGACTTCCTTGCCGCCGGAGCCGAGCGTAAGAGGAATGCGGGGGTGGATGACTTCCTTCAGGTTGTTGAGGCTGTAGGATTTCTTTTTCGGCATACCGTAGGCGTCGGTGGACGTGTCGTCAACGGAGGAGTCGGCATCGCAGAAGAAGGACTTTTTGAAGGGGGACTTGTTCGTGTCCTGGCCGAGGGCTTCAATCAGGGCATTTTCCCATGAGCCGTGGGCAGGCATGAAATCGTTGAAGTTGGTGGCGTACATCTGGTATGCCTTGGAGAACTGGCCGAGGTTGCTGATGCAGGTCGCGGTATTCGCACTTTCACGCGCGCTCTGCAGAGCGGGAAGCAGCATGGACGCCAGGATCGCGATGATGCAGATGACGACCAGCAGCTCAATGAGGGTGAACGCCTGTTTGCAATGTTTCATTTTGAGCTTCGCCTTTCAGTTGGTGATGTTTGCATATGTTATGTTTGTATTGTTTTCAGGTTTCGGGACACATTTCCATATTGAAGAAATGCGCGTCCTATATATTATACCGGATTTCTTGAGAAATGCAAATGGCAAAACGCCAAAAAAACGGAAAAAAAATTGGCTTTTCGGGAAAAAAGCGGTTTTCCGACTGATTTCGTCCGATTTTATCGGCTCCGGTTTATTTCTTTGTCTGATAAGGATCGAATTTGTATCCGCTGCCTTCCTTCATGATATAGCCGACGCCCGGGAACGGGATGTGGGCGCCGAACACGATATTGCCTTCCTTGCTCATGTTTTCCAGGAAGGACATACGGGTCTGGTAGGCAAGTTTCGGATCGTTGTCGAAGGACGCGCAGTACTCCGGGTGCTCGATCTGAAGGTCGGCCGCATGGACCACGTCGCCGACGAAACGGAGCTTGCCCTGACGATAGAAACAGTGTCCGGGGGTATGTCCCACGGCCTTCATTGCATACAGGCCGGGCACGACAGGTTCCCCGAAATTCAGGGTCTGGATGCGTCCGTTGTAGGCGTCGCGGAACTGGCGGAGAAGTTCGGTTGGTTTCTGTTTTGCGATGATCGGACTCCAGTGTTTCCACTCCTCATAAGTCAGGTAGACTTTCGCGTTCGGGAAAACCGCGGCGCCGTCCTTGTCGACGAGGCCGCCGACATGATCCGGATGAAGGTGCGTGAGCAGGATGTAGTCGACAGCCTTCGGCCGGATGTTGATGGATGCGAGCTTGGTCACAAGGGATCCCTTCGGATCGAAATTGCCGGCGTCGATCAGGTAGGTCTTGAAATTGTAGCGCATGACAAAGCAGTTGACGGAAGCCGGATACTCTTTTTTCAGGTCCTCCTTTTTGAGGGAGGATGTTTTGGTGTAATCGCTGAAGAGGGTGCCCTTCATCGTCGTGCTCTTGTCACGGATGGCGTATACTTCCACGTCGTTGGAGAACGTGAATTTCTTCACGTCGGCGGAGTCCGCTGCAAAAGCTGCGGATCCGGCGCACAAAATGGCGGCAATGGCGGTCAGGAATTTCATATCGCACCTCGCTGTTCTGGGTCATGCGGAAAAATCAAAAAACGTT
>JBGUKN010000066.1:0-2947 GCA_045114455.1 Victivallales bacterium
CATCGGAATGCCGATGACGGGAAGCGTGGTGTGCGCGGCGATCACGCCCGCGAGGTGTGCGGCCATGCCGGCGGCGCAGATGAAGACTTTCGTGCCCTCGGCAGCCGCATTTTTTGCCAGTTCAGCCGCCTCGTCCGGGGTGCGGTGGGCGGAAAGGATCCTGGCGCGGAACGGCACGCCGAACTGTTTGAGCGTATCGAACGCACCCTGAAGGGAAGCAAGATCGCTCTTGCTCCCCATGACGATGGTGACGAAAGACATGATGAGACCTCGGTCGATGCGGCGCGGGGCTTATTCGCCCGGCGTCTTCTTCATCGGTTCGAGCTCGGCCTGACTGGCTTTCTTCAGGGCTTCGAGTTCGTTCAGGATGTCGTTGTCGCCTTCCTTGCTGAATTCCGCCTCCAGTTTGCCTTCGGCGATCTCAAGCAGGGCGATATCGAGGAAGCTGTCCTCTTTGCAGCGGACCATGGGGCGGGACTTGCCGGAGGCCAGCATGGCGGCGCGCTTGGACGCCAGCACGATCAGGACCTTTGCGTCCGGGATGACCTGTTTCGCACGGAGAAGATACTCGTTGTTCATGGACAAAACCTTTCGAAAAGTTGATCAGTATGCGGTAACTTCCTCATGGCGGGCGATGGTGGTGCAGTCGCCGCTCATGATGAGCTCGTAGTTGCGGATGAAGTCGAACTTTGCGTCGCGGATGTAGCGTTCGGCGACGGCTTCGCGGGCGGCATCCTTCTGCGCGTCGCGGAGAAGGAGAAGTCCAGCGAAGATGAACGTCTCGTTCTCGACGAGGGAACGGGCGCGCAGGTTGCGGTAGTCGGGCGCGGTGGCCTTCATGCCCGCCACGAAGTCGATCGCGGCGCGCTGTTTTTCGAGCATGTCGGCGATGATCTTCTTGAGTTCGCCGGAGAGACCTTCGTCCGGAATGCCCGCCATCATCTCGGCAATGCGGCCGTCGAGGGTGCGTCCCATGACGCCGCCGATGGCCGCCACGACCTGAAGCTGGGTGGTGCCTTCGTAGATGTTCGTGATGCGGGCGTCGCGGTAGAGACGCTCGGCGTCGAAGTCGTGCATGTAGCCGGTGCCGCCGTGGATCTGGATGCAGTCGTAGGCGATCTTGTTGGCGGACTCGGTGGAGAGCGCCTTGGACATCGGGGTCAGGACGTCGCAGAGGGAGACATAGAGCTTCGCCTTCTCGCGGACGGCCGGATCGGGCTTCTCGGCGGATTCGGCAAGGTGGACATACGCCTGGCGGAGATCGACGCAGCGGGTCGTTTCATACAGCAGGGCGCGGGAGGCGGCGAGCTGGGTCTTCATGCGGGCGAGCATGTCGTAGATCGCGGGGAACTTGTCGATGCTCTGCTTGAACTGTTCGCGCTCGGAGGCGTACTTGCGGGCCTCGCGGTAGGCGGCTTCGGCGATGCCGACGGCCTGCGCGCTGATGGAGACGCGGGCGCCGTTCATGAGGGACATGACGTACTTGATGAGGCCGCGCTTGCGCATGCCGCAGAGTTCCGCCGGGACGTGGTTGAACTGGAGTTCGCAGGTGGCCACGCCGTGGATGCCCATCTTGTGCTCGATGCGGCGGACGACCAGCTGCGGGCACTTCTCGCAGATGAACATGGAGAGGCCGCGGCCGTCGGTAGTACCTTCCTCGGAACGCGCCAGCACCAGGTGGATCTGGGAGCAGCCGTTCGTGATGAAGCGCTTCATGCCGTCGAGATACCACTTGCCGTCGGCGTCCTGCGTGGCCTTCAGGCGCACGGACTGGAGATCGGAACCGGAATCCGGCTCGGTGAGGTCCATGGAGCCGTCGGCCTCGCCGGTGACGAAGCGCGGGATGTATTTCTGGCGCTGTTCCTCGGAGCCGAACTCGCAGATGGTGTCGGCGATGTCCTGCAGGCCGAAGAGGTTCTGCAGGCTGGCGTCGGCGCGGGAGACCATTTCGGTCATCATCGTGTAGACGGAGAGCGGGAAATTGAGTCCGCCGTACTGACGGGGCAGGATCACGCCCATGACGCCGGCGGCCTTCAGGTCGTCCAGGTTCTGGACCGTAAGCGGATGGTAGGTCACGACGCCGTTTTCGAACTTCGGGCCTTCTTCGTCGACCTGACGGGCGCGCGGGGCGATGCGTTCGCCCGCGACGTCGCCGATGACGTTCAGGATACGGTGGAAGCTGTCAAGCGCGTCCTCGAAGCTTTCCGGGGCGGTATCGTATTTCTGCGCTTCGGTGTAGTCTTTTTCGATGAGGCTCATGGCCTCCTGGATCTCGAGGTTGTCGAGGGTAAAGAGCAGATCGGCGTTGTCTGTAAAGAAGTTGGACATGATGGTCTCCTCAGGCTTTCGATTTGTACGCTTTGATCATCATCGGGATGACCTGGTTCAGGTCGCCGATGATCCCGTAATGCGCCACGGAGAAAATCGGCGCCGCCGGATCCGTGTTGATCGCGATGATCTTCTTGCTTTCCGCCATGCCGGCGCGGTGCTGAACGGAGCCGCTGATGCCGCAGGCGATGTAGAGCTTCGGACGGACCGTCACGCCCGTCTGGCCGATCTGGTGGTCGTGGTCGATCCAGCCGGCGTCGACGGCGGCGCGGGAGGCGCCGACCTGTCCGCCGAGCGTCTTGGCGAGCTCGTGGATGAGCTTGAAGTTCGCGGCGGAGCCGACGCCATAGCCGCCGGCCACGATGATCTGCGCGCCCTTCAGGTTCACGGTCTTCTCCTGGCGGACGCGTTCGATGACTTTCACGACCATCTCCTGCGCGGTCAGCGCCGGGGTCACGCGGGTGACCGTGCCGGTACGGGAGGCATCGGGTTCGCCCATCTTCATCACGCCCTCGCGGACGGTGACCATCTGCGGGTCGTCCCAGGTGTTCACGATGGTGGCGATGATGTTGCCGCCGAACGCGGGACGGATCTGCATGAGCTTGTTCTTGTAATACTT
>JBGUKN010000067.1:0-17612 GCA_045114455.1 Victivallales bacterium
CCCGGACGCCACGACCCGTGCCTCGTCCCGCGCATGGTCCCGGTCGTCGAAGCCATGGCCGCCATCGTCCTGGCCGACCTCCTGCTCCTCGCGAAGAACAGCCGCCTCGGCTGACCCTCCGACGGCACCGCGGCGCTGATTGGGACAGCATTCAGACTTCCGCCTGACATCCCTTTCCTTTCCAGACGAACCTGTCGGAAACTCCGACAGGTTCCTAAACAAAAAGAATCCCCGGCACGCCGTGAAGCGAACCGGGGAATATGTTTTGCGATCGGGAAGCGCCACGGGAGAGGAGAATCAACACGTCTCCCGGCGGCGGAGAGGCTTTTCGGAGCCTCTTATTTCTTCTCGTATTCGTTTTTGACCCTGTCCGTGCGGAACGGATAGGCCGGGAAACCGTCCTTGTTCATGAGGTTGACGTCGCCGCGGTACATGATGTAGGCGAAACGGACGGTCTTGGGCTCCTTGACCTGGGCGGAGGAGACTTCGACAGTGTCGCCGACGATCTTGGCATCTGCCCAGACGAATTTGCCGTCCGCGCCAGCGATGGCGAACGCGCCGGGCGCTTCGCCGTCGGAGGTGGTCAGGCCTTTGCCGACGTTCTTGAAGTGGATGATGCACTTGTCGCCCTTGATGTCCATGTGGTCGTAGACCGGGCCGACGCCGAGCTCGCCGCCGAAATACTTCCATTCGACGAGCTTCGCGAGGCGGTAGCCGAGGGACTGCTTGTCACGCGGGTGGATGTCGGACTGGTCGCCGATGTCCATCAGCGGGACGCTGCTGACGTTCTCATAGATATTGGACATTTCGTCCTGGATTTCGCGGGTGAGCGCCCAGCCGTCGACCTTGCTGCCCATCGGGGGCTTGCTCTTCCACTGGTCCTCGGGGAGACGGTTCATCGGGGTCCACTGCTCGAAACCGGCGAGCTGGCAGATCACCCAGGGCTGCTTCGGATCGTTGAACTTTTCGCGCCAGCCTTCGATGAGCATCTTGTGGAGGTTGTAGTAGTCGGTGTTGCCGGTGTTGGATTCGCCCTGGTAGAAGAGGACGCCGCCGACGGTGTACCGGGTCCAGGGAGCGGTCATGGCGCCCCACATCGTGCCGGGGAACTTCTCGCTGGAGAACTGGCGGTTCTGAACCTGGCCGGTCGCCGGATTCGCCGCGCCCGCGACGAGGGCGTCTTCGATCTGCTTGGCTTCATTGCGGTTGTGCTTGATAAACTCGCTGTCCGGGATGAAGGTCTCGATGTTGACGCCGCCCCATGCGATCATGATGAGGCCGACCGGGATGTCGAGGTCCTTCTGGAGCTGACGGGCGAAGAAATATCCCGCGGCGGAGAAGTTCGGGACGGTCTGCGGGCTGCATTCCATCCATGTGCCGGTGTTCCTTCCGGCACCGACGATTTCCTCGAACTCGTCGCCGGGGGCCTTGGTCTTCGGCACTTCGAACAGGCGGATGCGCGGATAGTTGGCAGCCGCGGCTTCCTGCTGGTGGTTCTTGATCTGGATCATGGTGTTGCCGGTGGAGACGGGCAGTTCCATGTTGGACTGGCCCGCGCAGATCCAGACTTCGCCGATCAGCACGTTGTCGAACGTGATCGTGTCGGCGCCGTCGGTCACTTTCACCTTGTACGGGCCGCCCGCTTCAAGCGGCTCGACCTTGGCTTCCCATTTGCCGCTGGCGTCGACCTTGGCGGTCGCGGGCTTGGCCTGCGTGCCTTCGATCGTGACCGTCACGGTCTTGCCGGGGTCGGCCTTGCCGGAGATCTTGATCGGGGCGCGCCGCTGGAGGCACATGTTGTTCTGGAAAATGTTGTGGCAGGAGAGCTGCGCCGCGTACGCGCCGGGGAGCGCGAGCAGAGCGGAGACTGCCGCCGCGAGGAGGAGAACCATTTTCTTCATATGAATTCTTTCCTGACTTGGTTGGTTTGATTGGTTATGATGGCTGGTTTGGTTGTGTTTGCTGGCGATTTTGGACAAAAACGGAACGTTTTGAGCTCGTTTCACCTCAAAACGCCGTTTCTTTCACACAATATATACCGGATATCTGCAAAATACAAGAGGATGTTCCGTTTTTTTTGAGCCCTCCCCCCGTTTTTTTGTCTGCTTTTGTTTCTCCCGCGCATAGCGCCCCGATCATGCTGCGGCCAGCGAACAAAGCCGCAGCCATCCCCGCACCACCCCCCAAAAAACGAAAACATGGAGAACATACGTTCCGACGCATTCAATTCTGCATAAAAATATAGAATAAATATCAGCATAAAAGCGGCATATCTTTTACAAAAATTCATTCTGTTCTTGATTTCTTCGCCTTTCATGCTATTATATCTGCGTATCAGCACAAGTCGGACTTTCTGCCCTGCGTCAGCATCCATAGCAAAGCGTTTCAATGTATGCGACAGGCAAACACATTTAACCTTTGAACGGATTTTCCACAAATGAGCACGCGCCTTCTGAAATACTATGAGCATATGGAAAGAATCAGCGGAAATGATCTCTTTACGGGACTGGTCGGATACGGACTGTTTCCGGACAAGTTGCCACCGATCTTTACTTCACTGCAATGGCTGGATTTTTACACAAAAAATGCCGCTGCAATCCAGGAGAATCAACCTTCCCAGTATATTTTTTATGAAAGCATGCGAAATACAAATATCCCCAGAATGATGGGGATCCCCAACCCGATTCCATACACGATTCTATGCGATGGACTGAAAAACGAATGGGACAACATCAAGAAGATTTTTAAAAAAGAAACGCAAAACCAAGAGTACAAAAAAAGCCGGATCCATATTCGAAAGAGAAAAAACACAAAATCGCTTTTCCTGATGAGTTATAATGATTTTTCTTCTGATGGAGAACCGGAATATGACTTGCTTTTCGATGCACACTATATGGTCAAGGCAGATATTTCACAGTGTTTTCCCTCCATGTATTCACATTCGATTTCATGGGCTCTTGTAGGAAAAGAGACGGCAAAGAGCACCATAAACCAAAGAAATCTTTGGTATAACAGATTAGACAAATACGCCCGAAATATAAAAGATGGAGAAACCAACGGATTCTTAATCGGTCCTCACGCATCGAATCTTCTTTCCGAGATCATACTGTGCGCAGTTGATTCCAAACTTGACAAGTGGCATTATTTCAGAAACATTGATGATTATACTTGTTTTGTAAAGGATCAAAAGGAGGCAGAAGCTTTTCTCGTGGACTTGAACATGACCCTGAAAGAATTCGGGCTGAATCTCAATCACAAAAAAACCGAAATCGTGAAATTGCCCGTTGGCCAGGACGAATCATGGGTCCGCAGGCTGAAAAATGTATTTGCATTGTATTCCGGTTCCCCGGTCCAATATCCGCAAATCCTTGCAATCATGGAATCTGCTATCGATCTCGTAAGGGAAACCGGGAATGCGGCAGTCTTCAGTTATGCAATGAAAACAATCGCCACGTGCCCCCTGAACGAACTGGCGCGACAGTATTACATAAAAATCATCTTCCATCTTTCTCTGATTTACACATATTTGTTCCCTCTCCTGGACGAATATCTGTTTTCTCCCTTTGATGTCTCCTGCTGCGAGATACAAAAACTTTCCAATTTGATGTATCAGAACGGACTTGCATCGAAAAATCCGGAATCCATTTCTTTTGCTCTTTATTTTGCCATTAAATACCAGTTTCGTATCAATTCGTTCAACAGCTCGCAGATTATTGGCCTTTCCGATTGCATACTCAACACAATTGCATGGCAATATGCAAAAGTCAATGACCAGACAAACGATTTGCAGGCTTTTTACGCACATGCAAAAAAGCTTATGCAGATCAACGATAATTTCAAACGGAATTGGATCTTTGTCTATGAAGTAGCAGAAAAAAGAGATTTAAATGGGAAATGGCTGCTTATGAAGCAAAACGGGGTCTCTTTTCTTTATCTCCCCGAGGAGATATTTGCAAAGAGCTCTCCTGATTATGAATTGATGAATATGGATTTGAATCTATCCTGCAATTGCGAATCTTTCAATAAGTTTTTTAAAGAATTATGGGAAGAATACTGTAAAGCGAACACTCCGGAAAACTGCTCCGAAACCCATAAAGAGCACTTTAAAACGATCATTCTGAATCTCCGCATCGCATTTGCAACCCGCAGAAACGTCAGAATACCAAGAGATGTCAAGTATTACAACAAGCATTTTATCAACAAAGGGAAAGAGACCTGCACAATATTCAACCATATTGCCGACTGGCTGAAGAACAGCTTCTATGCAGGAAAACGGACCGGAGATGTCACATACGGATACACCAGTTACTGGGCAAAACAAGAGCTGTATTCCCATTTTTCGGAGATTCCAACTGAAAAGCTGATTTCAACGCAGAGATATCGATCATCTGTTGTCATGAAAAACAAAAGAAAAAAAGTCATTGACTTTCCTTTTAACGAAAAAGTGTCGGATTACAAGAAAAAACTCGATTCAATCAACTCTTTCTTTTCCGAACAAACCTTTTCTTTTTTCTCTCCAAGTGGACACCAGGAAGTCCTGCATCCGTTGTTGACCGCGATATTCAACAACTCTTCGTGGGACTTGGGAGGCAGATTGTATTCGACAGCCAATCGCGGCATCCTCTATCAGGACATTCCGTCGGATTCGCGAAAGACGATTCTGATCAACGGAGAAAAGACTGTGGAAATTGATTATTCAGGATTACATGTTTCCATGCTTTACGCGGAAAGAGGTCAAGAGCCGCCTGCAGATCCGTATCATTTCCTTCCGGAAGATCAGCGTCCTTTGGCCAAGTATGCAATGCTTGTTGCAATCAACGCTTCAAATGAAGCAAGCGTCATAAACGCCTTGAAAAAGAAAAGAGATGAATTGAAGGGAAAGAATGGACTTTCCCCTAAGAAAACGCTCTTGAAACAGGCATTGGAATCCTGCACGGATTATACTGAAATCGTTTCTGAAATGAAAAGAACGCATTCGGCGATTTCCGATTCTTTTTTCTCCGGCGCCGGCCTGAGATTGCAGAACGTTGATTCGCGTATGGCCCTTGATATCGTTTATTCTTTTTTTACAAAAGGGATTCCTGTTTTACCCGTGCATGATTCCTTTATTATTGCAGAGAGACATGCCGCCGCCTTAAGATCAGAGATGGATTCCGTCTTTAAGAGCTATAATAACGGATTCAGCTGCAAAGTCAAATAGTTGGCCCTTTTACTAAAAAAAACGCTGAGAGAAACGCTCTTTTCCTGATTCCGTGCTTCAGAATGTTTTTTTTAGGCGGACCGCACCGCACAGGTTGTGCATAGCGGGAATCAAACGACTTGCTCCCTCTCCGCAAACGCTGTCACGCGCTGAACCGGATCCTGATGGAAAAACCGGGTTCGGCTCCGCTCGGGAAGAAACAGCGGCGCAAAATGCAGATGCCGGACTGCTGCCCGGACATTCTGATGTGCATGAACGAGATGAAAGAACGGCGCGAACCGGAAAGCGAACATGTTTTGGCGCAGACACCTGACCTCGTCTCCACCATCATGAAGGAAAAACCGCCAGACGGGCGGGAAATGGCATTCATGGCGAACATGAACGAATTCCCGGTATTCTGCCGACTTCCGCACCGAAGGATGCGACAGGTCAGAGCTCAATCTCGCCATCAAACATGACCCAAGCCCGAGACAAGTCAGTATTCGATTAGTAGGCCCGGTTGCTATGCCGGCGGCGACGCGCTCAAGTGAAACGTCCATGTCTACAGCATCGGCAGGAGGCAGACTGCGATAGCGTGAGAACAACGGGAGGCAAACTCGTGAGTAAGACGACTTGCGAGTTTTATCTCATAATCGAAGAGAGAAAACGTTTACCTCGGAAATTGTCTGGCCGTCACTGGATCATTCGCACATGATCCAGTTCAAAAACAACGCAAAACAACGGAAAAAAGCAAGAAACCATGAAGCATGTGCTTATAGGTGCAACCAACTGAAAAATCAGGGCAAAAAAAATGGAGCCAGCGCTCGGAATCGAACCGAGGACCTGTTCATTACGAGTGAACCGCTCTACCGACTGAGCTATGCTGGCATCCGGATGGGATTATAATTTAGCACGGAACCGGGCACAATTCAAGGCGGGATGCGTTTTTTTTGGCAAAAAAGTAAGAAACGGGGTGTAAAATCGAAGCGGAACGCGCTATATTAAATGTTAGGACAATCATTTCATTCTGCGCCGGAAGCCACGAAGCCGCGGACGTCGTCATGAACGGTAAGATCTCTGACCTCATGACCGGACGCGGCCCCGGCGATTCCGGCACGCAAATTCAAATCAAGGAGTTTACCATGCTGAAGATCAAATCCGCCGATTCGTGCAAATACGACATCCTCTCCCTCGGGGAGATCATGCTCCGGTTCGATCCGGGCCCGGGCCGCATCCACACCGCCCGCCAGTTCAACGTTTGGGAAGGCGGCGGCGAGTACAACGTGGCGCGCGGACTCCGCCGCTGCTTCGGCCTCCGCGCGGGCGCGATCACGGCGCTCGCGGACAATCCGGTCGGGCGGCTCGTCGAGGATTTCATGCTCCAGGGCGGCGTGGACGTCTCCCTCATCAAGTGGGTCCCGTACGACGGCGTGGGACGGCAGGTCCGCAACGGCCTGAACTTCACGGAACGCGGCTACGGCATCCGCGGCGCGGTGGGTTGTTCCGACCGCGGCAACACGGCGGTCTCCCAGCTCAAAGCGGGCGACATCGACTTTGACATGATCTTCGGCAAGCTCGGCAGCCGCTGGTTCCACACGGGCGGCATCTTCGCCGCGCTCTCCGATACCACCCCCGGCGTCGTGATCGAGGCGCTGAAGGCCGCCAAGAAACACGGCACCGTGACCAGCTACGACCTCAACTACCGTCCGTCGCTGTGGAAGGCCATCGGCGGCAAGGAACGCGCCCGCGAGGTCAACCGCGAGATCGCGCAGTATGTGGACGTGATGATCGGCAACGAGGAGGACTTCACCGCCTGCCTCGGATTCGAGGTCGAGGGCCTCGACGCGAACATCAGCGCCATCGATCCGGCGAACTTCCGCAAGATGATCGAACGCGCCGTGTCCGTCTATCCGAACTTCCAGGCCGCCGCCACCACGCTCCGAACCGTCCGCACCGCCACGGTCAATGACTGGAGCGCGATCGTCTGGAGCGACGGCAAGTTCTACCAGGCCAAGCAGCGCGACGGCCTTGAGATCTTCGACCGCGTCGGCGGAGGCGACAGCTTCGCCTCCGGCCTCATCTACGGATTCCTGGAAAAGGGCGATCCCGCGCTCGCGGTCGAATACGGCGCCGCCCACGGCGCGCTCGCCATGACCACCCCAGGCGACACCTCCATGGCGCGTCTCGCCGAGGTCGAAAAGCTGGTCGGCGGAGGCGGCGCGCGCGTGGACCGCTGACCTGAAACAAACATTCGCGAAACAACCGCGGGGAAACCATGATCATCCGTTCCAAAAGAATAAGCTGGTTCGGTTTCCTCGTGCTGCTTCTGTCCGTCGCGCTCTTCCACGATTGCAGGGACGACAGGCAGAAAGGCAAAGACGCTTTCTCGGCCGGGATCAAGGCGTTTCACAACAAGGAATACGAAACTGCCGCGAAGCATTTTCAAAAGGGTGCGGACCTGGGCAATCCCGACGCGCAATTCAGTCTCGGCTGGGCTTATGAGAACGGCCTCGGCGTCAAACAGAACTATGCGGAAGCGGTGAAATGGCTCCGCAAGGCGGCGGATCAGGGACTGCCTCAGGCGCATTACTCTCTGGGCGTACACTACCTGAAGGGCATGGGCGTGGAGCAGGATGAAGCCAGGGGCGCGGAACTGATCCGTCTGGCCGCCGAGCAAGGTGACGCCGTGGCGCAATATGCTCTCGGCATCTGCTTTCTGGACGGGAAAGGCGTCGAGAAAGATCCGCGCGAAGCCGTGAAATGGTTCAGGAAAGCCGCCGATCAGGGGCTTGCCGACGCTCAATTTGAATTGGGATTCTGCTATGCGCTCGGCAGGGGCGTCAGAGAGGACATCAAAACGGGTGAAAGCCTGTTTCGCAAAGCCGCGGCCCAGGGACATCGGCAGGCGCAGGAAATGCTCGAAAAAAGCAAGCGCATCGACTACATCGTAAAAGAAACCCTGCTGGAACAAGGAAGGCTGTAAGGCTTTTTCCCTTGAATCCGGCATGAATCATGTCGAACGAAATCGTTTATCCGGGATCCGCCGCAAAATGATCCCCGATTGCCATCTCTTTTTTTTATTTGCGGACTTGACTTTTGCAACCTGATGTGTTATATTTGATATAAAAATCAAACACTGGAGGTTCATTATGCCGACATCAACATTCAGCGTCCGCATGGACGAAAAACTTAAGACGGAACTCGACGATCTATGCGCCCAGTTCGGGATGAACACATCCACCGCAATCAATCTTTTTGCCCGCGCCGTGGTCCGGGAACGCCGGATCCCGTTTGAAATCACCGCCGCACCGCCCGACGCGGGATTGCGGGCGTTTCAAAGTCTGCGCCGTCAGGCAAAGGCGAACGGTCTGCAGGAAATGTCTCTGGATGAAATCAACGCGGAAATCGCCCAAACAAGGAACCGCAGGCGCAAATGAAGTTTTATGCCGTGATCGACACGAATGTGCTTGTGTCCGCCTTGCTGGCGAAACATGCGGATTCTCCCACGGTAACAGTTGTGGAAAAGCTTTTCGATTCTACGGTGGTCCCTGTTTTCAGCAAAGCGATTCTGGAAGAGTATTCTGATGTTCTGCGCCGGACCAAGTTCGGATTTGATCCGGCCACGGTCGACGCGTTCCTTCAGGAAGTGGCGAAGAGAGGCATTCTTCTTGAGCCGGGGCAGACAAGCATCGTATTGCCCGACATGAACGATGTGCCGTTTTATGCAGTGACTTTGGCGCATGGAACCGACAAAACCTGTCTCGTCACGGGAAACCTGAAACATTTTCCTGTCAAGCCGTTCATCGTCACTCCGGCCCAGTTTCTTGAGAAAATAAGGCTGGCTGAAACACAGTGAAAGGACTTGAAACCATGTCGAAAGCAAAAATGACAAACAAGACGTTCTTCGCGGTCGGCGCGCTCTTCCTTGCCATCTTCGTGTTCGCCGGATGCAGGACGACCGAGGAACCGGGAACCGCGGAAATGAACGCAGGAAGAGCCGACTACAAGGCGGGGGATTACGAATCGGCGTTCAAAAATTTCCGTCTGGCGGCGGAACAGGGCAATCCGGGAGCGCAGAATCTTCTTGGAGTTTGCTATTCTGAAGGAATCGGCGTCGAACAGGATTACGCCGAAGCCGTGAAATGGTTTCGCGCGGCAGCGGAACGGGAGTTCGATCTGGCGCAAAAGAATCTCGGGTTCTGCTATGAGAGCGGCCAAGGCGTCGAACAGGATTATGCCGAAGCCGTAAAATGGTACCGTCTGGCTGCGGAACAGGGCGTTTCCACAGCTCAAATCCTGCTTGCGACCGCCTACGGCCTGGGACGCGGAGTCGAACAGGACGATAAGGCGGCCTTCAAATGGATGAGCAAGGCGGCGGATCAGGACGACGATCTCGCGCAGTACCACCTTGCCCTTTTCTACCGAAACGGTCGAGGGGTGGAACAGAATGACAAAAAAGCAGCGAAATGGTTCAAAAAAGCAGCGGAACAGGGCAATATCGACGCGCAGTTCTGGTACGCATGGTATCGTTACCACGGCATCGGGGGCAGGAAGGATGAGAAGGAAGCAGCAAAGTGGTGGCGGCTCGCCGCAGAACAGGGTGATGCCGAGTCGCAAAACTGGATCGGACTCTGTTGTCTCGGAGGAAAAGGCGTGGAGCAGGACATGGACCAGGCCGTCGACTGGTTCCGCAAGGGCGCGGAACAGGGGTTTTCCGCAGCGCAGTTCAGTCTCGGCCTGTGCTTCTATGCCGGATTCGGCGTCGAAAAGGACACTTCCACGGCTGTCGACCTGTGGCGCAAAGCCGCCGAACAGGGGTTGGAAGATGCGAAAGAACATCTGAAGAATTTTGCGGATCATGGCGATGCCGAGGCGCAGGAGGCGTTGGACGAGCTCGAAAGGGGCGAATGACGCCGCATGCGGCAATTCCGGGCGGCACCGATCGTTTTCGAAAAAAACGGGACTTTTCCTCATTTTTCCTTCGTTTTCGCTTGATTTTACGCACAATCAAGGGTAAAATATAGGGAGACATTACACTCGGACGCGGCGGATTCGGTTTTCGCGCGCCCGTTTCCACCTCATTTACAGCCGGTTTTCCGCCGGTCCCGGAGACAGCATGACAGTATTCAAAGACGAACTTCGCCGCGTGGGCGAACAGATCGGGGACTTCCTCAAACGCGATCCGTTCCCGGAGACCGTCCGCCCCGCCGTGCTCGGCGACGCGGTGCGCGATTATCCCGGACGCGGCGGCAAACGGCTCCGGCCCGCGCTCGTGCTGTGGGCGTGCGAACTCTTCGGCGGCGACCGCGAACAGGCAGTCCCGGCGGCCGCGGCGGTCGAAATCTACCACAACTGGACGCTCGTCCACGACGACATCATCGACCGCGACGAACTCCGGCGAGGCCAGCCGTCGACGCACGTCACGCTCCGCGACCATGCCGCGTCCAAGCTCAACGCGCCGCCCGAACAGGCGGCGGCCTTCGGCGAATCGTTCGCGATCCTCGCGGGCGACATCCAGCAGGGCTGGGCGGTCGAACGCCTCGCGTCCGTCGCCGACCGCGGGGTCGATCCCGCGCTCGCGCTGACGCTGGTCCGCGCCATGCAGACGAAGCTGAACCGGGACCTGATCTCCGGCGAGGCGCGCGACGTGGAGTTCGAACTGCTCGACCCGGCGACCGTCTCGGAAGCCGACGTGATGGCGATGATCGACGGCAAGACCGGCGCGATCATGGAGTTCGCGCTCCACTGCGGCGCAGCGATCGCGAAGGGCGCATACGAACCGGAATCCGCCGATTTCGCCGCGCTCTCCCGCTACGCCGCGAACCTCGCCGCCGCGTTCCAGCTTCAGGACGACATGCTCGGCGTCTTCGGCGATGAAAAGGTCTTCGGCAAGCCGCTGTGCTCCGATTTCCAGGAGGCCAAGCCTACGCTGCTCTATCTGGAGGCGGTCCGCCGTCTGAACGCGGGAGGCCGCGCCAAGCTCGATTCCTTCCTTCGGCTTCCTCGTTATTCCGAATCCGACATCGACGCCGTCCGCGCGATCCTGACCGAATGCGGAGCCGCGGACGCCGTCCGCGAAAGCATCTCCGCGCTCTCCGCCTGCGCCTGTTCCGCCCTGCTCCCGCTCCCGGACAATCCCTGGCGCGGCCTGCTGGACACCCTCGTCGAACAAATGCTCAACCGTTCCGTATAACCCCCATAAAACACGTAAAGGAGTAATCCGCATGAAGATCAAGAAGATCACGTTCCAGGGATGGAAAAACTGCATCGAGCTCACCCACGGCGAATTCCGCATCGTCGTCACCACGGAGGTCGGCCCGCGCATCGTCGGCGCGTTCCTCGGTCCGAAGGGCGAAAACCTCCTTTACCTCGACAAGAAGCTCCTCGGCACCTCGAACCAGAAGGTCTGGACGAACTACGGCGGGCACCGTATCTGGCACGCGCCGGAAGACAGCGTGCGTTCCTACTGCCCGGACACCCGCCGAGTCGTCATGGCGGAACTCCGCGACGGCGGAATCTCCTTCATGGCGCCCCGCGAGGAGCTCACCGGCATCGTGAAGACGATCAACGTCTATCCCGAAGGCGAAAACTCCTTCCGCATCGAACACCAGATCCGCAACGAGGGCCTCTGGGACATCGAGGCCGCCGCGTGGGGCATCACCCAGCTCATGCCCGGCGGGACCGCCATCCTGCCCATGAACCACGGTCCGGACGGGCTCGTCCCGAACCGCTCCGTCAACTTCTGGCCCTACGCCAAGCCCACCGATTCCCGGTTCGTGCTCGGCAACGAATTCGTGCTGGTGAAGCAGACCGCGAAGGGCGCGCCGACCAAGATCGGGCTCAACTCCGGCGAGGGCTGGTGCGCATACGTCAACAAGAACGTCGTCTTCGTGAAGCAGTTCGAGTATTTCGAGGACAACGAATATCCCGATCTCGGCAGCTCCATCGAAGTCTACACCGAGGGCGGTTACCTCGAACTCGAAACGCTCGGCCCGCTCGCCATCCTTGAACCCGGAGACGAGGTCACTCACAGCGAATACTGGACCGCCGCCGAAGTCGAGCAGATCCCGCTCAACAATGACGAGGACGTGATCCGCATGCTCGGCATCGAAGAGGGCGACGGCTGCTGCGACGACGATTGCTGCTGCCACGGCCACGAGGAGAAGAAGCCCGCCAAGAAGGCCGCGAAAAAGGCTTCGAAGAAGGCCGATTCCAAGGCCGCCGCGAAGAAGGACGGCGCAAAGAAGGCCGCCGAAAAGAAGCCTGCCGCGAAGAAGGCCGCAGAAAAGAAGCCCGCCGCGAAGAAAGCTCCGGCGAAGAAGGCCCCGGCAAAGAAAGCAGCTAAAAAATAAGGAGGCTGTGCCTCCACTGATATAGTGTCCGGCTTCGCTCGGACACAAAGAACAAGCTTTGCCTCCCCCGACTGACTGACATTCAGTCGGGGGTATTTTGAATAAGGAGACATTGAACATGGCGCGCGCACAGATATTCAAAAGCCGCATCGACTGGAGCGACCTGGACCTGCTCGGACATGTGAACAACATCGCGTTTTCGAGGTTCATACAGGCCGCGCGCGTCGAGTATTGCGGGCACATCGGGCTGAACGTCTATCAGGGCATGGCGACGGGTCCGATCCTGGCGGCGTCGAGCGTGCAGTTCGTCGCCCAGCTCTTTTTCCCCGGGGACGTCCGCATCCTCACGCGCATCAAAAAAACGGGCGGGACGAGCATCGTGATGGAACACGCCCTGTACGACGACAAGGGCACGCTGTGCGCGTTCGCCGAGGACGTGGTGGTGCGGTTCGATTTCAAGGCGGGAACGAAGATCCCGCTCGGCGACGAGCTCCGCGAAAAGATCGCCGCCTACGAAGCCGCCTGCGAGGGAGAGTTTCCCTCCATTCCCGAGCGTGATTAGCCTCTCATGCTCATATTAACAGGTTAACGGATTACTCTTCGTCGAGCACGGATTTTTCGAAGAATCCGGCGATCCTGGCGAATTCTTCCCTTTTCTCCGCAGACAGGCCGGAGGTACGGTCGTAACGCTTCTTGAGGAGATCGGGATCGACGCCGAGGAAGATCGCGCGGGCGTACAGGTATTCGCGGAAATCCTCCGAGAGCTTCGCCAGCTGCGGACTGTTGATGAGCGTCACGACGATCCGGTCCTCCCCCTCGTCCTTGCGGAGTTTGCTCCATGCGACTTTCTGGAAGATGCTGGCCTTCTGATCCGGCACCTTCAGGCGGAACGTGGAGTCCGTGATGTCTTCCAGGACGCTGTCCGGGTATGCGTGGGGAAAGAGCTTCATGCCGCGGAGGACTGCAGCGTCGGCGGCAAGATACGGCAGAAGCGGCGCGGAATTCAGGGCCAGGAATTTCCGGATGCCGATGCAGTTTCTGCGCGGAATCTCATCGGTGAACGCCTTGTCGGACAGCAGTTCGTTCAGCATCCGCATCGCGTCGGCGCGCTCGGATTCGTCCTCGATGGTATTCGGGAGGCAGTCCAGCAGGAGCAGATAATTCAGGAGCAGCTTGGAATCCTTCACGGTCCCGGCGGCATTCTCATCCGCGGATCCCGATCCCGGAGCGGCGGATTCCGTCTTTTTCGGCTCCGTCTTCTTCGGCTCCGGTTCCGCCGTCGACGGTTTCGTTTTTTCCGGCGCGGCGTCCTGTTCCGTTTTTTGTCCGATCGAAATCTCTCCGCCCAGGGAAACCGCCAGCTGGAGATCCGCCAGCAGCTTCACATAGGCGTCGACCGTCTTCTGCTGTTCCGGCAGGAAGATATGTTCTGTCAATTCGGCATCAAGCTTTTTCAGCTCGTCACGTCTGGAAAGGGCGGACCGGTAAAGATCGTCGAGCTTGTCGAAATCAAGGTCCTTCGCGTCTTCCGCCTTGAAGGCCGCCGCCTGGTCCAGAAGCTCGTTTCGCAGCGTCAGCGCGCGGGTCTGCCGTTCCGCGGTACGAAGTGACTCAAGCGCGACGACGGCTTCCTTCGGCGCCATCTTTCCCGCCTCGGTCACGAATTGCTCGACCTGTTTCAATTCCAGCCCGGAATCTTTGGATTCCTCCTGGATCAGCTTCCATCTCGCCTGGAAAAAAGCTTCGTCGCGGACCGTCGCGGAACCGGAGTTGGACGCCTGCGAGGACGAAGGATTCGCGGAAATCGACGGCTTGTCCGTCACGGACGGGACGTCTCCGCCCGGTCCGTTCGGTTTCGAGGAAACGACAGCCGCGATCACGACCGCGACCACGACCACGAGGATCACGGCGGCAATCGCAATGACCTTGACGGGGACCTTTCCCTTCGTCCGCGGGGCGGAAACGCGGCCTGTTCCGGTCTTTTTTTCCGGCGCGGCGGAGGCGGCACCCCCGATCTCCTGCCGGATGGATTTCAGTTCGTCGACCACGTCGCTCCAGGCAGCGGGGCGTTCCGCCGGGTCCTTCATCATCAGGGCGTCGACCAGGTCGGACAGCCGCCTCGGGATATTCGGATTGAGCTTATAAAGCGGCGTCTGGACCTCGGCAAGCTGCATATCGCAGACTTTCATGGGGTCGGTCCCGACGAACGGTTCATGGCCGATCAGGATATGGTAGGCGGTGGCGCCGAAGGAATACATGTCCGACTTGAAGCCGGGGACGTCCTTGTCGCCGCGGATGATCTCCGGCGGCGCGTAGGCGGGCGTCGCGCGGATGTCTTCATCCGCCAGTTCGGGGTCCTTCGCACGGCGCGCGAGCCCGAAATCGGCGATCTTGACCTTCCCGTTCAGGCGCATGATGATGTTTTCCGGCTTGATGTCGCCGTGGCTGAGCTGGTTGCGGGTCCACGCGTAGGACAGCGCGTTCGCGACGGAGATAAAGACGTCCAGCGCCTGCGGGATGTTCAGCGGCCCGACATTGTTCAGAACGCGTTCCAGGTTCTCCCCGGTGATCTTCTCCATCACGAAATAATAGATGCCGTCGTCGGTCACGCCCGCGTCATATGCCTGCACCACGTTCGGATGCGACAGGCTGGCGGCGGCCCTCGCCTCGCGGAAGAACCGTTCCACATACACTTCGTCGCTGGCGCTGTCGTCGGACAGGATCTTGATCGCGACCTCACGGTCGAGGTTGGTCTGCTTCGCCTGGTACACGATCCCCATCGCGCCGCGTCCGAGTTCCTCCTCGATCTGGAATCCGGCCACGACTTCGCCCGGGCGAAGGTCGCGGCGCAGGGGAATGACGCCTCCGCACTTCTTGCAGAGGTACGTCACCGTGCCGTCGTCGTGTTTCTGCGGCGTGGTCGCTTCGAGCTGCTGGCATTTCGGACAGTAAAGCATGGGATCGTTTTCCTGTTGCGCCATGACCGCCGGACGCGGAATAATGTACGCTGCCCGGCGAGGGAAAATCATTGGCATAATATCATTCTAATATAGACCGCGCACGCACAAACTTCAACCTCGAAACCGTTTTTTTTCCCGTTTCGGCCCTTTTTTGGCTTTCCGCCGCTTGTTTTTCGGAATTACCGGATTATATTGTCTTCCGATGAAACCGCAACATGAAAACGGATCAAACCGGAACCATTTCACGCAAAAGAACCATGTTTCAATTCGTACCACCAAAACTGACGGCTCCGGCACGCCCGGAGGCGCAGAAAAAAAAGCCGGGAGTAACCCTCAACCCGGATAAAACGTACATCTTCGGCTCCACGCACATCGATTCCGGCGGATGCTCCTACTACCGCATCCTCTTCATTTCCCAGCTGCTGTCCCAGATCCACGAAAGGGCGGTCTTCTGCGACACGCGTCTTCTGTTTGCGTACAGAGACGTCTTTCCAAACCTGTCGTGTTTCCGTCTCCAGCGGGCGTGCTCCGTCGGCGACCTCGCATGGTTCCGCGGACTCATTCTCCCCGCGAAACAAAAATACCGGTTCCCCGTCATCTACGAGATCGACGACATCCTTGTCCGGGATGACATCCCCGTCTACAACTGCTACCGCGACATTTTCAAGGAAGGCAGGGACGCCCTCCCCGTCTACATGGACGGAAGCGACGCCGTGACGGTAACATGCACCCCGCTCGCCGATTACTACAGCGGGAAATTCGGGCTCCCGCGCGATAAATTCCATGTAATCCCGAACTATCTGCCACGGTATTTCTTCGATTCCTATGACGAAGCGGTCATCCTCGATCGCATCCGCTCGCAGAAAAAACGGAAGCCGCGCATCTGCTTCTCCTGCGGCATGTCGCATTTCGACATGCTGCGGACCGGCGAGCCCGACGACTTCTCCGGCATCCTCGACTGGATCGTCGAAAACCGACGCAAGTACCGGTTCATCTTCCACGGCGGGTTCCCCCCTGCCCTGGAAAAGTATAAAAACGATTTCGAATGCATCCCCATCGGACCGTTCCTGGACTATCCGCGCGTCCGGCGGTCGATCCGCGCCGACCTCTTCATCCAGCCGCTCCGCCACTCCCTGTTCAACGAATGCAAGAGTCCGATCAAGCTGCTGGAATCCTGGGCGGAAGGCACGCCTGCGTTCGTACAGGACCTCGGCAGCTACAGGCGGATCGCGCCGGAGGCATGCTTCGATACGCCGGACAAACTCGACCGCATGGTCAGTGCGCTGTTCGCGGATCCGGACGCGCAGTTCCAGTTCATCCGCGCCAACTACGCGCGCATGAAAAACTGGTGGCTCGACGACCACCTGGACGAATGGCTGGAAGTCATGCTGCACCCGAACGGACGATAAAAAACCTGTTCCCGGCTCAATCGATGTAAATGACGGGAGTGGGGGATACGAATTTGTTTTTGTTGTTGATTTCGGGGCGGAGAAAAAGCCGGTGGCCGTGATGAAAATCGAAATCTTCACGGAAATAGAAGTCGGCCCAGAGTTTTCCCGGGTTGTACACGATGCTCCACAAAGTCACCTCATAACTGCCGTCCGTCTGCGGATACTGTGACTGCGCGACGAACGACAGCAGACCATTCATCTCCTGAAACGGCGGCCAGGCTATCTTGTAGTCCGGCCGGCCGCTCCAGCCGGCGAGGATGAAATCCGGACCGATGCGGTTGTTCAGCCAGTCGAAACGCTGATGAGACTGCTCCGAGCCGACGCCTTTTTTCGGGCTGTCGGCGAGATAGTGGTTCGTGACGATATTCGTTTCCGCGACAAGCATTTCGCCGTTCACGTACTCCACGACCACGCTTTTCCCGGTCTTGTCCGCGATGGCGAAGTGATGCGCCGCACCGATGGACGAATTCATGTCGTACTGTTTCAGCAGTTCGACCGCCTCGTCCACGTTCGCCGCGCGGTCCAGCAGCAGCCGGATGGCGGTCGTGGTCGTGAGGTCGGGCTTGTCCGTCTTCTGGTGCGTCTCCTCGTCGTCTCCCGCCATGAGGTCGGCGACGACCAGGCCCCGTTCGTTCATGCCGTCCACAGGGACGTAGATCGCCGCGAGCGT
>JBGUKN010000068.1:0-14740 GCA_045114455.1 Victivallales bacterium
CGCCTGCGGGGCTCTGACCTGGTCCCAGTTCAGCTGGATGGCATTGATGCTGGCCTCGCCGCCGAGGTCGACCATGAAATATTCGCCGGCATTGCTGGTCTCAGCCGCCCAGCAGGTGAGGAAATCCTCGTCGAGGGCGTTGACCGCGGGATGGTTCGCGGCGGTGGAGGAGACTTCGGTGCGCTTCTTGTAGGAGAGAAGCTTCCAGTCGGTATAATTGTCCGCGCCGCCGACTTTGCGGTCGTTCGGGAAATACTGCGGATAATCGCCGTAGGCGGTATCGGAATACATCACGCCGTCCTTGTCCACGGCCGTCGGGAAGATCGCGAGCTCGGAGCCGCGTCCGTTTTCGCCGTAGTGGGCCGGGATCATGCAGATGGTCCAGAGGTTGCCCTTCTTGTCGTGGAAGGTGCTGCCGTGTCCGGCGCCGACCTCGAAACCGCTGGTCTTGAAGGTCAGCGGGTTGTGTTCTGAATAGGTGAACGGTCCGGTGGGGCTGTCGGAGACGTACACGCCGTGGGAGTAGGAAATGAACTCAAGGCCGATGGCGGCGTACTGCAGATAGTACTTGCCGTTGTGCTTGGTCATCCAGGGACCTTCGATCCAGGGGAACTCCTCGGGACCGTAATCGCGGCGTCCGCCGAAGATGGAGTAGATGACGTCCTCGGGCTTGCGCGCCTCGAAGCCGTGGTTCTTGATGTCGCTGAAGAACAGCGGAATGGGTTCGGCTTTTTCCTTGAAGGTCTTGGTGTCAAGTTCGACGACCTGGAACGGCATGATCTGGGACCAGCCGAAATACAGGTAAAGGCGGTCGCCGTCGGCAAACAGGTTGGCGTCGCCGTAGCGGTCGCTGCTGAGCTCGCCGATCTTCTCCCATGTACCGGCCTTGGGATCGATCGCCTTGTAGACGTTGCGGTTGTTCATCGAGCAGCCGATGAGTTCGCCCTGGAACTCGACGACGGAGACGACGCCGGCGGGATAGTTGGGGGCATCGACGTAGGTCCAGTTCTGGAAGTCCGGAGAGTACCAGTAGCCTCTGCGATGCGACACGAACAGATAGTAGTCATCCTTGTAGATGAGGACGACGGGTTCGCCGCCGCGGACGCCACGCTCATGTCCGACGAGGACGTCGAGGGGGTTGGCGAAAGTGTGTTTCGGCTTCGTCGGCGACTGCGCATACGCCGTAAGGCCGACAGACAGGGCGCCTGTCATAGCAAGCGCGATCAGCAGTTTGGAGTGTTTCATTGGCAATAGACCTCTGTCAATTTGTGTTTTTGAGAGAAGGTTCGGTTGTTTTGAGGTAAGAATCGCCGGATGCGATCCTTCGATGCCATACAATAAGCCTGTTTTTTGTTTTTGTCAAGGCTCAAAGACCGCGAAAAAAAGTTTTTTTCCTTGATTTTCTAAATAAAATCCGTCTGTTTGTGCGGACGGAGTCAATAACGAACGGCACCTGTCCGGCTCCTGTGCTGCATCCGGGCTTCTGCAATCCGGGGCGGGGATTTCATTTTGGGCAGTTCCGCATCGAGGAATAAAGTTTGAAGCGGGGCGGAATCGGGATCAATATCCCCAGGAGACGATCTCCCAGGCTCCGTCCTTCGGGCGGGCAAGCCACCACTGGTAGTCCTTGTACTCCATATCGATCTCCCAGGCGTACGGCCCCTCCTCAAGGGGAGAGTGGAAATCGCTCAGGAATTCGGCGACCTGCACGTATGCCTTCCCCACAGCTTCGGGAGGAATGTTCGATCTCGCCTCGCGGAGGGAATTCAGCCATTCAAGGTTCTCCCCGTTGTTGGCTTCATCTCCCGCATAGCGGATGCTGTGAAGTTCGCAGTCCCCTTCGAAGCTCGCAAACTTGCTTTTGATCAAAAGGACGGCTTCATCCAGTTCCTTCCGTGTGTAAATCGAACTGCTGCCGAGGTCGATTGCGACCTCCGGTGCGGATTTGCCGCATTTGGAACCGCATCCGCAGGAGGACAGCGCCGGAATCAGGCAGCCTGCCAGCAGAAGGCAGGATAAATGTTTGAAATATGAGTTCATCTGCGTTTTCTCCTTGATTCAGCCTAAATATATCACGGAAAAAAGATAAAATCAAGAAGAGGACAAGCCGTTCCTGCAAAAAAACACATCGGGGATACCTGCCGCGGATCCCGTGATTCCATCTTTTTTACGGAATCACGGTTGACTTTCGCATGTCAGCGTGTTATCGTATAGCGACGATTCAACACCGAACAAGGAAAGGACTTTCGATGAAAAAGGATCCTGCCGTCCCGTTTTTCCCTCGTCGGGGATTTGCATCCATGAAACACTGGCTCTGTCTGATTGCTGTGGCGGCTGTCATGCTGGCCGTGTCGGCATGCAAAGCGGACTGCGCTGTTTCGCCGCCGGGGTTCGTGTATCTGGCTGAAACCATACCGGACGCGATCCTGGAAGTCCGCTATTATTCCACGTACAATTTCATTGGGGACCGCATTCGCGGCTATGAACGTCCGACGCCCATGCTGACCGTCGAAGCCGCCGAAGCTTTGAAGGCCGTGAGCGACGAACTGATTCCGCTGGGCTACCGCCTCAAGATTTACGACACCTACCGCCCGCAGCGAGCCGTCGACCACTTCGTGAAATGGTCGCATAAAGCGGACGACACGAGAATGAAACAGTATTTCTACCCCGACCTCGACAAGACCGTACTCTTCCCTCGCGGATACATCGCCGCGAAATCTGGACACAGCCGCGGCAGCACCGTGGATTTGACCCTGTTCGACATGAGGACGGAAAAGGAAGTCGATATGGGCGGTACGTTCGACTGGTTCGGACGGGAAAGCCATCCTGACTGGGGCGGGAACCCGGAGACGCAGAAATTCACTGGAGAATTCCCTGCCGGCACACCCGCCGAAAGAAAGATTAACGAGTTCCAGTTCCGCAACCGCATGCTGCTTCGTTCGGTCATGCTCAAACACGGATTCAAACCTGTTGCGGAGGAGTGGTGGCACTTCACGCTTGCTGATGAACCGTACCCGGACACCTATTTCGATTATCCTGTCAAGTGAGGCAAAAATGAGCACGGTTGAAACAAAAAGACTGCTTCTTCGTCCGTTTCGCGAAAGCGATGCGGCGGATGTCCTGGAGTATCTGAGCGGCCCTCTGCCGCACTGCTTCGCCAACCTGAAGCTCGACAGTCTCGACGAGGCAAGAGCAGAGGTGGTGAAACGCGGCGTCGATACGGAATACTGTTTCGCCATCGTGCTGAAGGAATCCGGCAAGGTGATCGGGGAGATCGACGCCGAGCCGTCGTCCTACGAGCCGCCCATGCTGTGCTCGAAATCGCCGGGGCCGAAGCCGCCGCCGGACACCTTCACCCCGAGCATCATCCTGAATGCCGCGTATCAGGGCTGTGGCTGCGCATACGAAGCGACGTATGCCTTTTACGACTATCTCTTCATGCAAAAGGGCGCACGCAGGATTTACACCTACGTGGACGACTACAATGCGCGCAGCCAGCATCTCTGCGAAATAATGGGGTTGCGCCGGGAAGGGGTGTTCAGGGAGTTCTTTTCGTTCGTCGACGACGCCGGGGGAAATCCGGTCTACGAGGACACGATCCAGTACGCCATCCTGAAACGGGAATGGATGGCAAAGCGGACGAACGGGAAATGAATCTCTGAGGGACTTTCTCCGGAAGACGCCTCAGGTGTTTCGGATGAAATGACCCGGCGTTTCCCGAAAAAAAACGGTCCGTTTCAGCGGCCTGCGGCTTGAAAAATGCGATCCGGCAACTATTTTATAGCAAGAAAAGGACCCGCATGCGGCGGTCCTTTGTCGACAACAATCGAACCGTCTGTCAAACACTGAACAGATCGAGTCCCCTTTCGGGGAATAAAAACGGAAAGGATGAACACCGGCTATGAAAATCGGATGCGTCAAAGAGATCAAGAACAATGAATTCCGCGTTGGACTCACGCCGGACAACGTCCGGGATTATGTCGCCGCCGGTCATCATGTGTACATGGAAAAAGGCGCCGGTGTCGGCTCCGGATTCTCCGACAACGAATATGTGGATGCCGGGGCAAGCCTGATCGACAACGCGGCCGACGTGTGGCATCTGGTCGATATGATGGTCAAGGTCAAGGAGCCGCTCCCCAGTGAGTATAAACTGTTTCACGAGGGGCTGATCCTCTATACCTATCTCCACCTCGCCGCCGACAGGGAGCAGACAGACGCCCTGCTGGCGGGGAAGGTCAAGGCTGTCGCCTACGAGACGATCCAGGAAGCCGACCGTTCTCTGCCGTGCCTCGCACCGATGTCCCAGATCGCGGGCCGTCTCTCCATTCAGGAAGGCGCGAAGTATCTGGAGAAGAAGTTCGGCGGCGAAGGCATTCTGCTTGCGGGCGTTCCCGGCACGCCCAAAGCCAATGTGGTCATCCTCGGCGGCGGTACGGTCGGCATGAACGCCTGCAAGATCGCCGTCGGCATGGGCGCGAACGTGACGATCCTGGACATCAATCTGAAGCGTCTGGAAGAGCTCGACAACATGTTCGGCGCGCACATCCAGACGCTTGTGAGCTCCGACAGCAACATCGAACGCGTGCTGAAGGACGCCGACCTGGTGATCGGGTCCGTGCTGATCCCCGGCGGCTCTACGCCGAAGCTCTTCAAGAAGCGTTATCTGCCCGAGATGAAGGATGGTGCTGTGTTCGTGGACGTGGCGATCGACCAGGGCGGTTGCGGGGAGTCTTCCCGCGTGACCACGCACGACGATCCCGTGTTCATCGAGGAGGGCGTGGTGCATTACTGCGTGGGCAACATGCCTGGCGCGGTGCCCCGGACCAGTACGATTGCCTTGACGAATGCCACGCTGCGCTACGGCCTGCAGATCGCGAAGAATGGTCTGGAAGAGGCATGCAAGCAGAGTGCGGCGATCTCCTCCGGCGTCAACTGCTATCTGGGCAAGCTCACGAACAAAAACGTCGCCGCCGCGCACGATTACGAATTCACCGATCTCTCCTCTCTGATCTGAGGAAGCATCCGGCGAAAAAACGACCTCCCGTCCTGTGTTTCAATGTGCAGTGCCGGCGCATCATAACCCTTTTGCATTTTCAAAAAGAAATATTCCATGAAAAGAAGAGTTTTCCCTAACCGCATTACTAGACTTCTGGCCGCGGCGATGATGACCGCGGGCTCCATGCTCGCCGCCGAAGATATGTTCGACAGCATGATCTCCCGTTCCGCCATTGAGGGCGGATTCCCTATCTTCGCCGGGGGAAACGCCGCGACGATCGTGCTGAGCGAAGAGGACTTTCCGCAAGTCATCCGTGCGGCGAAGGATTTGAGCGAGGACGTGAAGCGCGTGACCGGAACAGCATCGTCCGTTGAAACGGACGGCACGGTGCGTCCGGGCTTGATCCTGATCGGCACGATTGGAAAAAGCCCGCTCATCGACGGTCTCGTGAAGGAAGGTAAGGTCAATGTCGATTCGATCCGCGGAAAATGGGAGTCGTACCTGATTCAGGTCAGGCCCGACTCCATGATCATCGCCGGAAGCGACAAACGCGGCACGATCTACGGGATCTACGAGCTTTCGAAACGGATCGGCGTGTCCCCGTGGTACTGGTGGGCCGACGTGCCCGTAGTGCATTCGGACGCGCTGTACGCGAAATCAAGCCTCTATACGCAGGGACCGCCGAAGGTGAAATACCGCGGCATCTTCATCAACGACGAGGAACCGTCGTTCGGCAACTGGGCCCGCGCCAATTTCGGAGGCATCAACTCGAAGATGTACGCGCATATGTTCGAGCTGATCCTCCGGTTGAAGGGAAACTACCTGTGGCCCGCGATGTGGGGCAAGGCGTTCAACGAGGACGACCCGCTGAACCCGGCCGTAGCGGACGAATACGGCGTCATCATGGGCACCAGCCACCACGAGCCGCTGATGCGCAACCAGGAGGAATGGACCAAGCGCAGCCGCGAGCTCGGCGAGTGGAACTACCGGCATAACGGCGAAAACATGAGGAAGTTCTGGCTGGAGGGACTGAAACGCAACGCGAAGTATGACAACCTGCCGACCGTCGGGTTGCGTGGCGACGGCGACCTGCCGCTTGACCCGAACGCGCAGTTTGACAGCAACAAGGAGATGCTGTACCAGCTTTTCCGCGACCAGCGCGAGCTCATCCGCGAGGCGTACGGACGCGACCCCGCCACCGTGCCGCAGATGTGGGTGGTCTTCAACGAGATCTGGACTTTCTACAACAAGGGCGTCCGTCCGCCGGACGACGTGATCGTCACGTTCAGCGACAGCAATTTCGGCTATCTGCTCCAGCTCCCGGACGAGGAGGCGCGCAAGCATCCCGACCAGCTCGGGCTGTATTACCACATTGACATGAACGGCGGGCCGTGGAACGACCGCTGGATCAGCACGCGTCCGATCCCGCAGATCGCGCATCAGCTTTACATCGCGTACCAGTACGGCATCCGCGGGATGTGGATCGTGAACGTGGGCGACCTGAAGCCGAAGGAGGCCGAGATCGGCTTCATCATGGAATACGCCTGGGACCCCGACCGGATTCCGCTCGACGGCGTCAACAACTGGCTGAAACGCTGGTGCCGGGATATTTTCCCGGAGGATTGTTCCGACGCCTGCGCCTATTTGATCGGCAAATATATTCAGCTGAACTACATCCGCAAGCCGGAACTTCAACAGACGCGCATCTGGAGCGCTGTGAACTACAGCGAGGCGGACGAATTCGCTCGAAAATGGCAGAACCTCGTCAATATCGCCGAACAGATGAAACAGAAGATGCCGCCCGAGTACGCCGACGCGTTCTATCAGCTTGTCTATTATCCGGTCGTGGCGGGTGCGGGCACGGCGCAGATCTACACGGAGCTCGCCAAGGCCGACCAGTATGCGAAACAGGGCCGTTCCAGCGCGGCGGTCGCGCTCAAGAAGGTGCAGGAGCTCTTCGAAAAGGACAAGGAGCTCTCCGACTACTACAACAGCGCCGAAATGGCAGGCGGCAAGTGGAAGAACATGATGTCCGACAAGCACATCGGCTACACGCAGTGGAGCATGCCGGCGAACAACTCCCTGCCGCGCATCTCCCCCATGCCGACGCCGACCGACGAGCCGATGCTCGGCGTGGCGGTCGAGGGCAGCGAGAAAGCTGCTCCCCATCAGGCGGAGAGCCTGACGCTCCCGACGTTCGATTCCCTGAGCGACCGGAAATACCCCGTAACTTTGTTCAATCGTTCCGACAAGGGAAGAATTGAATGTCATCTGTCTGCTGCAACACCCAGCGTGAAGCTGTCGCGGGAGGATGTCGTCGTGGAAGGCGCGAATGATGAAGTCGTCTATGTGTCGATCGACTGGAGCCGCGTACCGACCGGAGGCGCGGCGACAAGTTTCTCCATTATTGCGCCGGGCGTGGAACCAATCAGGGTCACGGTCAAAACCGAAAAGACCGTCCCTGCCGAGCTTCCGGCGTTTTACGGAAGCGGCGCGGGTCCCATCGTAATCCGGGCATCCGACTATGACGGAAAGCGCGACGCGAAGGGCGCGAAATGGACGAAGATCGACGGCCTGGGGCGCTGGAACGACGCCATGACCGGCTATCCGCTTCCGTCGAAGTCCATCCTTCCCCCGGAGCCCGCCCCGACTCTGGAATACAATGTTTATATCCCGGAACCGGGCAAGGTGACGGTCGACGTGGAGATCATGCCGATCTTCCCCGACAACCCGACCGCCGGAGCGCTGAACGTCCGCGAGCTCAGGATCGGGACGGCGTTTGACGACGAGCCCGTGAAGGTGACCGACACGCTCTCCCGCGAGTTCAAGCGCCTGAACAACGAGGTGTTCGAGAACGTCCGCAAGGTCCGCGTGACGCATGATGTGAAGACAGCCGGACGCCATACCTTCAAAGTCGTGATGGTCGATCCCGTCGTCGCGGTCGAACGCCTCGTGTTCTACCCCGAACTCGTCCGCAGGAGCTACCTCGGCGCGCCGTTCAGTGTGAACCCGGCAAAACAGACGCGAGACTTCATCCTGATGAAGGGCACAGACCTGACCCCCGAGGAGAGCGCCCGGATCAAACAGTTGAACGACGCGCTCGGCGTGACGGATGACAAATGAAAAAGTGACGCCATGAGGAGATCGGTTCGAACAGCACTGTTTGCGGCGGCGGTGTCGGTCTGCGGTGTCCTTGCATTCGCTCAGGACGGCTTCCGGGGCGTGCAGAGAGGTTTCGCCGGCAGGCGGAACGAGACTGGCGGCCAGCAACGGCAGCAGGGGGTACGGCAGGGAGGTTTCGGACAGCAGGGCGGGCAGCGTCCAGCCGGAATGCCCGGCGGCTTCGGAACGGGTCAGGCCAATTTCGGCGGTGCACCCGGAATGGGCGGATTCGGCGGTTTCCCGCCCGCGGCAGGAACGGCGCGACAGGAAACGAAGCTGAAACGGCCGTTCGGCGCGGGTCAATACGATACCTCGGCGTTCATGGCGGGCGAGATCTACGTCAACCTCGTTCTGTTCGAATGCAACGGCAGGATCGACGCGAAGACCGAAACGTGGAACAAGGACGAGATCGGGAAGGCGATCGGCCACGTCAAAAAAGCCTGCGCCTGGTGGGAGGAGATGTGGAAACGGAAGAACTACATCGGCGAATTGAAATTCACGGTCGGCCTGGAGCACGCCGAGACGCCGTTTCAGACCTCCTACGAACCGATCACGCACGGCGCGTACCGTGACGACCGTCTATGGATCGGCGAGTTCCTGAACGCGCAGGGATATTCCGGCGACAAAACCCGGATGCTGTACCAGTATACCGCCGATACGATCGAGAAACACAACGCCGATTTCGCATTCAATATCTTCGTCGTGAAGGCCGACAACGACCGCGACCACTACTTTTCGGACAATTACCGGTCCTACACCCTGGGGCGGCAGTACGAGGGCGTTTCCGACACCTACATCCTGACGGCGTATTCACGCCCCTACGACTGGTATTCCTCCCAGTCGTTCGCGCACGAAATGGCGCACATCTTCGGCGCCGCCGACGAATATCCGGGGCAGGGGAACTACAACGAACGCGCCGGTTATTACGGGGTGCAGAACACCAATGCCCCGGACGGCAATCCGAACCGGAACAGCATCGTCCCCAGCATAATGAACAGCTCGATCTCGACGGCGTTCGAACAGCATGTCACTTCGCCGCAATCCATGGAAATGGTCGGCTGGCGGGATTCCGACGGAGACCGCATCATTGATGTGCTGGACGCGCCGATCGAAGTCATGGACTTTTCCTCCAAGCTGAATCTTTCCGATTCGCAGTATTCGTTCTCCGGCACGTTCACGGTCAGGAAGGTCCCGAACTACAACAACACGAAGGCGGTCACGATCAATTCCGTCGACAGGCTGCTCTACCGTTACGGCGAATCAGGCGAATGGAAACCGGTCAACAGCGAGGACTGGAAAGAGGAAAGCAAAACGATTTCCCAGAAATTCAAGATACCTGCGGGTTCCGTGCTTCAGTGGAAAGTCGTTGATTCAAGCGGGACTGCGGAATCGAAGACTTATACGATCGGAAACGTGCGCGATCCGAAGGCCGGGATCAACCGGGAAACCGGTTCCGTCAGGCTCAGTTTTACCCCCGCGACCGCCGACACGGGGATCGTCCGGTACAAGATCCGCGTGGATGAAAAGGTCTATGATCTTGCCGAGCAGAAGAACGCTTTGACGGTGTCCGGTATTTCAAGCGGCAGATACGCATGGGCGATCCAGGGCGTCCGCGCCGACTCGTCCGTCACCGACTGGCTTTCCTGCGGCTCGTTCACCATGCCCTCAAAAGCGTCGCAGCCCCGGTGAAACGATCATGCTGATCCTGCGCCACGGCACCCGCGCCGAACTGGTAATACGGAAATCGCGTTTCCTCGCCGAAGCGACTCCGGTCGACTCGGCGGAGGCCGCGCGGGGGCTCTGGCGCGAACGCAAACGCACTTACTCCGACTGCAACCATGTCGTCTTCGCCTTTATCTGCGGACCGCAGGGCGGCGTGATGGGGTGCTCCGACGACGGAGAACCGTCCGGGACGGCGGGACGGCCCGCACTCGAAGTGCTCAAAGGAAGCGGCATCACCAATGTTCTGCTCACAGTGACCCGGTGGTTCGGCGGGATCAAACTCGGTACGGGCGGTCTGGTCCGGGCCTACACCGAAAGCGCGCAGCTGGCGCTCGCCGACCCGCCGACCGTCGAGCTTGTCCCGCTCACCCGTTTTGCGCTTGCGCTGTCCTATCTCCATTATGAAAACGTGCGCCGCCGTCTCCCGGAGTTCGCGGCGGAGATCACGGGCGAGGAATTCTCCGCCGGAGTGACGCTTTCCGGCGTGATCCCGAGCGCAAACTTCGCCGCGTTTTCCGATGCCGTCCGCGATCTCACCGGAGGCGCGTCAATTCCACGGAAATTCTCGCCGGACGCATGACAGACTGCGTCCGGACTGAAAAATCACGGCGTCTCCTTGCAAATGCGGGGAACAGCATGTAAATTATGCAAACAGAAAAACGACATCGTTTGATTGGACCGGAACGGAATACCATCCGAAATGAAACAGCAGCCTGACACGGTAAAACAGGACAGCGAGACGACGGTCTCAAGGACCGGACGGCGGCATGAGCCTGAAACGGCCATCCAGAAACAGTGGTCGGATGTTCGGCGCGGAACGGAATTCAAGCTCGCGGGCGGCGGCAGGCTGCGTGTGCTTTCGCCCGGAAACTGGAACCGGATGCCGGGGCCGGATTTCCGCAACGCCAAGCTCGAACTGAACGGGACGACGCTGCGCGGCGACATCGAGGTCCATGTGAAAACAAGCGATTGGATATCGCACGGGCACGGCGGCGACCCGATGTATGCGGACGTGATCCTGCATGTGGTGCGCCGGAACGATGTCTCGCCGGGAAACGTGGCGTTTCTGCCGTCCGCCGCGGTGCTGGTCCTGCCGGAGACGGAGGAAAACGCGACAGACGCCGCTTCCGGGAAAACGACTGCCGCCTGCGCCGGATTCTTCGCGAAGCTGACGCCAGACGAGCTCGAGAAGTTTTTGAACGATGCCGGCGCGGACCGGCTGAAACTTCGCGCCGATGAACGGCTTCGCATGATGATCTCCGACGGGACGACGAAAGCTTTTCTCTCCGCTGCCGCCGAACAGCTCGGCGTGCCCGACAACCGCGAAGTGTTCCGCATGCTTGCGGAACGTCTCCGGGAATACGAGGAGGACGAACTGACGGCGCATTTCGAGGCGCTCGCGTGGGGTGAATCCGGGCTTCTGCCCGATCCGGCGGCGGACAAACGCCTGACCGGAGACGGACGCGCACTCGTTTCCGCATTGTGGGATGAATGGTGGCCCCTGAGGAAGAACTGCGGAGCGGGGCTTTTCTTCAAACGCACCTGCCGTCCGCTGAACAGCCCGGAACGACGTCTGGCGATGCTTGGCGCGATCGGGCGAACGTTTCTGCCGGACCCATGCGGACAGCTCGCGGGGATCCTGAAGTGCGGAAGCGCGGACCTGATCCTGGAGACGATTCAGGAACGTCTGAGCGGCGGCGAGGCGTTCTGGGACGCGCATACGTCGTTCCGTTCCGCCGAACTCAAGCATCATGCGGCGCTTTTCGGCCGTTCGCGCGTGGAGTCGTTCCTTGCCGATGTGGTTCTGCCCGTGCTCGCGGCTTATGCGAAGCTCATGCGGGACGATGCGCTGGAAACACGCATCTTCGAACTTTTCCGTGCGATGCCGCCGCTTCAGAGCAATCTGGTGGTGCGGAGGATGCAGGCGCGGTGCCTGCCGGGCCGGAAGAATGCCGTGAAGGGCGCCGCTGCCCAGCAGGGGCTGATCCATCTGTACAAGACTTATTGCGAAGCGCAGTCGTCCGACTGCGGCGCATGCGGCCTTTATCGCTCGTTCGCTCCGGAACCATGAGGCGGAGAAGAAAGGAACACCGTTCATGCCGTTGAAAAAACTCAAGATCGGCGTCAGCGCATGCCTTCTTGGCATGAAGTACCGTTACGACGGTATGGACAAGCTCGACCCGCGCATCGTGGAACGCCTTCTGAATAAAGTAGAATTCGTTCCTGTTTGTCCCGAGGTGGAGTGCGGACTGGAAATCCCCCGTCCTGCCATGCGTTTGGAACGGGGGCAGGGCGGCACCCGCCTGAAAGTCATCGCCACGGGTGAAGACGAAACGCGCCGGATGGAGGAGTGGGCGGGCGTCAAGATCGAACAGCTCCTGCGGCGCGGCGTCGGCGCGTTTCTGTTCAAGGCGCGTTCGCCGAGCTGCGGACACGGGAATACGTCCGTGTTCGATTCGCAGGGACGGCGCATCATGCAGACCGCCGACGGGCTTTTCGTCCGGATGCTCCGGCTGAAATGCCCGAAGATGGTGATCGGGACGGAGGACCGTCTCGACGAATTCATCGCGAAGCTTAACTTGGACATCTTCCGCGATTGACGCCGGCTTTCCGGGATGTTATAAGACCGAAAAGAATGCCGGACGGCTTGATTTTCCCTTTTGTCCATGTATATTAATGGCAAACGCGCGAAAAAAACACGATTTTCCCCGAAAGGAGTTTTCCGCATGAAGAAATGTTTCCTGCCGCTGACGGCCGCTGCCGCCTGCTTCATCCTGGCCGCCTGCGCGGGTGTCGAATACGAAGGCGAATCCCTGCCCGCACTGTCTTCCGATGCTCCGGTGAAATTCTATCTGGCATCGGAACTGGACAAGATGTCCGGCGTACAGGTGCTCGGCACTGCGGAGTACACCGCCCGTCCGTCGCTCACGAGCAAGGACATCCGCGCGAAACTCCAGTCCGCGGCGCGGAAAGAGGGCGCGAACGGCATCCGCATCGTGTACATGGAAAAGATCCCGGACGGAGAAGCGCGCAAGGACCAGCTCAACAACACCGGCGCGCCGCAGTGGAACGTTTCCGACAACAGCGACACTTCGCTGGCGTACATGAAGAACACGATCACTTATTCCGATGTCCGCGACAAGGAAAAGACCATCTACAAGACATTCGTGAAGGCCGAATTCCTGTCCGTGCCCGAAACGGAAGCGAGTGTCGAAGTCAGGCCCTGACCGCTTCTGTTTCTCCTTGATGTACGGCTGCTGCGTTTTCATTCTTCGAGATGAAATATATAAATGAGTCCCATTGTTTTTTAACGGACTTATTTTCGGAATTGAATAATATTTCCGTATTTTCTTTAAAAAAAAGCCTTGACATTGTCTGCGCGCCGGGATACATTATGGACGAATCTGCCTGTTTTTAGGTAAAATGAGCTCAAATGCAATCGTTTCTCCCTCACAAAATTTTTAACCAAAGGTTGAACATGAACAAAAAAACTTTCCTCCTCGCAGGAGCCATCGCGGCTTTTGCTCTCTTCGCCGCCGCGGCTCCGGCCGCCGACACGAAAGACTATCCGGGCACGGCCCTGGAACCCAGCGGAAACCCGATCTTCACGGACGCCTGGACGTGCGACCCGGCCCCTCTGGTGGTCGGCGACCGCCTGTTCGTCTACACCGGTGAAGACATCTACAAGGACGGCGAGCAGAACGGCCTCCCCGGCAACTACAATATCGCCGCGTGGCGCTGCTACTCCACGACCGACATGGTCCACTGGACCAGCCACGGCGTCCTGCTGAAGCCGGAACAGTTCCCGAATGGCCGCGCGGGCGTCGCATGGGCGGCCCAGGTCGTGCAGAAGGGCGACAAGTTCTACTGGTATGTGACCTACGGCAACAAGAACGGACAGGGCAACTCCATCGGCGTCGCCATCGCGGATTCCCCGATCGGCCCGTTCAAGCCCGTTGAAAAGCCGGTCATCACGGACGACATGACCACCGGCAACGACATCGACCCGACCGTCCTGATCGACGACGACGGCACCGCCTGGCTCGCCTGGGGACAGACCTCCTATCTCGCCAAGCTGAAAGACAATATGTGCGAGATTGACGGCGAGATCATCAACCTCGGCCTCCAGAGCTATATCGAAGGTCCGTGGCTCTATAAGCGCAAAGGCCTCTATTACAACATCTACGCCGGTTTCGGCGGCATGGGCGGCTTCGGCGGCGGCAATCGTCCTGCCGGTGCTGGCGGCAATCGTCCTGCCGGTGCTCCCGGTGCAGGCGGCCCCGGCGCGGGCGGCAATCGTCCTGCCGGTGCTCCCGGTGCAGGCGCTGCTCCTGCGGGCGGAGCTCCTGCCGGTGGCATGGGCGGCTTCGGCGGCTTCGGTGGCGGTATGGGCGGCTTCGGCGGCGGCATGGGCGGCTTCGGCGGCGGCGCTCCTGGCGGAGCTCCTGCCGGTAATGCTCCCGCAGGCGGCCCCGGCGCAGGCGGCAATCGTCCTGCCGGCGCTCCCGGTGCTGGTGGTTCTGGTGCCGGAGGTGCTCCTGCCGGCGGCATGGGCGGCTTTGGTGGCGGTATGGGCGGCTTCGGCGGCGGCATGGGCGGCTTCGGCGGCGCTCCCGGTGCAGGCGGCAATCGTCCTGCCGGCGCTGCGAATGGCGCTCCCGGCGCGGGCGGCGCTCCCGGTAATCTTCCTGCCGGCGCTCCCGGCGCGGGTGCTGCTCCTGCCGGTGGCATGGGCGGCTTCGGCGGCTTCGGCGGCGGCATGGGCGGCTTCGGCGGCGGCATGGGCGGCTTCGGCGGCGGTGCTCCAGCCGGTGCTGCTCCCGCGGGCGGTCCCCGTGCACGCGGCAATCGTCCAGCCGG
>JBGUKN010000069.1:0-7145 GCA_045114455.1 Victivallales bacterium
GTAGGGGATGTAGTTCCAGTTCAAGCCGATGCCATGCACTTTCTCCTTGTCGATGCAGAGCACCCGGTAGCCGTTGTCCTTCAGGAACTGCACGAGCGTGATCCAGCCGAACGGGTTGTTCCAGTATTTCGCCTGCGAACTGGACTGGGCTGCGACGCAGACGTATTTTTCCTTGATCTTGCGCGGGGCGGAAAGGTCAACGCGCGGCGGAATGTCGGAAGTATCCTCCAGACCGAGGATGTAGCCTGCCGTCCGGTGCAGACCGATGTAGCGGAAGTCGATCGGCTGGTTGTCCACATCGCCCCGGAAGAAAAGCCCCATGTAGTAGGAGGCGTACGGACGGTGCGTCTTGGTCTCCTCGGTCGTGATGAACGTGATGTTCGGATACTGCTTCTTGAAGATGTCCGCGATCCACGGAGTCATCACGCAAACGAGCTTGCATTTGTGTTTCAGCTGGAAACGCTCGACATAGCTGAACCACCCGATGCTGTCGCCGATGGTGCCGACCGGGAGCTGGATCATGACCTCCTTGTCCGTGGCGTCGTAGTCGTGCGTGAAGATCGGCTTGTCGTTGCCTTTGTCGTGGATGATGAGGCGGAACCGGATGAAGAACTTCTTCACGCTGGTGATGAACGCGCCCGGCACCGTGTCCGCGCTGTACAGGATGATGCCGGTGTCGATATCCGTAAACGTGACATGGTAGTTCTTGCCGTTCTGCGGGAAAAGGATGCGGATGCCGTGGTTGAAGTCGAATTTGATGCCTTCGACCGCGTCAAGAACCGGAATCTGCGGAATCTCGCCGTAAATCGACGGCTGTTTCTTCGGGTCGGGCTTCTGCCCGGGCGCCAGGTCGGGAGCGCCGGTCGCCTGCGAAATCGGCTGCGGATCAGGGCCCTTCTGGGTGATGTTCGGAGCATTCTGCGCCCCCGTTGCGGGCGCAACGGAAATATCCTTGGCAAAATCCCGGGCTTGAGGCGTAACGACAATGGAACTGGAATCCACGGCTTTTCTCCTTCCGTATGCAAATATATTTTCGGACATGTCCTAAAACAATAGCACCATGATGAAAAAAGTCAAGACCGACTTCATTTTTTCTTTCCGTTCCACACTCGTTTTTTCGACATTATCTTTCCGTCGGCTTGATTTTTTTAAAAGTTGTGCTAACTTATAATTCGTACATCGAATTAAAAATAAAACCAAACCATTTGGAGAAAGCTATAAATCATGGGTAAAAAAATCGTTCTGCTGGCCCTCATCGCAGGTTTCGCGGCCATCGCCGTTTTTGCCTGGCAGCGTTATCAGGAATCGGTGGAAGAGGAGGAAAGAAAGGCCCAGAAGAAGCCGGAAGATGCTGTCGTGGTGAACGTAGTCAAAACCGAACGCATCACCATGCTTGACGAGCGTGTCTACTCCGGCACGACGCAGGCGTGGAGCTCCTTCGACATCGACCCGGAAGTCTCCGCCAAGCTCGTTTCCCTGAAATTCGACATCGGCGACAAGATCAAGAAAGGCGATCTCATCGCCCAGCTCGACGACTCCAACTACGACCAGGCCGTGCGACAGGCCCAGGCCGAACTCGAAGTCGCCAAGGCCAAGGATGTCGAAGTAAAGGCCATGCTCAAGCTCCGCAAATCGCAGTACGACCGCCTCAAGCTCCTCCATGAACGCAACGCCACTAGCGATTCCGAGTTCGAAAACGCGGAAAGCGCCATGAAGGTGCAGGAGGCAGCCCTCGTCCAGAGCGACGCCAACATCCAGAACTGCGAAGCCAGGCTCGCCGCTGCTAAGGTCAAACTCGACGACACCAGGATTTTCGCGGACTGGAGCTCGGGGTCCGACATCCGCCACGTCGGCGACCGCTACGTCGACGAGGGCTCGCTCGTCTCCCCCGGCAAGCCCATCCTGAAGATCATCGAAATCGACCGCATCAAGGCCAGGATCCCGATCATCGAACGCGATTTCCGCTTCCTTCAGGTCGGGCAGAAGGCCGAGGTCACCACCGACGCATACCCCGGCGCAACGTTCGAAGGAACCGTGGAAATGATCTCCAACGAACTCGCCGAAAGCACCCGCACCGTGGTCGCCATCCTCTCCATCCCGAACAAGGATTTCCGTCTCCGCCCCGGCATGTTCGTCCGCGTCCGCATCGTGCTTTCCGAACACAAGGACACACAGGCAGTTCCGCCGAACGCCGTCCTGACCAGAAACGACCAGCTCGGCATCTTCACGATCAACCCGTCCGACCAGACTGCCCTCTTCGTGCCGGTCGTGACCGGACTTGAAACCCGCTCCCGCGTGGAAATCCTTTCGCCCGAGCTGAAAGGCCCGGTCGTGACCGTCGGCAACCACATGCTCGAAAACGGCAAGAAGGTCGAAATCTCCCAGCTCAGCCGCCTGCATATGGCGGAAACTCTGGCCGCCGAAGCGGAAGCCGCGAAAAACGCGGAACCGAAGCCCGCCGCGGATACCGCCGCGCAGGGCAAACAGCCTGAACAGCAGCCCGCCGCGAAACAGAACGACCAGCCGCAGGCCGTCCCGGCAGCATCCGGAGAAAAAGCGCAATGAAATTAGCCGACTTTTCCGTCTCGCGTCCGATCTTCATCTCAATGTTCGCCTGCATCATCCTGGTGCTGGGCGGCATCTCGCTGAAATACCTTCCCGTGGACCTGTTCCCGGAGATCGACTTCCCCGCGTGCTCCATCACCACGTTCTACGATGACGCGTCCCCGCAGGAAGTCGAGGAACTCATCACGCGCCCGATCGAACGCCAGATCAGCGCCGTCACCGGCATCGAGGAGATCACGTCCATCAGCTCCGAGGAGACCAGCTCCGTCATCGTGCGCTTCACCTGGGGCACCAACCTCGACAACGCCATCTCCGACATCCGCGACCGCATCGACCGCGCGCTGAAGATGCTGCCCGACGACGTGGACCGTCCGATGCTCATCCGCTTCAACTCCGCGTCCATGCCGATCATGCGCCTGGGCGTCAGCACGGACATGGACCTCACCAAGGCCAAGAAATATCTGGAAGACAGCGTCCTGTACCGCTTCGAGCGTGTCGAGGGTGTCGCCAGCGCAAACATCAGCGGCGGCTACGACCGCGAAATCCATGTCCTGCTCGACGTCGACAAGGCAAAACTTCTCCACGTCCCGCTGACCGACATCCTCGCCAAGCTCCGCAGCGCGAACGTCACCACGCCCGCCGGCAACCAGAAATCCGGCACGCTCGACGTCCGCCTCCGCACCATGGGCACATTCAACAACCTCGACGAGATCCGCAACCTCTTCCTCACTGTCGGCCCCGACGGATCCGCAGTCTGCATCCGCGACATCGCAGAAGTAGTCGATACGCACGAGGAAGCCACGCGCTTCGTCCGCATCAACGGCAAGCCAGGCATCTACATCGAAGTCTACAAGCAGTCCGGCTCCAACACTGTCGGCGTGGCGAAGGAAGTCCGCGCCGAACTTGAAAAGATCAACGCCGAACTCGAAGGCAGCTTCAACATCGTCCCCGTCACCGACGAATCCGAATACATCCAGCGGTCCATCAACAACGTGTCGAACACCGCCGTCTCCGGCGGCCTCCTCGCCATCCTGATCCTCTTCGTCTTCCTCTGCAACGTCCGAAGCACGCTCATCATCGCCATCAGCATCCCGCTGTCGATCGTCGCCACCTTCGCGCTCATCTATTTCTGCGGATTCACGCTGAACATCATGACGCTCGGCGGTCTCGCGCTCGGCGTCGGCATGCTCGTGGACAACTCCATCGTGGTGCTGGAAAACACCGTGCGACTGCATGACGGCGGCATGCCGCGCGCCGAAGCGGCACGGCAGGGCGCCAGCGAAGTCACCAGCGCCCTCATCTCCAGTACGCTCACCACCGTCGCAGTCTTCCTGCCCATGGTCTTCATGAAGGGCATGGCGGGCGTGATGTTCAAGCAGCTCGCCTACGTGATCGCGTTCGCGCTGCTCTGCTCGCTCATCTCCGCCCTGACCATCGTGCCCATGCTCTGCGGCCAGATGCTCACCGAAAGCGAGTCCCAGAAGAGCGGATTTATCTCCTGGTTCGCGAAGATCTCGAAGAAGGGATTCGACGCACTCTCCGACTACTACGCCGACGCTCTCGACTCCGTCCTGCGTCACAAGCTCATCACGATCATCGTCGGTGTCGGCCTCCTTTCCTTCTGCTTCGTGATCGCACCCCTCATCGGCACCGAGCTCATGCCGAAGACCGACGAGGGCCAGATCCGCATCAACATGGAAGACGCCGTCGGCACGGGTCCCGAGTTCGTGAACGAGACCGTCATCGCCACCGAGCAGATCATCCGCTCGCAAATAGGCCCCGACCTCAAGTACTGGACCTCCTCCGCCGGCGCGTCCACCTGGAACTCCTCCGGCGGCCACAAGGCAAGCTACAACCTGAAGCTCACCCCGAGGACCGAACGCTACGAAGGCATCGAATCCATCGCCGCACGCCTCGGCAAAGCGCTCAACAAACTCCCCGGTACCATCTTCCGCGTGCGTTCCGCGCAGTCCTTCATGGGCGGACGCGGCGCGGGCGGCGACGCCATCCAGATCGACATCCGCGGATACGACTTCGAGACCGCAGAGGACCTCGCCCGCCGCGTGCAGGCGCTCTGCCTCACGGTCGAAGGCGTGACCGACGCGAAGCTCTCGCGCGACATCGGCATGCCGGAAAACCGCGTCATCATCGACCGTGAAAAGGCCGGCAAGATGAAGGTGGACGTGAACACCATCGCGAACTGCCTCCGCCTCGGCCTCGCCGGGACCCAGGCCAACTACTTCCGCGAAAACGGCTACGAGTACAAGATCCTCGTGAAGGTCAAGGACGCCAAGTACATGAACACCGACTCCCTGCTCGACCTCACCGTCCGGAACGGCGACGGCGAGAACGTCGCGCTCCGCAACTTCCTGACCACGGAAAAGGTCCTCGGCCCCGTCACAATCGAACGCAAGAATCAGCAACGCAACCTGACCGTCTCCGCCAACCTCTACGACCGCGACCTCGGGTCCGCCGTCGAGGAAATGCAGGAGAAGATCAAGTCGCTCTATCCGCTGCCCGCCGACTTCACGATCTCGTTCTCCGGCGACTACGAGGACCAGCAGGACACCTTCCGCGAGCTCGGCATGGCGTTCGCGCTCGCCCTCGTCCTGGTCTACATGGTCATGGCGTGCCAGTTCGAATCCCTGATCGACCCGCTGATCGTCATGTTCTCCGTGCCCCTCGCGGCGATCGGCGTCATCCTCATGCTCTTCCTCACCTACACCACGTTCAACATCCAGTCCTTCATCGGCTGCGTCATGCTCGCCGGAATCGTGGTGAACAACGCCATCCTGCTCGTCGACACGGCAAACCTCCTGCGCCGCCGCGACAAGCTCCCGCTGACGACCGCGGTCCGCGAAACCGGACGCCGCCGTCTGCGCCCGATCCTGATGACCACGCTCACCACCGTGCTCGGCCTCATTCCGCTCGCGCTCGGCCTCGGCGAAGGCGGCGAATCCCAGGCGCCCCTCGCACGCGCCGTGATCGGCGGCCTCACCAGCTCCACGCTCATCACGCTGTTCTTCATCCCCGCGCTCTATGCCGGATGGGAAGGCTGGCGCGAACACGTCCGCGAGAAGAGGGCGCTCAAGAAGCAGAAGAAAGCCGGGGAATCCGGCGCGGCGCCGGAACCGGAAGGCGCACAGCCCGCATAACCGGCGCGAACATTTCCCCTGCCCCGTACGGACGGAGACTTTCAACGGTCTCCGTCCTTTTTTTCTGCTCAATCGCTTGCTTTTTTCCCGCATCATGCTACATTATTGACCGTATTTTCCGCAACACGCAAATCTCTTTCCCATTCAGGAGACTTCCCCATGCGCCAGGCATGTTTTTTCGACCGCGACGGCGTCATCATCGAAGAAGCCGACTACATCCATGATCCCGCCCTCGTCCGCCTGTGCCCGTTCGCCGCGGAGGCCGTCCGCGCCATGCACGACGCCGGACGACTCGTAATCGTCGTGTCCAACCAGTCCGGCATCGCCCGCGGCTATTTCACTGAGGCCGACCTGAGAGCCGTCGACGCCCGCATGAACGAGCTTCTGGCGGCGGAGGGCGCGCACATCGACGCGACATATTACTGCTACCACCACAAGAAAGGCATCATCCCGGAGTACGCGATCGACTGCGACTGCCGCAAGCCCAAGCCCGGGCTTTTCCTGCGCGCCGCGAAGGATCTCGACATCGACCTCTCCGCCTCGTTCATGATCGGCGACAAGGAATCCGACCTGGAGGCCGGGATCAACGCCGGCTGCCGCGGCGTCGCGCTGGTCCGCACGGGGCACGGCGTGCACCAGAACATCGAGAAGATCCCCCAGGCGGTCGACGTCGGGGACGTGCTGACCGCGGCGAAGGAGCTTCTGGCGCGGGAGGACAAGTCCTCCACCTCCACTAAATAGTGTCCGGCTTCGCCCGGACACACAACAATCCGTGACAAGGCGGCGTCCGGTATCCGGCGCAGTATTTTCCGTCGTCGTTTTCGCCGGAACAGTTTGTATTTTCGCCGGAAAAGATGTATAGTAATGGTTGACTTTTAATCCGGAGGATTCCTCATGAAATTCGAAGACCGCAAATACATCCTGAACGCACTCGTCAAGAACGCGAAAACGACTGCCGCGGACCTCGCCGAACAGCTCGGAGCATCCGAACAGGACGTCGCCGCCGAGATCGCCGACCTCGAAAAACAGAACATCATCCGCGGCTACCATGCGATCGTCAACGAGGACAACCTCCACGAAAAGCCCGTCAAGGCAATCATCGAGGTGCGCGTGCGCCCCGAACGCGAGGGCGGATTCGACCGCATCGCACGCCGCCTGAGCAATTTCCCGCAGGTCACCGCCCTGTACCTGATGTCCGGCGGCTACGACCTGATGCTCGAGGTGCGCGGCGCGGACCTCAATGAAGTCGCGTCGTTCGTCTCCAGCAAGCTCGCCACCATCGACGGCGTGCTCTCCACCGCGACCCATTTCCTGCTGAAAAAATACAAAGAATCCGGGGTCATGCTCCTGGAGGAGGAACGCGATGAGCGACTCAAGATCGTGCCGTGATTTCGTAGCGCCGCATATCGCCGTCCTGCCGAAGAG
>JBGUKN010000070.1:0-7901 GCA_045114455.1 Victivallales bacterium
GCGCCCGCGAAGAAGGCCCCGGTGAAGCCCGCCGCGAAGCCCGCGCCCGCTAAAGCCGCCGCGCCCGCGAAGAAGGCCCCGGCAAAGCCCGCCGCGAAGCCCGCGCCCGCTAAAGCCGCCGCGCCCGCGAAGAAGGCCCCGGCAAAGCCCGCCGTGAAGCCCGCGCCCGCTAAAGCCACCGCTCCTGCGAAGAAGGCTCCGGCGAAACCTGCCGCGAAGCCCGCTCCTGCGAAGGCCGCCGCGCCCGCGAAGAAGACCCCGGCAAAGCCCACCGCGAAGCCCGCCGCTCCGGCTAAAGCCGCCGCGCCCGCGAAGAAGGCTCCGGTTAAGCCCGCCGCAAAGCCCGCGCCCGCTAAAGCCGCCGCTCCTGCGAAGAAGGCTCCGGCGAAACCTGCCGCAAAACCCGCGCCCGCAAAGGCCGCTGCGCCCGCGAAGAAAGCTCCGGTTAAGCCCGCCGCAAAGCCCGCGCCCGCGAAGAAGGCTGCCGCGCCTGCAAAGAAAACCCCGGCAAAAAAGGCCGCAAAGAAATAAGCGTCACGTTTCTTAACGCTCTTGCCCGGCATCGGAATCACACGGTTCCGTGCCGGGTGATTTTATTTTATTCTCGAAAATACTGCACACACGATGACAAAAAATTCATGTTTATTGATAAAAAGTCCATGCTATCTGCAATATATTCCATTTAAATTTCGATTTGGCGTGCTATAGTAATAGAGTTAAATCAGCCTCAATCGGAGACTGCATCCGCAATTTCAACCCGGACCGTTTTTTCCTTTTTACGGTCCCATAAGGAGTTATACAAATGGAATTCAATCAGTACTGCGTCACCCGCCGTTCAATGCCCTTCTGGTGCGTTGGCAACCCGCTGTCCGACCCGTTCGGAGGCTCCGTCCTTGACAAGATCAGCTCGATCGAAGTCGCAAAAATCCTCGCCTGGGCTGCCGGCGAAGGCCTCATCGAAGCGACCAGCGCGCACGACGACGACCTTGTGCCGTGGGATCCCGCGAATCCGGACGACGACCTGGATCCGAACAGCGAGACCAGCAAGATCCTCAAGGAGATCAAGTCGATCCTCGACGGCGCCGGCATCAAGTTCAACACGATGACCTGCAGCCTCCACGGCAACAAGATCTTCCGCGACGGCGGCCTCTGCAATCCTGATCCCGAACTCCGCAAGCTCGCCGCGAAGAAGGTCGAACGCACCCTCCGCATCGGCAAGTACCTCGGCGCCGACTACTACACCTACTGGGTCGCCCGCGACGGTTTCGAAGTCCCCGCCATCACGAAGTGGGCCGAAGTCTACACCTGGCTGGCCGACGGCCTCAACCATGTGACGGACTACATCGAAGAACAGGGCATGACGAACTACAAGGGCGCCACGGTCGAACCGAAGCCGAACGAGCCCCGCGGCCAGATGTTCCTCCCCACCAGCGGCCACGCGGTCGGATTCATCTTCGGCAGACTCAAAAAGCCGGATTTCTGGGGCGTCAATCCCGAACTGCTCCAGCATGAGAGCATGGCCCTGCTGAACTCCGTCATGACGGTCAGCTACCTCTGCAGCATGAACAAGCTCAAATTCCTGCATTTCGGCAGCCAGATCAAGGCGCAGTTCGACAACGACTTCCCGCCGCTGATCGGACCGGAAGGACTCAAGGAAACCGTTTTCATGTTCAACGCGCTCCAGCAGCTCGGCTGGAAGGGCATCGTGGAATTCGACTGCCACATGCTCCGCGCCGAAGGCGACCTCAACGCCCAGATCGAATGCCGCAAGCAGTTTGTCCGCGACAGCGTCCGCGCCCTCTCCATCGCCATCACGCTTGCCGCCCGCATCAAACCGGCCGACAAGCCCGCGTCCCAGAGCGCCGGCGACCTTGACAGCATCATGCAGCTTTGCGGCCTCGACAGCGTTCAGGTCAAGCGCTGACGGGTGCTGGAGGAATTGCAATGGTCATGATGCCGACGGCGTCATGACCGTACATTGAGGAGTTGTCAATGAGAAACATTTACCCATTCGGAAAAGCCCCGTTTGTCATCTTGGTCATTGCAATCATCTCCGGTGTTGTGTTCGGCGTGATGAGACTGCGTGAAAACAAGAACAGAGTCGACCTGGTCCTGGCCATTCAGGCCGAAATCCATGTCAAGCCTTATACCAAAGCTATTGAAGAGTTCAATAAGGCAAACAACTGCAAAGTCGTTCTTCAGCGCGTGCAGAAGGAAGTCCTGATGAGCCGTCTCCAGTCCGCCATGCAGACCGGATGCGACGTCCCGGACGTGGTCGAAATCCTGGAAGGCACCATCGGCTATTTCACGCGCGGCCCGCTTGAAAACGTCGGGTTCGTCGACCTGACGGAACGCCTGCGCGAAGACGGGCTTCTGGATCCGAAGAACATGGTCCAGACCCGTTATCCGCTGTGGTCCAGCCGCGAGCACATCTTCGCCATCCCGCACGACGTGCATCCTACCTGCCTCTGCTACCGCGTCGACCTGATCCAGGAACTCGGCATCGACGTGACGAAGCTGAAGACGTGGGACGACTTCGTGAAGGAAGGCCAGCGCATCACCATCCCGCAGAAGCGGTACATGATCGACATGGCCGACGACAGCATGATCAGCCTGATCATCCTGCTGTCCCAGCGCGGATTCGACCTCTTCGACGCCTACGGCAACGTCGCGTTCGACAAGCCCGAAGTGGCCGAGGTGATCGACTGGTTCGTCCACCAGACCTCCGGCAAGGACCGCATCGCGTTCCCCGCCGGCGACGGCCAGAACTTCTACCAGGCCATGAACGAAGGCCTCGACCTCTTCTTCTTCACGCCCGACTGGCGCACCGCCCAGTTCATGCTGGACAACCCGCGCCAGAAAGGCAACCTGGCCCTGATGCCGCTGCCTTACTGGGCCGGCCCGGACGGCGAACCGCTGCCCGGCAGCTACAGGACCGGAACCTGGGGCGGTTCCGGCCTTGCGATCACCAAGCACTGCAAAAACCAGGATCTCGCCTGGAAGTTCGCGAAATTCCTCTACATGAAAGTCGAGGACCTCGGCGAACGCTTCCTCCAGACGAACATCGTTCCGGCCGTCAGAGCGGCCTGGGAACTCCCCGAGTTCAAGCAGAAAAGCGATTTCTACAAGCACATGTTCCGTGACCCGGCGACCGGCCAGCTCACGGCCGACTTCGTTTCCATCGGCGAAATCTACGCCTCCCAGGCCGACTTCACGCCGCCGCGCTATGTGACCGCGTACACCACCCAGGCAGAGACGCAGCTCCTCAACGTCTACTACGACGCCCGCGACTACTATGTGAAGCACGGCGACGAAGGCCTGAGGGGACGGATCGAGAAGAACCTCAAGGAAAAAGCCGAGTACGTCCGCAGTCTTGTGGCGCGCAACGTCTTCCTGAGCCGCGACGCCGAGAAGGCCGCGGCAGCAGCCAAGTCCGATGCGGAAACCAAGAGTGAACAGGAGCAATAACAGAAATGTCTGCCAACATCAAAAAATCCAAAGGCGGTCCCGACCGCCATCCCCTGGCGCCATGGATGTTCCTTGCGCCCTACCTCGTCTATGCGGCGGTTTTCTTCGCTTACCCGCTGCTTTATGCCGCCTGGCTGGCGTTCCACCAGACCGACGGTCCGCAGGCATCCGTCTTCGTCGGACTCAGCAACTTCAAGTTCGTCTTCACGGATCCGAGATTCTACAAGGCTCTGACCAACACCACGATCTACGCCATCGCGTCCATCTGCATCCAGCTGCCGATCTCCTTGGGGCTCGCCATGCTGCTGAACAACAGCAACAGCCGCATGAAGGGCGCGTTCCGCCTGATGATCTTCAGCCCGAACCTCGTCGGCCAGATCTTCGTCGGCGTGATGTTCGCCGTGATCTTCACCCCGCACTACGGCCTCTTCAACAAGGGCCTCGACGCCCTCATCGGCTGGGGTCTTGAAGAACAGTGGCTGCAGAACCCGAACCTGCTGCTGCCCGCCCTCATCATCATCTCCCTGTGGATGTATGTGGGCTACAACATGATCTACTTCCTCGCCGGCCTGCAGTCGGTCGACAAGCAGCTGGTCGAGGCGGCGCAGATCGACGGCGCGAACGGATGGCAGACGTTCCTGCACATCACGCTTCCGCAGATTAAGCCGATCGCGATCTTCGTGGTCATTATGAGTACGATCGGGTCCTACCAGCTCTTCGATCTCCCCTTCGCCCTGATGAAAGGCCAGGGATTCGGCCCCGGCGATTCCGCTCTGACCATCGTCGGCTACCTCTACGACTGGGGCTTCAACGTCGGCGACCTGGGCACCGCAGCCGCCATCGGCTGGGTCCTCGCGGTCATCATCTTCACCATCAGTATTTTCCAAATCAAAGTCACGCGCGCTTACGACGTCGACTGACGGAACAGGAGACACATACAAATGCATACTGTACATTGGGTATTGATCGCCGCGGCCGTCATCTACGTCGCACTTCGCCTGATCCCGGGCAAGGGCTGGAAGATCGCCCCCGCCTATCTCCGCGTCGTCCTGCTCTGCTTCGCCGCCTTCCTCACGCTGACGCCGTTCATCTGGCTCATCTGCAGCGCGTTCAAGGACAAGACGATCATGATGCAGTACACGTTCCTCCCGCCGGTTTCCGACTGGTTCAACGGCGCGCTGAATCTTGACAATTTCAAGCATCTCGTCAATGTCAAGGACATCTCGCCGCAGGGCCCGGTCAGTTTCTGGCAATACATCGTGAACTCGATCTTCCTGTCCTGCACCATCACGACCATCAACATCTTCTTCTCGTCGATGGCCGGGTATGCGCTCGCGAAGTACAGGTTCAAAGGCAGAAACATCATCGCCTTCGTCATGATCGGCTCCATGATGTTCCCGAGCATGCTCCTTCTGGCGCCTCTCTTCGAGATGGTCTACAAGTTCGGCTGGATGGACACCTATCTCGCCCTGATCGTCCCCGGCGCCATCACGGTGTTCGGCATCTTCCTGTTCCGCCAGGCCATGGTCGGCGTCCCGAACAGCCTGCTGGAATCCGCGCGCGTCGACGGCGCCAGCGAGTTCCGCATCTACTGGGAGATCACGCTCCCGCTCGTGCGCCCCATCACGGCGGCCTACTGCCTCATCACGTTCCTCGGCACCTGGAATGCATTCCTCCAGCCGCAGATCTTCGTGCAGACGCAGTCCAAGCTGCCGCTGCCGGTCGTGCTGAACCAGTACATCGGCCTGTACGTGCAGGAATACGGCATCTTCCTCGCCGGCACGCTGCTCGCCATCATCCCGCCCGCCATTCTCTTCTTCATCCTGCAGAAGGAATTCGTGGCCGGCCTGACCAGCGGCGCGACGAAGGGTTGATCCCCCGCGTTTAAATCAGCGCAAGCGCAATTCAGGACGCACCGGATTTCCGGTGCGTCCTTTTTTTCGTGCACGGCACAACCGCGGTTCCTCACGTCGCCGCGGCCTTTTCCATCCCGAGCGCCTTGCGGCTCGCGTCGATGTCCTCCCGGATCTGGCGGAACTCGTATTCGTGTTCCTCCTCGTCCTCGAGGATTTCGAGGATGATGCGGCTCGTCACCGGGTCGCGGTCGCCGATCATTTTCAGGATACGGTTGTAGACCGCGATCGCGCAGCGTTCGGACGCGATGGACTGGCACATGATCCGGTAGCCGCACGGGTCGGACGGCGCCACGAATGCGCAGTTACAGTTCTCCAGGATCTCCTGCGGAGAAAGCGGAATCTCGCCGCAGAGCGTCTGGATGCGGGCCGCGAGCATCCGGGCGTGTTTCAGCTCCTCGTTGGCATGTTCCATCAGTTCGCAGGCCATTTCCGGACGCATGACGCCCGTCACGACCTGGGCCGCCGTCCAGTACTGGAGAAACGCGAGCCATTCGTCGCAGTAGGCGCGCCGCAGATGGTGCACGATCTCTTCGCAGGTCTTCCGGTCCGGCCCCGTCCCCTTGCACTGGGAATCGGTACAGGTTTGTTTTTCTTCGTTGTTCATCGTTACCCCCTTTGTTTTTGGATGAATTCCCGGACACGGATCGTGATTCGTCCGCGCCGGAGCATAACGATACACCGCCGCGCCGGATTATTCAAGCCCTCCCGCCGGAAAAAAATCGGCAAAATAAGCTCAAAAAAAGCCGCATCCGACATCTTTTCGCCACATTTTTTCCGCCCCGCGCATATGCCCCGCCGCCGGAACAGAATCTTTCTCTGAGCTTCAGTTCTCCAACGGACCGCAAAAAAAGGAAAAATATCCGATAAAAAACGTCTATCCGGCTTGAATCCCGACCGTTTCCGGGTTACATTACTGTTTGTTCCGACGGAATGTATTTTTTCCGTTGCGCCCTCCCGACATATATTCCACACCACCCCATATCATACCGGACACCAGCCCTATGAACCCTGAAATCACCGTTTTCATCTTCTATCTCCTCTGCATGCTCGCCATCGGCGTTTTCTTCTTCATCCGGGACCGCAAGGGCGGCGAGAAGACGTTCTTCCTGGGCGACCGCAAAGTAGGCGCGTGGGTCGGGGCGCTTTCCGCGGGCGCGTCGGATATGAGCGCATGGGTGCTGATGGGGCTGCCGACTTCGGTCTACGCGTTCGGACTCGGCAAGATATGGATCCCGGTCGGGCTTGTGCTCGGCTACACGACCAGCTGGCTGATCGAAGCGCCGCGCCTGCGGCGGTTCTCCATCGTATCGGGGGACGCGATCACGATTCCGCAGTATCTTTCGAACCGCTTTCTGGCGAGCTCGAGGGCGCTGCAGGTGATCTGCGCCGCGGTGTTTCTGCTGGCGTACACGGTCTACGCGGCCTCCAGCATCAAGGCATGCGGCGTGCTGTTCCACAAAGTCATCGGCATGGATCCGCTGATAGCGATGTATGTGGCCGTCTTCATCATCGTGGGCTACACGTTCATGGGCGGATTCTCCGCGGTCTGCTGGACGGACTTCTTCCAGGGCATGCTGATCCTCGCGGCAATGCTCCTCGCGCCGATCTTCGCCCTCTTCATCCTCGACTTCTCCGGCGAGACCATCGACCCGGCCCTGAACTTCTGGAATCCCGCCGCCGACTGGCGCGATGTGGTATCCGGCCTGTCCTGGGGGCTCGGGTATTTCGGCATGCCGCACATCATCATCCGGTTCATGTCGATCTCGTCGCAGAAGACGCTGAGACGGTCCGCATGGATCGGGATCGCATGGACGGTCCTGATCCTGATCTTCGCGACCATGATCGGCATCGTGGGGCGCCTGGCCTTCGGCATGAACGCCGACATGGTGGCGAACGAACAGGTCTTCATCCAGATGGTCCGCATGATATTCCCGGGCGCGATCTCCGGCATCCTGCTTTCGGCGGTGCTCGCTGCATCCATGAGCACGGCGGACAGCCAGCTGCTCTCCGCATCGTCTTCGCTCGCCAGCGACGTCTACAAGCCGCTTGTCCGCAAAAACCTGGCATCCGACCGAGAGCTGATCTGGGTCGGACGTTTCGTCGTGCTCGCGGTGGCGGTCGTCGCGCTCGTGATCGCCGCAAATCCGAACACAGGTTCCATCATGAACCTCGTGGAAGATGCCTGGGGGCTCTTCGGCGCGGCGTTCGGACCGGCCATCCTCCTGTCGCTCTTCTGGCGCAGGTTCAACTTCGAAGGCGCGGTGACCGGCATCGTGGTCGGCGCTTCCGCCGACGTCCTGTGGATCTTATTTCTGAAGGACACCGGCGTGTACGAGATCCTTCCCGGGTTCGTCGCCGGAACCGTCGCCGCGATCGGCGCCGCGAAACTCATCGGCTCGCCGTCCGAAGACGTCCTGAAGCTGTACGACGACGCCGTCGCGTTCGACGACTGACACCTTTTCCGTAATTGGAAGCTCCCGTCCGGAATCGTCGTCCGGGCGGGAGCATTTGTTTAGG
>JBGUKN010000071.1:0-5706 GCA_045114455.1 Victivallales bacterium
GTTTGCCTGGCACATGGCGCATCAGACGGGCGACATCATCCAGCGCTGCACCTCGGATGTCGACATGGTGAAGCGGTTCCTCTCCGAACAGCTCACGGGCATCTTCCGCATCGTGATCCTGATCGTGCTGTCGCTGTGCTTCATGTTCGGCATGAATGCGCGTCTGGCGGCGCTCGCGTCGATCGTGATTCCGCTGGTCGTGGGATCGTCGGTCATCTTCCACCGGAAGATCGCCTCGAAGTTTCTGGAGTGTGACGAAAACGAGGGAAAACTCTCGACCATCGTGCAGGAGAACCTGACCGGGGTGCGCGTGATCCGGGCGTTCGGCCGCGAACAGTACGAGGTCGCGAAATTCGACGCGCAGAACAGATATTACGTATCGCTTTGGGTGAAGCTGGGGCGCGTCCTGAGCCTCTTCTGGGTCACGGGCGACCTCATCAGCATGCTGCAGGTGCTGCATCTGCTCGTCTGCGGCTCGGTGTTTGCCATTCGCGGCGAACTGACCGCGGGAGAATTCATCGCGTTTCTCTCCTACAACGGCATGCTGATGTTCCCGATCCGCCACCTCGGACGCATGATCTCCGAGCTCAGCAAGGCGGGCATTTCCCTGAACCGCATCCGCGAGATCATGGCGTCGCCGGAGGAGGCCGACCCGCCGGACGCCCTCACGCCTCCGCTCGACGGCGACATCGTGTTCGACCATGTGAGTTTCGGCTACGACGGATGCCCGGAACTCCTGCACGATGTGTCGTTCACGATCCCGTCGGGAACGGTGTTCGGCATCCTCGGCGGCACGGGCAGCGGCAAATCCACTCTGGTGCATCTGCTGTGCCGTCTGTACGACCTGAAGCCCGGCGGCGGCTCCATCTCCATCGGCGGTGTCGACATCGGCAGAATCGGGCGCGACCACCTCCGCAGAGGCGTCGGGATCGTGCTTCAGGAACCGTTCCTATTCTCCCGCACCATCGCGGAGAATATCGGGATCGCCGTGCCGGGCATCGCCATGGACGCGATCCGCGCGGCGGCCCGCACCGCCTGCGTCGAGGATACAGTCGACCGTTTCAAGGACGGATTCGGCACGACCGTCGGCGAACGCGGCGTGACGCTTTCCGGCGGGCAGAAACAGCGCACCGCCATCGCCCGTCTGCTGGCCGCCCGGTCCCCTGTCATGATCTTCGACGATTCCCTGTCCGCGGTCGACGCCGAGACCGACGTGAAAATACGCCGCGCCCTGCGGCACGATTTCAAAGGGCGCACCGTGATCCTGATCTCGCACCGCATCGCCACGCTCATGGAGGCCGACCGCATCCTCGTGCTGTCCGGCGGGCGCATCGTGGAAACCGGGACGCACGACGAGCTTATGCGGCGCGACGGCATCTACCGCAAAAACTATGAATTGCAGATGAAGTCCCCGGAGGACGAAGACGGCGCGCCGTCCGTTTTCGCGCCTCAATCGGCGGAGGTGTGCCATGAATAACGACCGGATCCAGGGCAAGAAGGAATCCGCCCGTCCGCATCTGCCGTGGTTCGGCATCCCCGCGCTCGTGCCGTTCCTGAGGCAGTTCCGGAGGCCCATGACGCTCATGGTGACGCTGTGCCTGGCGGGCGGCTGCCTGGACATCTGCCTGCCGCTTTTCCAGCGCTACGCCATCGACCATTTCATCACGGAGAAGACGCTCGACACGCTGCCGGCGTTCATCGCGCTGTACCTGCTTTTCATCACCGGGTCGTTCATCCTGAACTACGGCGCGTTCTACCACGCGTTCTTCATGGAGATGAACGTTTCCCTGGAACTCCGCCGCACAGCGTTCAATCACCTTCAGACGCTGTCGTTCTCGTTCTTCAATCGGAACAGCGTCGGATACATCCATTCGCGGGTCATGAGCGACACGGAGCGCATTTCGTCGCTGGTGTCGTGGCATGTGATGGAGGCGGTCTGGACCGTGATCTTCATGTTCGGCGCGCTTGTCATCATGTTCTCCATCCACTGGAAACTGGCGGCGGGCGTGAGCCTGGTCCTTCCTGCCGCCGCGCTCGTGATCGTATTATTCCAGCGCGCCCTCTTCCGCGTCAACAAAAAGATCCGCGAGCTGAACTCGCGCATCACGGGGGATTTCAACGAAGGCATCACGGGCGCCCGCACGATCAAGACGCTCGTCGCCGCAGGACGCGTCTGCGGAGATTTCAGGAAAGACACGCGCGAGATGAAGCGGACTTCGATCCTCGGGATGCACTTCCGTTCGCTCTTCACCGCCACAGTCTCGTTCGCGTCCTCGCTCGCACTCGCGATCGTGCTGTGGCACGGCGGACGGCTGTCGCGCGAGGGCGTGATGGAGATCGGCACGCTGTCCGTGTTCATGTCCTATGCCATCAGCATGATGGAGCCGTTCTTCTGGATCTCGTCCGCGGTATCCGAGCTGATCGCGGCGCAGGTGAACATCGAACGGTTCTCCCGCCTCGTGAACACCGCTTCGGACGTGGCGGACACCCCGGAGGTCACGGCGAAATACGGCGACGCGTTCCACCCGAAACGCGAGAACTGGGAACCGCTCCGCGGCGACGTCGAGTTCCGCGACGTGTCGTTCCGCTATCCAGACGGAGATGAGACGATTCTGGAGCATTTCAATCTCAAGGTCCCGCAGGGGGCGAACATCGCTCTGGTCGGCGAAACGGGCGCGGGCAAATCCACGCTCGTGAACCTCGTGTGCCGTTTCTTCGAACCGACCGGGGGGCAGGTCCTGATCGACGGCCGCGACGTGCGCGAACGCTCCCAGCTCTGGCTGCACAGCCATATCGGATACGTCCTCCAGACACCGTACCTTTTCTCCGGCACCGTCCGCGAAAACCTCCTGTACGGCAACCCGGACGCCACGGAAGAGCAGATCGAACTCGCCATAAAACGGGTTTCCGCGGATCGGGTCATCGCACGCATGGGGAACGGCCTGGAAAGTCAGGTGGGCGAATGCGGCGACCTGCTTTCCACCGGAGAAAAACAGCTGATCTCGTTCGCGCGCGCCATCCTTGCCGATCCGCGGATTCTGGTGCTGGACGAAGCGACGTCCTCGGTCGACGCCATGACCGAAAAAATGATCCAGGACGCCATCGGCGAAGTCACGCGCGGCCGCACGTCGTTTGTCATCGCGCACCGTCTCTCCACGATCCGCAGCGCGGACATGATCCTGGTCATGAAGGACGGCCGCGTGGTCGAAAGCGGCACGCACGCCGAACTCATGCGCGCCCGCGGATATTACCACTCGCTGTACACGAAACAGTTCGAACTTGAGGCGGTAAAGGATCTTTCCATCTGAACGGGGAAGCTCCGGAGTGCATAAAAAACGGCTCCGGTTGAACAGAAGCCGATTCCAGGATCTCGAGGGGGAGGAAAGCCTCAGCCGGGGAATTCGCTCTTTATGAACTCGGCGAGGGCGTCGCGCCAGTCGGGCATCGGAGGGAGTCCGGCGAAGCGGAGCATCATCTTGTCGAGGCGGGAGTTTTTCGGACGCGGAGCCGGGCGCGGGAATTCGTCGGTGGTACACGGCGAAACGGCCTGCATTTTTCCTGCGAGCCGGAAGATCTCCTGTGCGAATTCGAACCATGTGGCTTCGCCTTCGCAGGTGAGGTGGAACGTGCCGACGAGCTGCGGATTCGCGAGAATGTTGCGGAGCTGGCGCGCCACGGCGTTGGTCGAGGTCGGATTGCCGTGCTGGTCCGCCACGACTTTCAGCATCGGGCGCGTGCCGTCGGCGAGCGACATCATCGCGTGGACGAAGCTCGGTCCGCCGTGTCCGTACAGCCACGAAATCCGGCAGATCACATGGTTCGGGCAGTGGGTGCGAACGGCCTCCTCGCCCGCAAATTTGCTTTTGCCGTAAACGGTGTTTCCGCCGGTCGCCCGGTCGAATTCGTTGTACGGGCGGTCGGAATCGCCGTCGAAGACGTAGTCCGTGGAAATCGCGATCAGACGCACGCCGTGGCGGTGGCAGGCGGCGGCGACGTTCGCCGTGCCGAACGCGTTCAGCTTGTATGCGAACTCGATCTCGGTCTCGCATTTGTCGACCGCGGTCATGGCGGCGCAGTGGATCACGGCGTCGGGCTTATGTTGCGCTAGAAACGCATCGAATCCGGCGGCATCGGTGATGTCGGCCTCGGGCAGGTCGGCGATCACGATCTCGCAGTCCTTGAACTCGTTTTGGAGCGTGCGTCCGAGCATGCCTTTGCCGCCTGTGATGAGGAGCTTCATTTCGCCTCCTCCCATGGGATGATGTCGGCAAATGCAGGATGCTTTTTGTCCTTTTCGGAAAGAAGGATCTGTTCGGGTCTGAGACGCCAGTCGATGGCAAGGTCCGGATCGTTGAACATGATGCCGCGTTCGGCTGTGGGCATGTAGACATTGTCGCACTTGTAAACGAAAACGGCCTCGTCGCTGAGGACGGCAAATCCGTGTGCGAACCCGCGCGGGATGTAAAGCATGCGCTTGTTTTCGGCAGAGAGCTCGACCGCGACGCGTCTGCCATAGGTCGGGGAACACTTGCGGATGTCGACGACCACGTCCAGCACGGAGCCGACGATCGCGCGGACGATCTTCGCCTGCGTGTACGGCGCAGCCTGATAATGCAGTCCGCGGAGCACGCCGAAGCACGACTTGGATTCGTTGTCCTGCATCCATTGATTCGTAATCCCGGCGGCCTCGAACACCGGCTGGTTCCACGATTCGAAAAAATATCCGCGGGCGTCGCCGAAGACCTTCGGTTCCAGGATAAGGACGCCGGGGATTTCAGTTTTGACGATATTCATTCTTCGATCAACCTCAGCAGGTATTGTCCGTATTCGGTTTTGTGCATGTCCTTCACGCTTTCGCGAACCTCGGCGGCAGTCATCCAGCCGTTCTCGTAGGCGATTTCCTGCAGGCAGGCGATCTGGAGCCCCTGACGCGTCTCGACCGTGCGGATGAAATTCGCGGCATCCAGCATGCTGTCGTGCGTGCCGGTGTCGAGCCAGGCGTAACCGCGTTTGAAGATCTCGACGTGGAGCTGGCCGCGCCGGAGATACTCGTTGTTGACCGCGGTGATTTCGAGCTCGCCGCGTGCGGACGGTTTAATGCTTTTCGCAATATTGACGACGTCGTTGTCGTAAAAGTAAAGCCCGGTCACGGCGTAATTCGATTTCGGGTGAGCAGGCTTTTCCTCGATTGAAACAGCCTTCCCCTCGGAATCGAACTCGACGACGCCGAAGCGTTCCGGATCGCAGACATGGTAACCGAACACGGTCGCGCCGACTTCGCGGTTGGCGGCGGCGTGCAGGAAAAACCGGAGTCCCGCGCCGTAGAAGATGTTGTCGCCGAGCACAAGCGCCACGCGGTCGGAGCCGATGAACTCTTCCCCGATGAGAAATGCCTGCGCGAGCCCTTCGGGTTTCGGCTGGACTGCATAGGTGAAGTTCACGCCGAACCGCGAGCCGTCGCCCAGCAGACGCTGGAAGCTCGGCTGATCCTCCGGCGTGGTGATGATGAGGATGTCGCGGATACCCGCAAGCATGAGCACGCTGATCGGATAATACACCATCGGTTTGTCGTACACGCCGAGAAGCTGTTTCGAAACGCCCCGGGTGATCGGGTGAAGGCGCGTTCCCGCGCCGCCTGCCAGTACGATACCTTTCATGTTCACTCTCCTGTTCCGAGGCGTTCCATCTTGTATGACCCGCTTAGCA
>JBGUKN010000072.1:0-72247 GCA_045114455.1 Victivallales bacterium
CGTCGACATCGGCGCGGAGAAGAACGCCTTCATGCACTTCCGCGACATGCTCCCCGCCTCCTACGACATCCTCGACAGCATCAAAAAGATCGGCGAGGAACGCGAACGCGTGAAGGAGACCGACGCCTCCCCGAAACGGAAAAAACGCATCATCTCCATCCTCAGCGAGAAATTCCGCAACCTCGTGACCGGCGGCGACCGCGCCAAACGCCTGAAGGAAATGGAGGAGCGCATCCACACCGGCAAGATCACCATCGAGGACATCCCGCGCGTCTTCCCCGCCGGCTCCGAACTCCTCGTCCAGGTCACCAAGGGCCCCATCGGCACCAAGGGCGCGCGCGTCACCACCAACATCACCATCCCCGGACGCTACCTGGTCCTGCTCCCCTACTCCAAGCACATCGGGCTTTCGTCCCGCATCGAGGACAGGAAGGAACGCGACCGCCTCCGCAAGATCCTGCTCGGGCTGAAGCTCCCGGACGGCATGGGGCTCATCTGCCGCACCGTCGGGGAACACCGCAAAGCCGTCTTCTTCCAGCGCGACCTGGAAATGCTGCTGGAACTCTGGCAGAAAGTCGACAACGCCCTGCTGAAGCCGCGCGCGCCCGCGCTCGTGTACGCCGAACCCGACCTGCTCGAACGCACCGTGCGCGACCTGCTGACCGACGACATCGACGAGATCGTGGTCGACGACAAGGAGAAATACGACTTCCTGGTCGCCGCGCTCGATAAGTTCGTCGGGAACGACTTCAACACGCAGATCACGCGCCACAAGCGCGCCGAATCCATATTCGACCGCTACAAGGTCACGCCGCAGGTCGCCGAAATCTACAACCGCATCGTGAACCTCCCCGGCGGCGGCTACCTCTGCATCGACGAGACCGAGGCGCTCGTGGCAATCGACATCAACACCGGCAAATCCAAGGCCGGCAAGGCGCAGCGCGAGCTCATCCTGAACACCAACCTCGAAGCTGCGAAGGAGATCGCGCGCCAGATTCGCCTCCGCAACATCGGCGGACAGATCGTCATCGACTTCATCGATATGGCGAACAGCGCCGACCGCGAACAGGTCAACCGCACGATGAACAAGCTCGCCGACCTCGACCGCGCCCGCACGAAGATCCTCCCGATCAGCAAGTTCGGGCTCATGGAAATGACGCGCCAGCGCGAGAGCGAGAGCGTGCAGGACTCCCTGTTCGACCCGTGCCCCTACTGCGGCGGCTCCGGCCATGTGAAATCCGCCATCAGCATGAGCGTGGAAATCCAGCGCCGCCTGCTCGAAATCCTCAAGCAGCGCACGAAGTCGAAGAAGGCCGCGACGGTCCGCGTCATCCTGAACCCGGCCGTGCTCGCGCGCCTCAAAAACGACGATGCGAAGATCCTCTACGAAATGGAAAGCAAATACGGCCGCGACCTCGAGTTCCGCGCCGACCCCGCGATCCACGTCGAGGAATTCCGCCTCATCGACCCGAAGACGGGCGAACTTCTATAATCACCCGGACGGGCGGTTTCGCAGGCGGTTTCCCCGGATCCTCCGGCGGGCCCGCGATCAGAGCCACGGTCACGGCCGCCAGACGCCACGGCAAGCCCATGATGCCGTCCGGCGCGGCGATCGGCGGATAGTAGACGCCCGTATCCGTCAGGACGCCGCCGTTCGCCAGGTGCCAGCATTCCTCCTCGTACACATAGTGCGTCTTCATGTCGGGACGCCAGTACACGCCGTCCCTGTGGTAATACCCGCCGTCCGCGTAATAATAGCAGTCCCCGATCCACCCCGGATCGGGCATCCGTTCGGCGGGCTGTTCCTTCTCTTCCGGTTTCTTCTGCCGTCCGTCCGCCTCTTCCGCGCTCAGGAGCGCGTACTCCTGTTCCCCCTGCCGGACGATCACGGCGTCGCGCCAGACCGGTTCCGTCTCCGCTTCATCCTCGGCTGCCGTGCACGCGAACGGCGCAAGCAGCGCCAGCAGCGCCAGCAGCGCCAGCATTTTCTGTATTTTTGAGGAGACCGGAAGCGTCTTCATGTGATTATCTCCGGCGGGAAAAGCCTCATTATCGATTCCGTGTCCACAATACCCGTTTGTTGAACTTCACGAAATCGACATGCGGAGGAATCCTGACCTCGTACTCGAATGCGCCCTGTCCTTCCACCACCAGAGTGCCGGTCAGAATGATCGCATTGCCGGTCGTTTCCTGTTCGATGCTCTTGATGCCCCAGGCGCTTTCGGCATAGTCTCCCTCTATTTTCAGGGTCAGCATGCCGTGATCCTCCTCATTCGGAATAACCGCCATGCTGGAAACGACAAGATAATCTTCGTTGATTTCTTTTGTCGTTTCGCATCCGGTGAACGATGCGACGCTCAGGAAGACCACGATGACCGCGCATAAAACGGTTCGAATGTTTTTCGTGTTCGACATGCTTTCAGCCCTTTCATGGAGCTGCGAATGGGGGGGTTGAGGTCCGTCAGTACAGCAGGCCTTTATCTTCCGCGTCCGTATAGGCCGCATAGAGGAAATATCCGAATCCGAAGGCGAACAGCATGATGCAGATGAAGCTCAGGTTGCCGGCGAAGGCATTCGTTTCTTTCACCTTGACGTCGCCGTCGGTAAAATAAGGGAACCCGACCGTTAAGAGCAAGGTATGGAGCAGCAGAACGATCTGTCCCAAAATGATCAGGATGAACGTGACGATCATGCCGGCTCTCCGGCTGAACAGCCGTGCGACCGGAAAAACCGCCAGAGGACAATATCCCAGCAGAACAGCAATGCAGGACTGAATGATCGACCCGCCGAAGTCGTCATAGGGATGGCCAGTCCATGGATCATGGAAAATGATCGATCTGAGCACGAGCACGATCAGGGGGAGCAGACACAGAAAACACACTTCCCACAGGAATGCCAGGCTTTTCCACGCGCCGGCGACGATCTCCTCGTCGGGACAGACGCCCCGGCATGCCGGGATCACGTCATTTTTGAATGCCCTGCACACGATGCAGCCCGGAATAAACGTGAGCGCGAGCAGGAGCAGAAGCACAATCGGCTGCAGCAGCGGGAGGACCTGCCACATATTGATCTTGAAAAGGAACAAAAGGACGATCTCCATCATGGCCGAAAGACAGATCAGCGCCGTAAGCGCCATTTTGTCCTGGCGGAAAACAGAGAACACATGACCCGCGCCGAGTGTGGCGCCGGCCGGCGATTCCGTCCGGGATTCCGTCATATCCATATTTTCGTTCATTGTTCAGCCCTTTCACGGTGTTGCTGATGGAGGGTTAAGACATCACAACTATATTTTATCATGTCTTTTGAGAAAAAGCAAGGGATAAATCATTATCTTTTGAAAAAAGCAAGGAAAAAACCGTTTGCGCCGTTCATGACGGCTCAGTGGATGCCGGTCGAACCGAATCCGCCGGCGTTCCGGTCGGTCTCGTTCAGCTCGGCGGCAGGCGTCAGGACGACATCCGGGAGCGCGGCGATCACCATCTGCGCGATGCGGTCGCCGCGGTGCACCGGAAACACATTTTCCCCGGCGTTGAACAGGATCACGCAGACTTCGCCGCGGTATCCGGCGTCGATGGTGCCGGGCGTGTTGAGCAGGGTCACGGCGTGCTTGAGCGCGAGGCCGCTGCGGGGGCGTATCTGCGCCTCGTATCCGACCGGAAGCTCCAGGAAAAGCCCGGTCGGGATGAGCGTGACTTTGCCGGGCTGCGCCTCGACGTCGACGCGGCTTTTCATGTCCCAGGCGGCATCGTCTTCGTGGGCTTTTTTCGGGGCGAGGTCCTCCGCACCCTCCTGCATTTTGAAACGGACCGGGATCGGCATGGTGAAATCTCCTTCCGGGTTAAAGCTCAGCTCTTCAGGTCGATGGAACGGCGTATCCCGTCCGCAATAAAGTTGAACGCGGTCACGCACAGGAAAATGGCGAGGCCGGGCCACAGCATCAGGTTCCAGTAGTTCAGCGGGTCGGCGAACGCCTGCTTCAGCAGCTCGCCCCAGCTGGCGGACGGCGCCTGCACCCCGAATCCGAGGAAGCTCAGGCTATTTTCCGCCAGGATCGCGCCCGCGATGCTGAACGCGAACGAGACGAAAATCGGCCCGGAGACGTTCGGCAGGAGATGCCGGAACAGGATGCTGTGCAGGGGCACGCCGAGGCTTTCGCAGCTCTGGATGTACGCCATCTGGCGCGCCTTCAGCACCTCGCCGCGCACCAGGCGGGAGAGGCCGGGCCATCCGGTCATCCCCAGCACGAAGATCACGAGCAGGATCGACTGGCGCGTCCCGTAGTCCAGCATGATCGCCATCAGGATCAGCAGCAGCAGAAACGTCGGGAAACAGATCACGATCTCCACCAATCTCTGTACGATCAGGTCGATGCGGCCGCCACGGTACCCCGAGAACAATCCGATCATCGTCCCGAGCACAAGCTCGATCGCGGTCGCGAGGAACCCGACCGCAAGCGACACGCGCGCCCCGTACATCATGCGGGCGAAAACGTCGCGCCCCACGTTGTCGGTGCCGAACGGATGCTTCCGCGATGGCATCGCGTAGGTGTCCGGCGACGTTTCGAACGGCCCGTACGGCACGGCGGCGAAGTAATATTTCGACAACGTGTCTTCTTGCGCGGTCTTCCGCCAGTCGACCTGCGTCATCTGCGGACGGGAAAGGCAGAACGGGACCGCAAGCAGGATCAGGACTGCCGCCAGCGCGGGCCAGAGGATCCTTTTCCGTTTCCGGAAACATCCGTACAGGATCAGCGACGCCGGGATCGCCAGGAACAGCCAGTTGAACATCTTTTCCACGAAGACCTCCTGCGCGTCCGGGGCGAAAAAGTCGCGCAGCGCCGGGCTCGAAAGCGTGCCGTCCGCGGATACGATCAGGAGCGGTTTGCCGTTCACGAACAGCGGCGCGGCGACGGCGGCAAGGATCAGCAGGACGACGAAAGCGAGGCCGCAGACCGCGGTCTTTTCGCGGAAGAACCTGCGGAGCATGAGCCGCCCGGGCGTCAGGTACGCTGCGGAATCCTCCCTTTCGGGCGGATTCTGCGTCTGTTCCATCCGTTCTGCCGTGCCGTCCTGTTCCATATCGGGGCTCCGGTCCGGTTCAGTCGTTTTCCGGGTAGAACGCCGGCTTGCCGTCGGACATGGAGACGCGGATCGTCGTGCAGCCGTGGAACGTGCCGCGGAGGATTTCGTCGGCGAGCGGATCCTCGATGAGCGTGCCGATGGCGCGGCGGAGCGGACGCGCACCGTGTTCCGGATTCGCGCCGGAGGAGATCAGGCAGTCGATGACGTCGTTGTCGATCTCGAGCTTGCGGCCCTGGTCGGCAAGCCTTGCGGTGAGCTTGGAAAGTTCCAGCCGGACGATTTGGCGAAGTTCTTCGGGGCCGAGCTTGCGGAAGACGATCAGCTCGTCGAGACGGTTGATGAACTCGGGCTTGAAGGTCTTGCGCGCGGCTTCCAGCAGACTGTCGCGGAGTTTGTCGTAATCGTCGTTCACGCCGGTCCCGGTCGCGAATCCGAGCGGGGCGCCGTTCGTGATGCGTTCCGCGCCGACGTTTGCGGTCATGATGATGACGGTGTTGCGGAAATCAACGCTCCTCCCGAGCGTGTCGGTGAGGCGTCCGTCCTCCATGATCTGAAGCAGCATGTGGGTCACGTCCGGGTGCGCCTTCTCAATTTCGTCGAACAAGACCACGCTGTACGGATGGCGGCGCACGCGTTCGGTCAGCTCGCCGCCTTCGCCGTGCCCGACATAGCCGGGCGGGGAGCCGACGAGACGGCTCACGTTGAATTTCTCCATGAATTCGGACATATCGATCTGGATCAGGGAATCGGCGTCGCCGAACATGAATTCGGCGAGCGACTTCGCCAGCAGGGTCTTGCCGACGCCGGTCGGTCCGAGGAAGATGAACGAACCGATGGGACGCTTCGGATCCTTCAGGTCGGCGCGTGCGCGGCGGAGGGCGCGCGCCACGGAGCGCACGGCGTCGGTCTGGCCGATCACGCTCTTTTCGAGCTCCTCCTCCATGTGGAGCAGACGCCTGGATTCGGAATCCTGGAGCTGCTCCAGCGGGATGCGCGTGAGCTTGGAAAGCACGCCGCTGATGTCCTCGCGCGTCACTTCCGGCACGGTCCCGCTGCGGGCGTCCTCCCAGGCGCGGCGCGTGGCGTCGAGCTGGGCGCGGAGTTCGCGTTCGCGGTTGCGGAACCGCGCAGCATCTTCGAACCGCTGGTCGGAAATGGCCTTCTCCTTGTCGCGGACCATCTGCTGGATGGCGTCTTCCGTCTCGCGGAGGTCGGGATGCTTCGGCGCGTTGGCGATCCGCACGCAGGCGCCGGCCTCGTCCATGAGGTCGATGGCCTTGTCGGGGAGGAACCGTCCGCTGATGAAGCGGTCGGACAGCTTCACGGCGGCCTCGATGGCGTCGTCCGTGTAGCGCACCTTGTGATGCGCCTCGTAGGCGGGTTTCAGGCCGTAAAGGATCTTGATGGCGTCTTCGATGCAGGGCGGCTCGACCATGACGGGCTGGAACCGACGTTCCAGCGCGGCGTCCTTTTCGATGCCCTTGCGGTATTCGTCGAGCGTGGTGGCGCCGATGCACTGGAGCTCGCCGCGGGAAAGCGCGGGCTTGATGATGTTGGCGGCATCCATGGCGCCCTCGGCTCCGCCCGCACCGACGAGCGTGTGGAGTTCGTCGATGAAGAGAATGATGTTTTTGGACGCGCGCACTTCGTCGATGACGGCCTTGATGCGCTCCTCGAACTGCCCGCGGTACTTCGTTCCGGCGACCATAAGAGGCAGGTCGAGCACGACGAGGCATTTCCCGTGCAGCAGCTCGGGGACGTCGTCCGCGGCGATCTTCCGGGCCAGCCCCTCGACGATCGCGGTCTTGCCGACGCCCGCCTCGCCGATGAGGACGGGGTTGTTTTTCGTGCGGCGGCAGAGGATCTGGATGACGCGTTCGATCTCGTCGTGCCGGCCGATGACCGGATCGAGCTTGCTTTTGCGGGCAAGTGCGGTCAGGTCGCGTCCGAACGTGTTCAGCGCGGGGTGTTCCTGTCCGTCCTCGCCGTCGCCGGGATCCTTTCCGTCCGCCTCGTCGAACTCGTCGGAGTCTCCGTCCTCCTCGTCATCGGAATCCGGCAGATAATCCGGGTCAAGCGTGGCGAGGATACGCTGGCGGGCACGGCCCGGGTCGACCTTGGAGGAACGGAGCAGCCCCGCGGCGACCGTCGCGCCGTCGTTGAGGATGGCGAGGAGAAGATGTTCCGTGCCGATGTAGTTGCAGCGCATCGCGCGCGCCTCGTCGCCGGACATGACAATGATCTTGCGGAGACTGGCGGAGAACGGCGGCGCGCCGATCTGGCGCGTTTCGGAGGAGGGCTGGGGGAGCTTCCGCGCGAGGTCCGCGAGCAGATGCTGGAAATTGACCTTCATGGCGCGCAGCACCTCGACCGCGATGCCTTCGTTCAGCAGACATATCCCGCGCAGCAAATGCTCCACGGAGATGCAGTCGTGGTTCGACCGTTCCGCTTCCTTCTGCGCCAGATTGAGCGACTGGCGCGCCCGCGGCGTAAACCGCTTCAATGCGGCATTGACTTCTTCCTGTTCCGACATGTCGTTTCTTTCCTGCGATGTCTTATTCCGTTCTTTATCAGAAAGTTCGGGACGCGTCGACGCGTCCCGGTCCGTCCCTCTTTCCCCGCCCGCCGGTTCAGCTCATACGGCCCGATACGCCGGGCCTGTTCATGCCATACGGCGGTCCGTCCGCTTCAGCCGGAGAGGGAATTGCCCCCTCCTGGCCCGCTGCGGACGAAATCCGGGGTACAGGCAAACTCAGCTCACTTTGTGATGAAGTAGTTCGGGTTCGCCTCGATGTAATCCGAAAGCGTATCCGCATTGATGAAGAAATAATGAAGGTCGAACGCTTCGGACAGGTCCTTCGGCGCCGAATTCTTCTGCATATCGAACGTGGTTCCGTCATCGCGGATGTAGTCGATGATGGCGCACACGCGGCTTTTCTTCAGCATGTCCTGTTCGACGTAGGGAAGTCCGACGTCGTTCATGAGCAGCATGTTGTTCTTGCCGGTGGAGGTGTTCTTCTTGGTGAGGAACGTGATTTTCTTAAGTTCGGAGACCGAATTGGGGAGACCGACGAAATTGACGACGATATCGACCTTGTCGTACACCTGATCCAGTTTTTTCTTCATGATGGCGGCATCCGTGGGGTCCTCAAGCCGTTCCTCTCCGGTCTTCTTGTCGACGCCCATTTCACCGACCGTCAGCACTTCCGACCAGGAAACGCCCTTTTCCTCAAGACGCTTCTGAAGCTCTTCCATCACGAAACGGGTATCCGATTCGCTGTCGTTGTTGGAGGTTTCGTCGATCAGGAAAGCGACCGTGCCGCCGTTCTCCCGGAAGCGGTCCGCGATATAGGATGCGGCCTTCTCGGCCTTCGCCATATGGAAGATGCGGGCGTTTTTCTCCACGCGGGCGTCTTCGGATTTCTCGGGGGACACCAGGAATCTGCCGGCCACGCCGCCGACCACCATCGCTGCGCCCAAAAACATGATGATGCGGGCATTGGACTTCGTGTTCTGGTTCTTGATGCCCCAGACCATAACGATAAATCCGACCGCCATCACGATATAAACGGCCAGGACAGGAAGTTCGACGTTTGCTAAGATCATTTGGACTGACTCCTTTGCAGCTGGTTCGGGCGCGCGGGCGAACGCACGCCGGATAATTTGTGAAAAAAGACTGTACAAGAGCAATATATCATACTTTTGGCCGCTTTCAAACTCTTTTCCTCTTTTTCTCTATAAAAAAGCCGTTTCTTCCGCCGGAATCATGGCGGTTCCCGTCTCGCCTGCATTCGAAAGCCGTTCCGGGTTCGGTTCGAAGAACACATCGCTTTGCGACGGAAAAGGATGTCAGCGGGCGAGCTTTTCGAGGGAACGGGCCAGGGCGATCTGGGTGCGCGCACGGTCGAGGTTGTGGCCGGGGCGCGCCGTCTTGAAATACCGGTCGCCGTCGAGATAGTCGGACAGGAACCGCACGGCGAGCTCGAACGTGATGACGGCTCCGGCGACCGGCATGAGATTGATCTCCTGTTCGGTCAGGTAGCCGTCATATCCCGCCAGGAATCCTTCGGCGCAGGCGTCGTACATGTCGCGGCGGGCTTCCAATTTTTCGAGCTTGCCGGCGTCCTCGCGTGCCGGATTCGCCGCCACGCGCACGAGGTCGCCGAAATCGTACAGCGCGAGTCCCGGCATGACCGTGTCGAGATCGATCACGCAGATCGCCTCGCCCGTCGCGTCGTCGAGCATCACATTGTTGATCTTCGTGTCGTTGTGCGTGATGCGCTCCGGGATCAGTCCGGCGGTGAACGCGTCCGTGATGAGGGGGGCAAGATGACGCATGGCGCCGATCTCGGCGAGCTCCCGCGCGGCGGACGCGGCGCGCCCGAGGCGGTCCTCCGTGGCGATTGCGTCCAGCGCACGCAGGCGCGCCGGGGTGTCGTGGAACGCGGGGATCGTCTCCTGAAGGCGGGGCGGCGGCAGGTCGGAGAGATCGCGGGCGAACCGGGCGAACGCGAACGACGCGGTCCGGGCCTGTGCGGGCTCGCGCACGGCGTCGACCGTGCCAGCATTCTCGATCATGCGGTAGCAGCGCCAGCACGCGCCGGAATCGTCGAACCGGCACGGGCGGGCGTCCTTCGCCGGGACCACGGTCAGCACGCGCCGGCCGGCATCCGGCAGGACCGCGTATTTCTCCTTCAGATGCCGCGTCACGCGCACGATGTTGTCCATCACGGCCAGCGGATTCGGGAAAACGTGCGGATTGATGCGCTGAAGGACAAACCGCACATACGCGTCGGACGCGGGCTTTTCGACCGTCAGCGCGAACGTGTCGTTGATGTGCCCGCTGCCGAACGCCGCCGCGGAAACGGCCCTGCCGCCCAGCTCGAAGTGAGCGGCGGCTTCCAGTGCGGTCCGGTCGGAAACGGGCATGTTTTTTTCTCCGCAGCCTTTGAATTCAGGAGAGCAGCGGCGAAGGATATATGCCGGATTCGACCAACACGGCGATCCCCGCCTGCACGCGCGGCTTGTCTTCGCGGTAGGTAACGCCAAGCCAGGAATCCCGGCTTTCCAGGATGCCGACGGAGGCCTGTCCCGCGCCGATCATGGAGGCGACGGCGGCGGGAAGATAGAACTCGGATTTGAGCTCGCCGCCGTGTTCGCCCAGGAAATCTTCGAAGAGACCGCGGAGTCCGTCGAACAGCGAGGGCATGAAGCCCCAGAAGTTCATGGAGACGATCTCGCCGCCGGTGAACGCGAGCTTCGCGCCGGATTCGTCCACGGCGACCGCGCCGACCGCGCCATCCGGCTCGATCTTCGTGCGCTCGGTGACTTCCTTCAGCGTGCCGTCCGGGTTTGCAGTGCAGACGCCGCGCGAGACGGAACCGAACTTGGAAAGCGTGTTGCGAAGCGGGTATCCGACCATGAAATGACGGCCGGGATCGGCATTTTCCGCGAGGGCTTTTCCGAGCTGCACAAATCCGCTGCGCCCGTAGAAATCGTCCGCGTTGATCGCGGCGAACGGGCCGGATATCTTATTTGCGGCGCAGAGCACGGCGTGGCCGGTGCCCCACGGTTTCTGGCGGCCTTCTGGGACGCCGTGTCCCGCGGGCAGGGCATCGAGCTCCTGAAACGCGTATTCCACGGCGACGCGTTTTTCCCACTTCGCGCCGACCGCCTCGCGGAACGCCTGCTCGATGTCGCGCCGGATCACGAACACGACCTTGTTGAACCCGCCCTGCATGGCGTCGTGGATGGAATAGTCGAGGATGATCTCGCCGTTCGGCCCGACCGGGTCGATCTGCTTGAGTCCGCCGTAGCGGCTTCCCATTCCGGCGGCGAGCACCATCAGCGTCATTTCTTTCATGTTGAACTCCTGTTTATGTGAGGTTGGTTGATATGAAATCAGGTTCGGATTTCCGCGAGCGTAGCCGCTGCGACGGCCTGCCCATGCCGCCGCAGGGAATCGTCCGGCACATCGACGGTCGTTTTCAGTTCGGGGAAGACTTCCGCGAGGATGCGGTTCGCCTCGCGGCAGATGAGGTCGCCGCCGATGCCGCTCGTCACGCGGCCCATGATGACGGCAGTCCCTATGACCGGATAGAATTCGCAGAACCCCGCGACCGTGTACCCGAATGCCGTTCCGATGCTGCGGAAGACGTTCAGTGCGCGTTCATCGCCCTGTTCCGCCAGCGCCTGGATATCCAGCAGTATCCGCGGCAGGGGCATTTCCGCAGGAAATTCCAGCCCCGCGGCAGCCGCAAGACGCGCCGCGCCCTGCTGGGAGAAATAGTTCACGCCGCAACCATAGTCCCCGCTCCATTCGTCGCGCGGCGCCGACGCGGAGTAGTCCACTGGCACGAAGGCAAGCTCGTTCAGGCGGCTGGTGATATACCCCGCACCGTTCACATACCCGCCCGCCATGCTGCTGCCGAACGACGCGCCGAGGACACCGTTGCAGCCGAGCTGGATCGAAGCGGCGAGCGCGGCGGCCTCCCCGTCATTCACGACTGCGAACGGCACGCCGTTCCAGTCTTTCCTGACGAACTCGAAAACGGGTGCGGCTTCCTGTTCGAATCTCTCCGGCGGAACGCTGCGGAAAAGCGAGGCCATCCGCACTCGGTTGTTGATGTACACGCCTGCGGCGCTGCCGCCGATGGCGTCGACGCGCGGCAGATGGGCGGCGGCACGCCGGATGGAATCGTTGATGCCCGCGCGGTGCCAGGCGGGGTCGGCCTGTTTCGACGGATCCCACACGACTTCCTCGGAAAAAATGACCTTGCCGTCCTGCATGGCGGCGCATTTGCGGTCGCTCGCGCCGAGGTCGAACCCCACGCGACAGCCCTCGAAATGCCGTCCGAAACCGTTCTGAGGTTCACAGGCAGACGGCGCATCTTCGTATGCGACGGACTCCACACCGAGCGGAGTTTCATATATCTTCGTCATGCTGGCGAAATCGAAAGCGCGTTCTCCATCCGGTGCATAGATTTTCGCAAGTCCCGTCGCCACGGCGTCCGGTCCGGCGACGATGATCCGGCTTCCTCCGGCGATCCACAGCAGGCTTTTCACAAGGCGTTCCGCATGGCACACATTCGCCGCGGCTTCCGCCGCATCGGGACTGCCGTACACGACGGTCTCGACCGTCACGACCTGCCCGGAAGGATTCGCGACCGCGAGTTTCAGCGGTTCCGCGCGGCCCGACGCATGGACCGCATCGCGGAAGGAACGATGCTCCAGCACGGCCGGACGGAATCCGGGTTCGAGACACGGGAGTGGAAATCCGCCTGTTCCGCCGTACGGCGTTTCCATGTTTGCCATGATAACCTCTTTCGACCAAAACGATGCGGACGCCGACCCGCGGGCCGTTCCGCTTTTCTCATACCATTTATTATGATTACAATACACGCGCGCCCTGATTTTTTCAAGCATCGTTTTGAATTTCTCCGGGATGATGCTATATTAGATTTTCCCGAAAATGCACCCCAGACGAACTTATCGCCGACACCACGGAACACATCCAATGGCTGAAGAACAAACAACACAGGGCTCCTCCCCGCAAACGCCCGCCGGTCAACACAAAAGGATCCGATTGGCTTTCGCTCCATGCGCGGATTATACGCCGCAGGCCCTGCGTCCGGCGCTGGAACACGTCCTGCAACCGCAAATCGAAGCGGCAGGCGGCGTTTCCGGCAAGTCCGTGATGCTGAAACCCAATCTGCTGGCCTGGCGCAGAGACAACGACCCGCAGGCCGTGCATCCGCGGTTCATCGTCGAAACGGCGAAAGTCTTCCTGGACGCCGGAGCGTCGCGCGTCGCCATCCTGGAGAACCCTGCCGTGCAGACCGCGCCGCAGGTGCTGAAGGCCATGGGAATTGCCGACGAGCTGAAGGCGCTCGGCGTCGCGTCCGCCAATTTCACGAACTACCGGAAACAGCCCCCCCTGGATTCCGTCTGCTTCCGAAATCTCGAAATCGCCGACGAATTCCGCGAATTCGATTTCGTCGCCGACCTGGCCAAGGCAAAAACGCACGGCATGATGACTCTGACCTTCTGCGTCAAAAACCTCTTCGGGCTCGTCAACGGCGGCGACCGCCTCGCCTGGCATCTCGCCGTCGGACGCGATTACGACAAATTCGCCGACATGCTGCTCGACCTCTATCTCGTTGTGCGTCCGGCATTCAACCTGCTCGACGCCGTCACCTGCATGGAAGGCAACGGCCCCGGCGCGGGGACTCCGGCGGACCGCTTTTTCGTCGCGGGCGGCACGGACGCGCTCGCGCTTGATGCCGTCGCGGCGCGGGTCCTCGGCGTCGATCCTGACGAATTACATATTATCAAACGTGCAAAAGCGCGCGGACTCTTCCCTGCGCCGGAAACGGTCGACAATCCGGATCCGCTGCCAGTCTGCGAACCGCTGGCGCTCCCGGACCGTCCCGTCATGGACATGGCGCAGATGCATCTCGGCGTCGGCATCCCGAAGTGGGCGCAGAAGCCGCTTTACAAACTGATGGTCGTGAACCCGAGACTCGACCCGGCAAAATGCGTCGGATGTGGCGTCTGCGTGAAAATGTGCCCGCCGAAATCGCTGAAACTCGTCAATTCCCGGCCCGCCTTCGACCTCCCGCACTGCATCCGGTGTTTCTGCTGCCAGGAACACTGTCCGAAAGGCGCGATCACGCCGCGGATGACGCGGACGATGCGGTTCGTGAAAGCGGTCGACCGGATGCTCCGCGGGAGTCGGACGGCAGAAAGCAAATAGCATGCAGATATTGCATTTTCATCCTTTTTCCGACCCGGACCGAAAAAAATCGAAAAAAAAATGCGATTTTTTCGGAAACGCACTGGAAAAAGAGGAAATGAGAAGGTATATTATTAACTCTGCTTGCCGCAGAAAGTGCGGCGGCAGTCCAATTCGCTGTTCTATGCGATCCTTGCCCGGGGACACTCAGCCCAGCTGAAAATGCCCGGTATCAGACGCGGCGGACGGCAGCTCCATTGGAAACCCGTTCCGGGTCTTGCGGTGCATTGTGCCGCGAGGTCCGGGATGCTCAAATACATACAATTCGCACCATCTTCAACCCAAAACCATAGCAACAAAGCGAGAACAACATGGAAGTTCGGGCAGTAACAAGGTATGTCCGCATTGCTCCGTCCAAGGGTATGGATTTCTCCCGGGTCATCCAGGGAAAGCCCTACGCCGAGGCACTTGCGATCGCGGAACTTTCCCCGAGAAAGGCCGCCAAGCTGTTCGCCAAGACGCTCAAATGCGCCAAGGCGGCCGCAGCCGAAAGCGGAATGAACGAAGCGTCCCTGATGGTCAAAACCGCAGTCGCGGACCCCGGTCCGATGCTGAAGCGGTTCCGTCCGAAGGCACGCGGCATGGCGGGCAGAATCCGCAAACGCATGAGCCACTTCACGGTGGTTCTTACTGACGACTGAGATGAAAGGAAGTCACAGTGGGACAGAAAATTAATCCAATCGGGCTCAGACTTGCCCTGAACAAGAATTGGTGCTCCCGTTGGTTCGCCCGCAAGGACAACTTCGGGACGTGGCTTCACGAAGACCGCAAGGTCCGCACCTTCATCAAGAAGAACTACAATCAGGCCGCGATCTCCAACATCCTGATCGAACGCTACTTCAACCGCGTTCGCACCACCATCTTCGCCGCACGCCCGGGCGTCCTGCTCGGCAAAAAGGGCGGCAAGGATGCCGAGATCGACAGACTGCGCGACGAAGTGAGCAAGCTGCTCGACAAGGGCCAGGAGCTCATCGTCGACGTCATCGAGGTCAAGCAGCCTGAGACCAACGCCCAGCTGGTCGCCGAAAACGTCGCCGCCCAGCTCGAACGCCGCATCGGTTTCCGCCGTGCCATGAAGAAGGCCATCCAGACCGCCATGGAACTCGGCGCCGAAGGCGTCAAAATCCAGTGCTCCGGCCGCCTCGGCGCCGCTGAACTGGCCCGCACGGAAACCTACAAGGAAGGGCGCACGCCGCTTCAGACCCTGAAGGCTTTCATCGATTACGGATTCACCGAAGCCAACACGACCGCCGGCAAAATCGGCGTGAAGGTTTGGATCTGCCACAAGGAACTCACGGAGGAAATGCAAAATGCCGTTAATGCCAAAAAGAGTAAAGCACAGAAAGGTGCAGCGCGGTAATAACGCCGGGCTGTCCCAACGCTGCAACAAACTGGATTTCGGCGATTTCGGATTGCAGACGTTTGAGCGCGGCTTCCTGACCGCCGCCCAGATCGAAGCCGCCCGTGTCGCGATTACCCGCCATATGAAACGCCGCGGCCAGGTGTGGATCCGCCTGTTCCCGTACAAGCCCTGCACGAAGAAGCCCCTGGAAGTCCGTATGGGTAAGGGCAAAGGCAACGTCGAATACTGGGTCGCTCCGGTTCAGCCCGGCCGCATGCTTTTCGAGATCTCCGGCTGCTCCGAGACCCTCGCGAAGGAGGCCATGAGCCTCGCCGCTTCCAAGCTCCCGATCCGCTGCCGCTTCGTCTCCCGGATCCCGGCCGTCTAATGTGAGGAAGGACCTGTTATGAAAAACAAAAAAACTGTCAATAAGGCCATGAAGCAGATCCGCGAACTTTCCCAGGATGAACTCGTCGCTCGCGACGGCGAACTCCGCAAGGAAAAGTTCCTCCTCCGCGCCCAGGCCAAATCCGGTCAGCTCGAAAGCCCGGCCAAGATCCGCACCGCCCGCCGCAACCTCGCACGGGTGATGACCGAACTCAACAAACGCGCTTCGGCCGGCAAATAAGGAATACCTGAAATGGACGAAACCATTAAGACTGATACCGCTGCCGCAGCCGTCGTGCGCGGCCACCGGAAAACGCGCGTCGGAAACGTCATCAGCGACGCTCAGAACAAGACGATCGTCGTCGAGATCGTGACGCGTTCCGCGCATCCCCGGTACAAGAAGGTCGTCAAGAGCCACGTCCGCTATGCGGCTCATGACGAGAACAACGAAGCGAAGGTCGGCGATCAGGTCATGATCGCGGAGACCCGCCCCCTGAGCAAGACCAAGCACTGGCGCCTGGTCAAAATCATCAGCCGCAGCGAATAAGAGGAGACTTGAACTATGGTTCAGATGCAATCCAGTTTTGAAGTCGCCGACAATTCCGGCGCCAAGCGCATCGTGCTCATCACCGTCCTCGGACAGCGCAAGACCATCGCCTCCATCGGCGATATCGTCACCGCCACCGTCAAGGAAGCCATCCCCGGCGGCACCGTGAAGAAAGGCGACGTCGTCAAGGCCGTCGTCGTCCGCACCGCCGCGCGCATCCGCCGTCCCGACGGATCCTATCTGCGCTTCGACAAGAACGCCGCCGTGATCATCGACGACCAGAAGAATCCGAAAGGCACCCGCATTTTCGGACCGGTCGCCCGTGAACTCCGCGACAAGAACTTCATGAAAATCATTTCCCTGGCGCCGGAGGTCCTCTGATGAACAGCGAATTGAACAAGTGCCAGAAGCACTACCACGTCAAGAAGAACGACAAGGTCCAGGTCATCAGCGGCGGCTGGAAGAACAAGACCGCCAAGGTCGTGGCCATCCTCAAGAAGAAAGACCGCGTCGTCCTCGAAATCGAGAATCCCACCGACCGCGACCGTGAACGCATCACGAAGAAGCGCACCGTCCGCAAGAGCGCCGCGAATCCGAACGGCGGCCTTGTCGACCGCGCCGTCTCCGTGCACGTCTCCAACGTCAAAAAGCTCGCTTCCGCCGACGAAGGCGCGAAGAAGGCCGAGTGAGTGGAGGAACTGAACAATGCCCGATATGAGAAAATACTACAATGAGCAGGTCCGCCCCGCTCTTCAGGAAAAGCTCGGCCTCAAGAACGTCATGGAGATTCCGAAGCTGAAGAAGATCGTCATCAGCACCGGCATCGGCACCAAGATGGAAAAGGACGCCTTCTCCGAAGCCCGCACCCACCTCTCCGCCATCGCAGGCCAGGCCCCCGTCGTCTGCAAGTCCCGCAAGAACATCGCGAACTTCAAGCTGCGCGCCGGCATGTCCGTCGGTCTCATGGTCACCCTCCGCGGCGACCGCATGTACCAGTTCCTCGATCGTCTGGTCCACAACGCCTTCCCGCGCGTCCGCGACTTCCGCGGCGCCCCGAAGAAGGGCTTCGACCACGTCGGAAACTACAATCTCGGGATTCCTGATGTGTCGATCTTCACCGAAATCGACCTCGACAAGATCAAGTATCCGCTCGGAATGAACATCACGATCGTGACCAGCGCGAAGACCGACGCCGCGGCGAAGGAACTTCTCACCATGCTGGATTTCCCGTTCGCCAAGTAAGGAGACGTTAAGAAATGGCTAAGAAAAGTCTGATTGCGAAACAGAAACGCGGCGGGAAGTTCAAAGTCCGTAGCTACACGCGTTGCGCCGCCTGCGGTCGTCCCCGCGCCGTCATCCGCAAATTTAAACTCTGCCGTATCTGCTTCCGCGAAATGGCCTCCACGGGCCAGATCCCGGGCGTGATTAAGGCCAGTTGGTAACAGAAAGGAATCCGTACAATGAGTATGCAGGATCCGATTTCAGATATGCTGACGCGCCTTCGCAACGGCTGCATGTCCATGCAGAAGGTCGTTTCCATGCCTTCTTCCATCATGAAGACCGCCATCGCGGAAGTCCTCAAGCAGGAAGGCTACATCGCCGACTATGTCGTCGAAGGGGAAACGAAGAAGGTTCTGAAGATCACCATGAAATACTTCAAACGCCAGCCCGTCATCGAAAACCTCCAGCGTGTTTCCAAGCCGTCGTGCAGACTGTACTGCGGCAGCCAGAACATTCCGAAGGTCAAGGACGGTATGGGTATCGCCATCCTCTCCACGTCGAGAGGTGTACTGAGCGGCAAAGACGCCGAGAAACAAAACGTGGGCGGAGAGATCCTCTGCTACGTCTGGTAACTTCAAGGAGTCATCATGTCTCGTATTGGTAAAAAACCGGTTGCCATCCCCGCAGGCGTCACCGCCAAAGTCGAAGACGGCGCGACCGTCATCACCGGCAAGCTCGGCACGCTCACCATCCCCACGCAGAAGCACATCACCGTCAAGGTCGAAGGCGACCAGATCGTCCTGAGCCGTGACACCGACCTCGACAACGCGAAAGCGATGCACGGCCTGAACCGCGCCCTCATCAACAACGCCGTCATCGGCGTGTCCAAGGGCTACTCCAAGGGCCTCGAGATCGTCGGCGTCGGCTTCCGCGCCGACCTCGCCGGCAACAAGCTCACGCTCAAGCTCGGCTTCTCCCACGACATCAACTACATCGTGCCCGAAGGCATCAAGCTCACCGTCACCGACGGCTACAAGATCTCCATCGAGGGATACGACAAGCAGCTCGTCGGCGCCGTCGCCTCCACGATCCGCGCCTTCCGCAAGCCCGAACCCTACAAGGGCAAGGGCGTCCGCTACTCGGACGAACAGGTCACGATCAAGCCCGGCAAGAAGAACGCATAACGGGTGAAAGGAATTAAAGAATGACTCGCAATTCCCAAGTCAGAAGACAGCTTCGCCATGTGCGTCTCCGCAAAAAAGTCGCAGGGACGGCCTCCGTCCCCCGCTTCTGCGTCAGTCTCACCGCGAACAACATGTACTGCCAGTTCATCGACGACGATGCCGGCGTCACGCTTGCCTCCAGCTCCACGCTCTCTCCCGAGTTCAAGGCCCTGAACCTCAAGCGCAACGTCGAAGCCGCCGCCGCTCTCGGCAAGCTCGCCGCCGAAAAGGCCATCGCCGCAGGCGTCTCCAAGGTCGTTTTCGACCGCAGCGGATTCCAGTATCACGGCAGGATCAAAGCGCTTGCCGACGCCGCCCGCAAGGCCGGCCTCCAATTCTAAGGGGTATCAACACATGAGTTTTGACAAATCCAGAAAAGACGCTCCGGCCAAAGAAGATCGCGAGCAGTCCGATACCGAAGAAGTCGTCATCAGCATCAACCGCTGCTCCAAGGTCGTCAAAGGCGGCCGCAACTTCTCCTTCGGCGCGCTCGTCGTCGTCGGCGACCACAAAGGCAAGGTCGGCTTCGGCTACGGCAAGGCCAACGAAGTCTCCGACGCCATCCGCAAGGGCGGCGAAGCTGCCCGCAAGAACATGATCGTCATGCCCCTCTCCGGGCACACGATCCCCCACACCGTGACCGCGAAATTCCGCGGCTCCAAGGTCCTCCTGCGTCCGGCATCCCCCGGTACCGGTTTGATCGCCGGCGGCGCCATGCGCCCCGTCCTCAATCTCGGCGGCGTCGTCGACGTCCTCGCGAAGTCCCTCGGCTCCAGCAACCCGGCCAACGTCGTCAAGGCGACGTTCCGCGCCATCGAGCTGCTGAAGACCAAGGAACAGGTCCTTGAGAAACTCGGCAAGATTTGAAGAGAAGGAGTTCATCATGAATCTGCATAGTCTCGAAACGACTCCCGGCTCCCGCAAGAACAGACACAGAGTCGGTCGCGGCGACGGCTCCGGCTGGGGCGGAACCTGCGGCCGCGGCGAAAAAGGCCAGCGTTCCCGCAGCGGCGCCGCCGTCCGTCACCACTTTGAAGGCGGCCAGACCCCGAGCTTCCGCCGCATCCCGAAGCGCGGCTTCAAGATGCACGGCGTGAAGGAAATCTGCAACGTCGTCAACGTCGGCACGCTCAACGAAGTGTTCGAATCCGGCGCCGAAATCGACGAAGCGGTCCTCCTCAAGGCCGGTCTCGTCGCCAAGAACAAGGCCCCGCTCAAGGTCCTCGGCACCGGCGACGTCAGCAAGGCTCTCAAGGTCAAGGCGCAGAAGTTCTCCGCCTCCGCAAAAGCCAAGATCGAAGCAGCCGGCGGCTCCGTCGAAGTCATCGAATAACCCTTGCGGCGTCCCGCCGGAAATTGAGGCAACATGTTCAAAGCATTCATCAACGCTTTCAAAATCAAGGATCTCCGCAACAAGATCCTTTTTTCCGCAGCGGTCATCATTGTCTGCCGGATCGCGGCCAACATCCCGTGCCCCGGAGTCAACACCCATAACCTCAAGGTTTATTTCGACAAGCTTTCCCAGGAGACGGCAGGCAACTTCCTGGGCATGATCGACCTCTTCAGCGGCGGCGCTCTCCAGCAGTTCGCCGTCGGAGCGCTCGGCATCATGCCCTACATCTCCGCCTCCATCATCATGCAGCTCCTGGTCCCCGTCCTTCCCTCGCTCGAACGCCTCAAGCGTGAAGGCGAGGCCGGGATGAACAAGATCAATCAGTACACCCGCTACCTCACGATCGTCATCTGCATCATTCAGGGTGCGATGACCGCGATCGCCATGACGCATCCGGAACGCCTCGGCCTGCCCGCGGCGCTCCCGGGCCAGCCGCTCGTCAGTGGCAACCTCACCGCGTTCGTGTTCTTCTCGGTCATCATCCTGACCTGCGGCACGATGATCCTGATGTGGCTCGGTGAAAAGATCACGGACAAAGGCATCGGAAACGGCGTTTCGATCATCATCACGATCGGCATCATCGACCGTCTCCCGAAGTCGATCGCCCAGCTGTACGATATGTACCAGAGCGGCGGCGCGGCCGGCGGCGGACATTTCCGTCTCCCGCACGTGCTCCTTCTGGTCATCATCTTCGCCGTGGTGACCGCCCTCACGATCATCCTCTGCCAGGGCGTCCGCAAAGTGCCGATCCAGATGGCGCGCAAGACCGTCGGAAACAAGGTCGCGGGCGGCAGCACCTACATGCCGCTCAAGGTCAACTTCCCCGGCGTCATGCCCATCATCTTCGCCGGCGCGATCCTGATGTTCCCGCCGATGATCCTCAGGCTCATCCCGAACGCGTATATCGCGTCGCTCCAACAGTACTTCAACCACGGATCCTACTCCTACATGCTGATGTACGGCGCGCTGATCATCGCGTTCTCCTACTTCTGGGTCTCGAACATGTTCAACCCGGTGCAGATCGCGGACAACCTGAAGAAGGAAGGCGCCTACGTCCCCGGCATCCGGCCCGGCAAGCCCACTTGCGATTACCTCGACGAGCTGATGACCCTCATCACATTCGCCGGCGCGATCTTCCTGTGCGCGCTCTCCGTCTTCCCGATGCTCCTCACGATGTGGCTGAAGATCCCGTACGCCGTGGCGTCGTTCTTCGGCGGCACCAGCCTGCTGATCATTGTCGGTGTGACCATTGACACGCTCTCCCAAATGGAATCGCTCCTGGTGATGAAAAATTACGAGGGGTTCCTCCAGCGCGGACGGCTCCGTTCCCGCAGAGGCTGACCCGATGCTGCGCGGCGGGCCTGGGCTCGGCTCCGGCCTTTCTCCGCATCATCACGGGCTCCACATCTGTACGATTCCGAACCCGTCTTTTGGTTCCGGCCAAAAGACGGGCTATTTGCTTTTTCGGGAAGAGCGACTATATTGATAGGTCCGTTTTTTCCGGAGCAAAAACCGGCTTAGCCTTCCACGGGAACATTTCACCCTGCCTCGTTGTCTAAAGAAACAGTTTGGAAAGACCATCATGAACACATCTACCGCGCATCACTCCGTCCGACACGCGCTGTTCGCGGCCATTCTGGCCGGAATCGCGCTTTCTTGCCTTGCGTCCTGTTCCAAGCCCGCCCCGGAGACCCCGATGGAACGTTCCCGCGTCCTGCTGCGGCTTTTCGGCAACCTGGACCGTCAGGAGAACGACGAAGCGCTCAAAAACATCGAGACATACCGCAACCTCGATTCGACGAATCTGTTCCTTTCCGATCTCGAACACATCGTCCGGTCGAACGGCGTGATCGCTTCGGCAAAGGCCAAACTCGAAGCCGGCGATCTCTCCGGCGCGGCGGCCGACCTTGATGCCTACTGCCTCAAATACGGCGACATCAACGAATCCGTCACGGATGCGAAAGAAAAAGTCGATCTTCTGCTTGAGGCGCAGCGTCTGAACGACAAACTGCTTGCGGCGGAGTTCTCCGATGACATCCGCGCCGCCGCCGCCGATCTGAACAGTTTTTCGAAAGCGAATCCCAAGCTCTTCCCGAATCTCTCCGCCTACGCGTCAGCAAAAGTCAAGGAAGCCGACAAGCTCGCCGTCGTGGAAAAAGCCGACGCCTGCGCCGCGCTCCTTCTTGACGCCATGGATGCGGCCGCCGCCGGACACAGGGCCGAAGCCGCCGCTTTGACTGCGCTTCTGGAACTGAACTCGGATGCCGCACAGCTCGCCGGGTTCGAAGCCTGGCTGAGCCAACGGTCCGCGAAACCATAACCATTCAGCAATAGAAAGGTTCCCACGATGAACTGCAAATCTCTTCTTGTCCTTTTTACGGCGTGTGCCATATCGTTTTCCGCTGCCGCACAAAGCAGCCCGTCGGCGCTTTCCCTGAAGGGCCTCCCCGCCGGACTCGACGACGAAGCCGCGGAAGCCGCCATCCGCAGGGCGCTCCTTTCCCAGCCCGCCACCGAGGAAGAGGTGGAAAAGGCGCTTTCCTTTATGCCCGACGTAGTCGCTGAAGTCAACGGGACCAAGATCACGAAGAAGGAAATCGTGGATCTGCTCCTTTCGAAGAAAGTATCCCAGCAGGTGCTCACGCTGACGACCGAATCCCTTCTGCGCACCTACATGCAGCAGTATGTCGACCAGAAGATCGACACCACGATCCTCAAGCAGAAAGCGAAAGAAGCCGGATTCGAGCCGTCCGAAGAGCTCGTGAAGACGCATTTCGACGCCTCCATCAAGAAGCTCCCGGCCGAGGTTTCGGAGGAGCTGAAAGACCAGCTGAAGGCGCGCGGCCTGACGCTCGAACAGTATCGCGACGAGATCGCGAAGGAGACCGACATCCAGGAAAACGCTTCCATCGCCGCCTACGAAGAGAAAAACTTCATCGAAAAGACGGAAAAGGCCGTCAATGACGATGCCGTCGAAAAGTTCTACCGCGAAAACCAGCAGAAATTCGCCGTCCCGGAGAGCATCACCGTCGCGCACATCCTGATTCAGTGCGAACCGGTTTCCGCCCTCGACTCCAAGGAGGAGAAGGAGATCAAGACGAAGGCCGACAAGCTGGCAAAGGAGCAGATCGATGATATCTACGCCGAACTCGTGAAAGATCCGGACAGTTTCGAAAAACTCGCCCGGGAAAAGAGCAACTGCCCCTCCGGCAAGCGCGACAACGGCAAACTGCCCGCGTTCGACAAGGACGGCATGCTGCTGGACCAGTCCGGTATGCTCGATCCCGACTTCGCCGCCGCCGCGTTCAAGATCGAAAAGGCCGGCGAATTCACCAAGCCCGTCCACACGCAGTTCGGTTACCACATCATCAAGCTCCTGAAACAGGACCCGAAGGGCTATCTCCCGCTTGAAAAGGTCAAGGGCGAAATCCACGATTTCCTCGTGGACAAAACCGTCTCCGAAGAGATCCAGGCCATGATCAAGGCCGAGCGCGCAAAAGGCGGCATCAAACTCTACGAATTCACGCCCGCCAAGGCCGATTCCGACTCGAAAAAGGACTCCGCCGCGGCCCCGGCCCCCATCCTCTGACCGTACGGTCTGTTCTCAAACTCCATGCGACGCGTCCATGCTTTCGGGCGCGCCGTTTTTTTTCATCATCGGAAGGCTCACTTTGGCACGAATATGGGACAGAATGTCGCAAGGCACAGGACAAATGACAGCCATATGGAATCGGATTCGAGGCAACGAGGCTCAATGAACTTGATTTGGCATAAAGTATGCTTATCAATCTTGAATAAAACGATCCATACAACCCCATTGACGCGAACCGCGCGGCTCGAAAAAACGCGAAGGTGCGCCGCTGAAACGAAGGACAAGTCGACATGCCCACCTATGAATACGTCTGCAAACACTGCGGATACGAATTCGAAAAATTCCAGCAGATGACCGAAGACCACCTGAAAACATGCCCGGAATGCGGCAAGGACACGCTGAAACGCAAAATTGGCGCGGGGTCCGGCGTGATCTTCGTCGGCTCCGGATTCTACTGCAACGACTACAAGGGCGCCAACGCCAGCCTCGGCAACCCGACGTCGAAGAAACCCAAAACGGCGGCTCCCGCTGCAAAGAAAGCTTCGAAGCGGTAAAACGCTTCCGTCCGTCGAACGCAAACAAAAACACACAACAAAGGAGACAGAGTTATGTCCAGGCATATTCAATTCAAGGCTGAAGTCAAAGAACTGCTCAACATGATGATCAACTCGATCTACTCGAACAAGGAGATCTTCCTGCGCGAGCTGATCGCAAACGCCGCCGACGCGCTCGACAAACGGCGTTTCCTGGCTCTAACCCATCCCGAGCTCGCCAGTGAGGGCGAGATCCGCATCACCGCCGACGAAGCCGCCTGCACGCTGGCGATCTCCGACAACGGCATCGGCATGACGAAGGACGAACTGGTCGAAAACCTCGGCACCATCGCGCATTCCGGTTCGCGCGGATTCCTGGCCGAACTGAAAAAGGCGCAGGAGGAGAACCCCGCGACCGCGCCCGAGCTCATCGGACAGTTCGGCGTCGGCTTCTACGCCGCCTTCATGGCTGCCGACAAAGTGTCCGTGCTGACGAAGAAGGCGGGCGAGGAACAGGCGTACCTGTGGGAATCCGAAGGCGTCGACACGTTCACCGTGAACGAGGCGGAAAAGGATGCCGTCGGCACGACCGTGACCCTGCATCTGAAAGACGATTTCAAGAACTATCTCGAATACTGGACCGTTTCGTCCGTGGTCCGCAAATACTCCGACTTCATCGAGTATCCGATCCGGATGGCGCATAAGACCAAGGACAAGGACGGCAAGGACGTCATCGAGGACGAAACGCTGAATACCATGAAGGCGATCTGGCTGCGCCCGGAATCCGAAGTCACCGAGGACGAATACAAGAGCTTCTACTCGCACCTGTCCGGCGACTATGAAGCGCCGCTGAAGCGCATCGTCTTTTCCGCCGAGGGCGCGTCCGAATTCAAGGCCCTGCTCTTCCTCGCCGCCAAGCTCCCGTTCCAGTACCAGTTCGGCGTCCGCAACAAAAAGACGCTCAGCCTGTATGTGAAGCGCGTCTTCATCACCGACGAATGCCCCGGCCTGCTCCCGGACTACATGAACGGCTTCGTGTCCGGCGTGGTCGATTCGAGCGACCTGCCGCTGAACATCTCGCGCGAGACGCTTCAGGACAATCCGCAGATCAAGCGCATCTCCAAGGCCATCGTGAAGCGCGTCTTCTCCGAGCTCCAGACCATGATGGAGAAGGACCGCGCGACGTACGAAAAATTCTACGGCGAGTTCAGCCGCCTCATCAAGGAAGGCGCGTACAGCGACTGGGAAAACCGCGAGAAACTCCAGAACCTGCTGCTCTTCGAGACCATGAACGGCGAACCCGGCAAACTCGTGTCGCTGAAGGAATACTCCGACGCCATGCCGCCCACGCAGAAGGCCATCTACTTCATCACCGGCGAAAACCGCGCCGCCGTGGACCACTCCCCGCAGCTGGAGCTCTTCCGCCAGCAGAAGCTTGACGTGCTGTATCTGCTCGACCCGGTCGATGAGTTCGTCATCAACGGCATCGGCAAGTACGCGGAAAAGGACATCGTGTCCGTCTCCAAGAGCGACCTGAAGCTCGACGAGCCCGTGCAGAAGGAGCTCGAGAAGAAGACGAAGGAAGCCGCCGAGCAGAACAAGTCCCTGCTCGAATTCCTGAAGAAGACGCTCGAAAACCAGGTGAAGGACGTCCGGTTCTCCGCCCGCCTCACCGAAAGCGTCTGCTGCCTCGTCGGCGACGAGGCCGATCCCTCCGTGAACATGCAGCGCCTGATGAAGGCGATGAAGCAGGAAGCCCCGGAAGTGAAGCGCATCCTGGAGCTCAATCCCGATGCTCCGCTGATCCAGGCGATGGCAAAGAAATATGAGGCGGAACCCGGCAGCCCCATGCTGACGGACTACGCCGCCATGCTGTACGACCAGGCCCTGCTCTGCGAAGGCTCCGAACTGCCCGATCCCGCGGCGTTCGCCCGCAGGACCGCGAAACTGATGACCGACGGCCTGAGCAAGAACTGATTGAACTGAGAACGGAAGGCAGCCCCCATGCCCGCACGACACACCGAACTGTATGAGCTACTAGAAATCTCCCCGGACGCCGACGAGGACGCCATCAAGAAGGCGTACCGGCGTCTGGCCGTGAAATACCACCCGGACAAGAACCCCGGCGACAAGGAAGCCGAGGAGAAGTTCAAGAAGATCTCCCACGCCTACGAAATCCTGGGCAACAGGGAAAAACGCCAGATCTACGACCAGTACGGCGAAGATGCCGCGAACGGAAACGGCGGGGGCGGCGGGTTCTCCGGCGATCCCTTCGACATCTTCAACCAGTTCTTCGGCGGCGGGGGCGGCGGATTCGAGTCGTTCTTCGGCGGCGGGCGCAGACGCGATCCGAACGGCCCGCAACCGGGCGCGGACCTGCGCTACAACCTCGGAATCACGCTGGACGAGGCGTTCAAGGGCGTCACGAAGAAGATTGAGTTCAACCGCCCCGGACTGTGCACCACATGCGGCGGCTCCGGATGCGCCGACGGCACGAAGCCGGAACGCTGCGACCGCTGCAAGGGCAGCGGACAGGTCGGCGTTTCCCAGGGCTTCTTTACTATGATGCACGAATGTCCCGTGTGCCACGGCACCGGCCGGAAGATCGCCCACAAGTGCGCGAAATGCAACGGCGCGGGCAAGGTCAGCGTCCACCGTGCGATCGAGGTCCACATCCCCGCCGGCATCGACACCGGCAACCGGATGCGCGTGACCGGCGAGGGCGAACCCGGGCTGCGCGGCGGCGCGGACGGCGACCTTTACATCATGATCCAGGTCCGCCCGGACAAGCGTTTCCAGCGCGAGGACGAGGACATCTACGCCGAATATCACATCCCGTTCCCCGTGGCCGCGCTGGGCGGAACCGTTACGATCCCGACCGTGCACGGCGACGCGGAGCTGACAGTCCCTGCCGGGACGCAGAACGGCGACGTGCTCACGCTGAAAGGAAAGGGCATGCCGGTGCGGCAGCGTCAGGGCGTCTTCGGCAACCACCATGTGAAACTCACGATCGACGTCCCGCGCAAGCTCAACGATGCCCAGCGCGAGGCGCTGAAGGCCTATGCGGCGGCATTCCGGACGGACGGCGGCGGCACGAAGAACAACGGCGCCGAACCGAACTTCACCATCAACGCCGACAACGATCCGAGTTTCTTCCAGAAGCTCAAAGACAAGGTCGGGCTGTGATCCATGAGCGCGCGTACCCAGCAGATCTTATGCGGCTTCGAGGATAAGACGCTCGCTCCATACGCCGTTCACGCCGGCGCGCTCCACGGACGCCGCTACCCCGAAACGCCCCACCCGTACCGGACCGAGTTCCAGCGCGACCGCGACCGCATCCTGCACAGCCAGGCGTTCCGGCGGCTGGAATACAAAACGCAGGTATTCCTGAGCACGACCGGCGACCATCTGCGGAACCGTCTCACGCACACGATCGAGGTGGCGGGCATCGCGCGCACGATCGCCCGGAGCCTCGGACTGAACGAAGACCTCACGGAGGCCATCGCGCTCGCGCACGACCTCGGGCACACGCCGTTCGGGCACGCAGGGGAACGCGCCCTGCACAGCCTGATGGAGGGACACGGCGGATTCGACCACAATTTTCAGGCGATCCGCGTGGTCGACCTGCTGGAGAAGAAATACCCTGCCTACGACGGGATCAACCTCACCTGGGAGACCCGTGCAGGCCTCATCAAACACCGTTCGCCGCTGCATCCAACCCTGCTCGACGGCGTGGAGCTCGCCCCGGCCCCATGCCTGGAAGCGCAGGCCGCCGACCTCGCCGATGACCTCACCTACTACGGGCACGACGTCGACGACGGACTGGACGCCGGGATCATCACGGAGGACATGCTGGAAGGCATCGCGATCTGGCGCATGGCCGCCGAAGAAACGAAATCGCTCGGACTGAAGCGCGGCGACGGAAAATTCCTGACCTACACCGTGCGCGCGCTCATCAACCGCATGGTCGGCGACGCCATCGAAACATCCGCGAAGCTGATCGAGGCGTCCGGCGTGAAAACGCCCGGCGACGCCCCGGCGAAGGGCATGACGCTGATCGCGTGGAGCCAGGAATTCCAGGTGCTGACCAGCGAACTGAGGACGTTCCTGTACGAAAACCTGTATTTCTCGCAGGAGCTCAAAAAGCTCAACCAGCTCTCGAAGGAGCGCATGTCATTCCTGTTCGACACCTTCGTGAAACACCCCGAACTCGCGGGCAGCCAGGTCCGCCGCCGCATGGAAGAGGACGGCATCCACAGGGCCGTCACGGATTACATCGCGGGCATGACTGACGTTTTCGCCATCTGCGAATACCACAGACTGAAATGACCGCGCCCGCCAGCGCGCAGGCGAACGGCAGCGACGGAATCTGATACCGCGGCATCAGGACCGGGCCGGGGACCGCCAGATAGTACAGCACAAACGCCGCAAACAGCGCCAGGACGGTCCATCTGCGCCGCCGGGCATAAATCCATGCCCCAGCCGCCGTCAGCGCCCAGAGCGCCCCGGAAACGATTAAAAACGGCATCGCAAGAAACACCGCCGCATAGCTCCCGTCCATGTAGTGCCGGAACGCCGCAACGACGCCATCCTTCCGAAGGACCGCCAGCGTGCCGCGTTCACCCGTCCGCAGTCCGAGGTTCTGCAGAAAATCCGGCAGGTCGGGCAGCAGGATCCACACCTGGAACAGATGTGTGGCGGCTGTCGCGCCCGGATGTTTGAAGATCGCCTTCCTGTATTGCGCCAGGTACCATCTGTCCTGCTCCATCTCCTTTTCGAATGCGTTGAATGCGTCGGTTTCCGGTCTGACGGAAAACGCCGCTTCCGCCTCGGCTTCCAGCGCGGCGCGTTCCGTGTCGATGTCCGTACCGTTCACGCGGGCAAGGATCGCAGCGGTGTTGTGCCGTGCGGTAAGGCCGGAATTCCGGTCGAGCACGAATCCTGCGCCGACGGATTGATTGCGGATCATCCACGGCATAAGCAGAGCACAGAAGACGAGCGCGGTCAGCAGGACAGCGGCTGCTGTTCTTTTCCACGCATGGAAAATGACCGGGGCCAGGACCAGCGGGATCAGGACGAGGAAGACAGGGAGATTGACCGGTTTCGTCAGAGCCGCCAGCGCGGCGAAAACCGCACCGAAAAGGAAATCGGAAAGGCGTTTCGTGCGCCATGCCCGGACAAGGAAGAACACCTGCCACGCGCAGAAAAACCCAAGCAGGGAGTCCGCCAGGACCAATGGCGCGTTCGCCAGCGCAGTCAGGTTCAGCGCATACAGTACCGCCGCCCAGAACCCCGCCCGGCGTCCGGCGAGGCTTCGTCCGGCAAATGCCACGGGAAACACGGTCAGCGCGTCGATCAGGCATCCGGCGATCGCGATATGAATGAGAGTCCGCCCGACCAGCACCAGAAAGAAGATGTACCCCGGCGGACGCTGCACCGCGGGGAAACTGGAGTCGGGTGCAATGGTCATCTTCTTCCCGTAGTTTTCCTCGATCGCTCTTGCCGGCAGGCGATACGACGCGGAATCCAGCCGCGTGAGGAGTTCCGGCGACTGCAGCGCGGGCCACGCGCACAGCACACGGATCACGAACGCGACCAGAAAGACCGGGATGATCCGGCGAAGAAAACGGTGTGTGGCGGATTGCTTGGAAAACATGGAAAAGTCTTAAAGTTGAGGAAGGACGGCTTCTTTATAAAAGAAAAATGGTCAGGATTCTCCGAAAAGAAGTTGCATTTTCCGCATGACGGTGTATATTATAAATTGCTGTGTTGCTTTAAAGTAGCGCGGTTTTCTCAGAAATCAAATACAATTCCAACATATATGAGGTTAAAAATGAAAGATTCCATCCATCCCGCGTATGGTCCGGCGAAGGTCATCTGCGCCTGCGGCAAAGTCTGGGACATCTACTCCACCCGTAAAGAGCAGAAAGTCGGCATCTGCGCCGAATGCCACCCGTTCATCACCGGCAAGCAGAAACTCGTCGACGTTGCAGGCCGCGTCGAAAAGTTCCGCCGCCGCTATCAGAAACCCGCCAAGTAATTCGGTTTTCCCGATCGGACGGAACGGCGGTTTCCGCACAGGATGCCGCCGGATCAGCCAGCCCGGACCCCGCTTTTTCACGAACGGAGACCGGGCTTGTTTTTTGGATTGACGAATCACAGATAACAACCCCATGCGCCCGGAAGATTTCACACGGCAGATCGAACAGTTCAAAGCCAGGTTCGACAAGCTCGAAACGGAGTTGTCCGATCCCGGCGTCTACGCCGTGCCCGCCCGCGCGTCCATGCTCGCCCGGGAGCGTCAGCGTCTGGAGGGCATTTTCGCCGCGTACGACCGCTGGACCGGGGCATTGAAATCCGCGCAGGAAAACCGCGGCCTGCTGGAGACCGAGCACGATCCCGAATTCCGTGCGCTCATCGAAAGCGATCTCGCCGAACAGGAAAAGACCGCAGTCGAGGCGGAACAGGACCTGATGGTGCGGCTGGTCCCGCCGGACAAAGCGGACTCCCGCGACGCCATCGTGGAGATCAAGCCTGCGGCGGGCGGCGAGGAGGCGGCGCTCTTTGCGGGCGACCTCTTCCGCATGTACCTGCACTACGCGGAAAAACGCGGCTGGAAGTGCGAGGTGATGGAGCAGTCGGACTCCGAGCTCGGCGGCCTCAAGAACGTGATGTTCTCCCTCTCCGGCGAGGACATCTTCTCCCGCATGAAATACGAAAGCGGCGTCCACCGCGTCCAGCGAATCCCCGTCACGGAGTCCGGCGGCCGCATCCACACCTCGACCGTGACCGTCTCCGTGCTGCCGGAAGCGAGCGAGATCGACGACATCGCGATCCGCCCGGAAGACCTCGAAATTTCCACGTTCCGTTCCTCCGGACCCGGCGGCCAGAACGTGAACCGGACCGATTCCGCCGTCCGCATCCGGCACATCCCGAGCGGGCTGGTCGTGGCGAGCCAGCAGGAACGCTCCCAGATCCGCAACCGCGAGATCGCCCTGCGCATCCTGAAAAGCCGTCTGCTGGAGATCCAGCGCAGCGAGGAGGCGGCGAAACAGGCCGCCAGCAAGCGCCTGCAAGTCGGGACAGGCGACCGCAGCGAACGCATCCGCACCTACAATTTCCCGCAGAACCGCGTCACGGACCACCGGTTCGGCGTTGTCTCCATCTTCAACCTCCCAGCGCTCATGGAGGGCGACCTGGACCTGCTGCTCGATCCCCTGTTTCTGGCACACAGCAAGCTCGTGGTGGAGGATTTCCTGAAAAATCCGGGGGAGGAATCCTGACCGCCGCTTGATTTTCTTCGCCGGTCATGGCATATTATAAGCGAAAAGGGAAACCGGAGGGGAACCGGTCCGAAAACAAGGAGGGGATCATGTATTACACGCACCTAGGGCGCAATATCGCCCCGCGGGAAATCCGGGATTACGCCCGCATCTTCCGTGAGATCGACGAGGAACGCCGCGAACTGGCGGCATTCGCCGTACAGCAGGCTGCCGGATTCGGAGCCGAAATCGTCCGCCACAAGGACCGTCTGCACGACCTGGCCGAACAGGAGGAGCTGATGATGATCCGCACCCGGTACGTCGACTTCGAACCGCACTGGCGGGCGCACCGGAGATTTCAACGCTTTCTGCGCACGGCGGACTCCCGCGAGGAACTGCTGTTCTGTTCCGACTGGCTGCGCCAGCACGAAGCCGCCGAAGACACGGAGTTCCGCCAATGGCTGAGGCACGGCTGCAGGCCGAATGCGAATGCGGAATGTTTCGACTGTCTGTACGGCACGGACCCGGAACGAATCCTGCTGTCGGTGAAAATGCAGCTGGGGTAGGACATCCGGCGAAACTAAAACTCCAGCGAAAAGAATGTCGTAAGTTTCAGTTAAAAACGAGGAGACGCCCCCATAGTTTCAGGAAAACGAGGAGACGCGCTTTCCCCATAGTTTCAGGAAAACGAGGAGACGCGCCTTTCCCAAAAGTTCCAGGAAAAACGAATGAGGTGACGTTCCTTTCTTCAAGTTTCAGTTAAATGGTACTTGATTTAACTGAAACTTGCGCGTATGCGCGAAAAACTGCAATTTCTCTGCCAACTCGTTTCCATTGGCAAACCTGAGCGTATGCGCGGGAGAGTGCGTTTTCTCCGCCGTTTCGTTTTTTTCATTGGAAAACTTGAGCGTATGCGCGGAAATGTACGGGAAAAGCAAAGGGAATATACGGGAAATATGGATGAAAAGGAACGTTTTCCAAAAGGAAACTGCTTGAAAAACATGTCTGCCGGATGTATTTTATAGAACAAATAGCAACCCCGGACCGCCGGACGGAACAGGACCCCCCATGAGAAAACCCGACATCTTCGACGAGATCATCCAGTGCCTGAAAACAGGCGCGCAGACCGGAGCCGACGTCTCCATGGACGAAGCGGTCCTGCACGACCTCTACGCCCGCCCCGCCGTCCGCAAGACCGCGAACGAGGCGCAGGCATCCTCCGCATCCGCACCGGTTCCCCGCGCACAGACGCAGCCTCCGGCAAGGGGCATGGACGGGGTTCCGCCCGCCTATGCGCCCGACATCCCCGAATGGGAATCCCTCCGCACGGAATGCGCCGCCTGCATGAAATGCGGCCTCGGCCGCACCCGCACCAACATGGTGTTCGCCGACGGCAATCCGCACGCCGAACTGATGTTCATCGGCGAGGGGCCCGGCGCGGACGAGGACGCCACCGGCGTGCCGTTCGTGGGCCGCGCGGGCGAACTGCTGTCCCGCATGATCGCCGCCATGACGTTCGACCGCAGGACCGAGACCTGCATTGCAAACATCGTGAAGTGCCGCCCCCCGGGAAACCGCAATCCGGCCGACGACGAGGCGGCGGCGTGCATGCCGTACCTGAAACGCCAGATCGCCATGGTGAATCCGAAGGTGATCGTGCTGCTCGGCGCCGTGCCGCTTCTGTATCTCTTCAACCTCAAGGGCATCATGAAGCTCCGCGGACGCTGGCTGGATTACGGCGGCATCCCCGTCATGCCGACCTACCACCCGGCGTTTCTCCTGCGCAATCCGCCGGCGAAGAAAGACGCCTGGGCCGACCTGCAGGCGGTCATGGCGGTCTTCGGACGCAAACCGGCGCCCCGGCGCTGAACCCGGACGGAGGCAGTCCGAATGGGCCGGTACATCGTCAAGCGCATTCTTTACTCCGTCTGGATCCTGCTCGGGATCATGGTCGTAACATTCGTGCTGTTCCGTGTCTCCGCGGGCGACCCGACCGCTGTTCTGCTCGGCAAGAACCCGACCGCCGCTGATGTGGAGGCCATGCGCGACTCCATGGGCTGCGACAAACCGCTTTTCTTCGGCCTCTGGCGCGTCACCGAGCTGTACCCGTCCGCGGATTTCACCGGCGGGCGCACCGAGATACCCGGAATCGAGCTGAACGGCATCCAGCCTGAAGCGGCCGGACAGGACGGCTTGCGCCTGGGCCTCGGCAACATTGCCTTCAAACGACAGTTCACCAACAAGGAGGCGAAAAACCGCATCGTCCTCTCCGGTTCGGGACGGTTCCGCGTGGCCGGACAGGAAATCGAAATCTCCGCCGGCGGGACCGCCGTTGAACTGAAGGACGCGCCCGATGAACTCACGGTCGCCGGACTTGATGAAAACTGCGTGCTGGTACGCGCCGGATTCGAGCGTCCGAACCGCGCCTGGTACGATTCGCAGGCGCTGGACTCAATCAGGGAACTCGTCACGTTCTCGGCGCATTTCCCCTACGTCTCGTTTTTCAACTTCGGCAATACGCTCCTCACGCACGAATCCATCCGCGGCAAGCTCTGGCGCGGCATGGGGCCGTCCCTGATGATCATGCTCCCGATCTTCTTCGGCGAGCTCGTGCTCGGGATCGTGCTGGCGATGATCTCCTGCGCGTTTCAGGACCGCATCCTGGACCGTGCGATCGTGGTGCTGTCCGTCGCAGGGATGAGCATCAGCTATCTCGTGCTCATCATCCTCGGCCAGTGGTTTCTGGCATACTACCTGAACCTCTTCCCCGTGTGGGGCTGGGACAGCCCGAAATGCGTGATCCTGCCCGTCATCATCGGCATCGTGTCCGGCACGGGCAGCGGCGTGCGGTTCTACCGGACAGTCTTCCTCGACGAGATCCGGCGAGAATACATCAGGACCGCCGCGGCGAAGGGCGCGCGCCCGATGCGCGTGTACGGTATCCATCTCCTGCGGAACGCCCTGGTTCCGATCATCACGCGCGCCTCGACCGAACTGCCGTTCCTGTTCACCGGCAGTCTGCTGCTGGAAAGCTTCTTCGGGATTCCCGGACTGGGCTATGAAGGCGTGAACGCGCTGAACAGCTCCGACCTCTCCATGCTGAAGGCGCTCGTCCTGCTCGGCGCGATCCTCTTCATTGTCATCAACCTGATTACCGATGTGGCGTATGCGTGGGTCGATCCGCGCGTTCGCGTCGACCGCGACTGAGCCTCCTTCCGCCGCTTAACGTTACCTCTCCTTTTTTTCCGTCTCCCACGCGCCGGAAATCCGCCGAAAAGTGAATTCCGCGCTTGAAAATTCAGGCGGCGCGTGATACTGTATCACCGAACCGCACAACAATCATACATACTCGCAAGAAAGGAATCCCCCCATGAGCGCCAGTGTCCGCGAACAATTCATCGCCCGCTACGGAAAGGAACCCGCTGTCTGCTCCTTCGCTCCCGGCCGCCTCGAAATCCTCGGCAACCACACCGACTACAACGAAGGTTTTGTCCTGAGCTGCGCCGTCGGCCAGCATACCTGTTTCGCCATGAGCCCGGCAGACGGCACGAAGTGCAACATCTGCGAGCACGGCAAGGACCAGGAACTCGACCTGAACGACATCGACACTCCGGTGAAAGGCGACTGGCGCAACTACATCAAGGGATTGCTCGTCGACCTCAAGCGCCGCGGCATCAAGTTCGGCGCGTTCGACGCCGTCCTGGACAGCCAGGTCCCGCTCTCCGCCGGCATGAGCAGTTCCGCCGCCCTCGAAATGTCCTTCGCGTTCGCGCTGAAGACCATCTACGGCATCGAACTCCCGCTCGCGGACTGGGCGCGCGTCGGCCAGGCGGTCGAAAACAAGTTCCTCGGCCTGAACAGCGGCCTGCTCGACCAGTTCAGTTCGCTGTTCGGCAAGAAGGATTCCTTCATCCTCTGCGATTTCCGCACGGTCGAGGTGCTGAAGAACGTCGGCATGCCCTCGGGCTACGTCTTCGTCGTGGCGAACTCCATGGTGAAGCACAACCTCGTCGACTCCGCCTACAACCAGCGCCGCGTGAGCTGCGAGAACGCCACCGCCGCCATTCAGAAGACCCATCCCGAGATCAAGACGCTCCGCGACGTCTCCGGCGAGCTCCTCGAAGCCTGCAAGGGCGACATGGACCGCATCGACTACCTCCGAGCCAAGCACGTCGTCGGCGAGGACGAACGCGTCTTCCGCGCCGTGGACTGCCTCGGCAAGGACGACATCGCCGGTTTCGGCAAGCTCCTCTATGAAAGCCACGAGAGCTCCCGCGTGAACTTTGAAAACAGCTGCCCCGAGCTCGACATCCTCGTCGAACTTTCCAAGTCCATCCCCGGCTGCCTCGGCGCGCGCCTCTCCGGCGGCGGATTCGGCGGCATCTCCATCCACCTCGTCGAGACCGCGCAGGCCGAGACCTATGCCGAACGCCTCAAAACCGCCTACAAGTCCCAGACCGGGATCGACGCCGCCACGTTCATCTGCTCCATCGGCGACGGCGCGGGCGTAGAAGCCTGAAACAGCCTCATCCTTCGCTCAACATGAACCCGAAAGTCCGTCGCCTGATTCTTCTTCTCGCAGGAGGCGTTCTCCTGCTCGGAATCTCGTATGCCGCCGATTTTGACGGATACTCCAATCCGAACACGGTCCTGATCCAGCGCGGCTACAGGGACCGTCATCCCGACGTGCCCGTCAATCCGAAAAGCGTGCTGGAGGAACAGACGCCGAAGACGACGCGTGCGTTCGACGGCGGCGTTTCCGTGCTGGATTTCGGGAAGGACGCCTACTGCCACCTCGTCCTGACCTTGAAGGCGGAACAGGAAGGCAAACTGGAAGTCCTCGTCGGCGAGGTCCTGAAACCGGACGGACGGATCGAGGAGAATCCCGGCGGTTCGCGCATCTGCTACAAAGAGGCGATGAACGTGAAACCCGGCGAAGCCGGCTACCTGATGAAGTTCCCGCCGCACCGAAACCCGTACGGCGGGATGTCGAGTCCGCAGACGCCCGAGATCGCGCCGTTCCGCTATGTGGAAATCCGCAATCCGGACGGCGTTGAGGTTGTGAAAGTCGTCCGCATGGCGCATTTCCCGGAATTCGATGATACCGCCTCGGCATTCGAGTGCGACGATCCGGATCTTGTGAAAGTCTGGGATTTCTGCAAATACTCGGTGAAGGCGTGCATCCCGTACGGGCTGTACATCGACGGCAACCGCGAACGCCTGCCCTACGAGGCGGACAGCTACATCACCGCGCTGAGCCATTTCGCCGTGGACGCGAACTACGCCGCCTGCCGCATGTCGATCATATGGTCGCTGGACCATCCCACCTGGCCGACCGAATGGCGTCTGCTGATGCCGGAGCTCATGAAAGTCTATCTGCTGTACAGCGGCGACCTCAAGTCCGTGCGCAGCTGGTACGAGCGCCAGAAACCGCTCCTGCTGTCCGCCTGCCTCGACGAACGCGGTTTGCTGAACTCGAAACGCTACCCGGACGGCATTCGCGACATCGTGGACTGGCCGGAGAAGGAACGCGACGGCTACGAGATGAAGGAAGTGAACTTCGTGCCGAACGCGTTCCGGCATCTCGCGCTGCTGGACATGGCATATCTGGCGGAACAGACCGGACACGCGGACGAGGCGGCGCGATACCGCGCGGAAGCAGAGGCGCTGAACGCGCGTCTGCACGAAATCATGTTCGACGGCACATTGTTTGTTGACTCGCCCGGCTCGAAACACCATTCGGTTCACGCCCAGATGGCCGCCGTCTGCACCGGAGTCGTCCGCGAGGAGGAAAAAGCGGCGATCGCGGAGTTCCTGAAGGGAAAAGGCATGGACTGCAGCGTGTACGGCGCGCAATATCTGCTCGACGCGTGTTTCGAGCTCGGACTCGGCGAACACGCCGTGGAGCTTATGACCTCGGACGGCCTCCGCAGCTGGCGCAATATGCTCCGCGCGGGCGCCACCGTGACCATGGAGGCGTGGGACAACGCCGTAAAGCCGAACCAGGACTGGAATCACTCCTGGGCCACAGCCCCGGCAAACGTTGTCGCGCGGAGGCTCTTCGGCATCCGTCCGCTGGCCCGGGGATTCACGCAATTCTGCGTGGAACCGGACCTGAGCGTGCTGAAAAACGGATTCTACCGCCAGCCGACGCCGGTCGGTCCGATCGAGGTGACGGTAAAGGACGGTAAAGTCGCTTCCATAAAATACCCGTTTGGAACCAGGCTGGTCGCATCCGACCCTTCGAAGGCATTCTTCTTTTAACGCCACCTGCCGTCACGCCGACAGCCGGACGCATAGACGAAAAGCGTCCGGCCCACAGGGAGCCGGACGCGAGTATTTCAGCTTATGTCAGGACTGGATCAGTCGTTCCAGATCCAGAGCCAGTGAAGCTCGCCCGGATTGTCGTCGCCGATCGGAAGCCTGTGCGTCTTGAACGGGAAGAAGCAGATGACCCAGTTGTTGAAGGAGGATTCCGCCTTCGCACCGTCGACGATCTGGACCGGTTCGTTGGTCTTGGCATCGACGATGTTGAAGAAGAAGCGGCCCCAGGCGGTACGGTGGAGACGCATCAGGATCGGGATCTCGGGGATCACGATGGAGAGGTTCGCCCACGGGATCGGGATCGGGAGGGACGGGATGCCGAGGAGGAACTTGTCCATGTCGGTGGCGAGCACGCTGCTGGTGGCCTTGAAGATATAATCGGCGTCGCCGGCTTCCTTCACCACGACGATGCCGTAGCGGGCGAGGTGCAGCTCAATGTAGGCCATAAGGAACTCCTTGTCGACCTGTGGAGCGAGGTTCGAGTAGTCCATGTTGACCTTTTTACCTGCATAGGCATCGAAGTCGATGGAGGAAATGCCGCGTTCGATAACCGCGCTGAGGAGCATTTCTTCCACGGAATTGCGCGCGGTGTTCGTGGTGGCTGGGGTGGAACAGGCCGTGCAGACGAGTGCCGCGGCCGCCGCAAAAAGAAGGAACAAGTGTTTCATACCTGGTCTCTCCGGAATGTCTGCCGACATTCCCGTGTTTTTTTGTTTTATGGACAAATATTTGTGTGTGCGTAGAGCAGACCTGCGGCGGGGAGATGGTACGATTCCTCCGACAGTTCCGAAGAGATACTATAGCATATTTTTTCTCTAAAACAATCCGCAACGGATAAAAAAAGACAAGAAAATGGAAAAAAAGGCAAAAAAGCAGGTATCCGGTTTGAAATGACGCCGGATGTATGCTATATTAGATGGATTACACCATATACAAAACGAACGAAAAACAACTATCCGCAACCCCCTGAGAGGAACAGCCGGAGCACACTTTTTCGCGGCTCCGGGAACAAGGTGAAACTATGAAAAGAACGTATCAGCCTTCCGTCATTAAACGCGCCCGCAAATATGGATTCCGTGCCAGAATGGCCACCAAAGGCGGTCGCCAGGTCCTTGCCAGAAGAAGAGCGAAAGGCCGCAAACGCCTGACCGTCATCTGAGAAAGGATCGCGCCGTGGAAAATGAGCGCAGGGGCCTGAGGAAGCAGGAAAAACTGCGCACCCGAAAGGATTTCGATGCGCTCAAGGAACACGGGAAAGCCTGCCGGGATCCGTTCTTTACGGTCCTGGTCCGGGCAACGGAGCCGGACGATCCGGTTCAGAACACACGGTACGGCGTCATATGCAGCCGAAAACTGCATCATTCGGCCGTCGTCAGGAACCGGGCAAGGCGTCTGATTACCGAAACGTTCCGGCTGAGCAAGGAGGTCATCCTGCCATGCAGCATCCTGATCATCCCGCGCCGGGCCATCTTCGGCGCAAAACAGCAGGAAGTGCAGGCGCATCTGCTCCGGACGCTGAAAAAAGCCGGGCTGATCCGGGAAACACGGATCGCCGCCACGCCGTCCGCGAATTCGTGATTCTTCCCATCCGCGCATACCGCCGCTGGATCACCCCTCTGTTTCCCCCGTGCTGCCGTTTCACGCCGACCTGCTCCCAGTACGCGATCGACGCCATCCGGATTCATGGACTCCTGCGAGGTTTCGCGTTGAGTTCATGGCGGATTCTCCGATGCAATCCCTGGTCCCCGGGCGGATATGACCCAGTTCCCCCGAAACGCCGTCCAGGAAGGAATAACGAGTGAACTTCAAATACGACAAAGACACTGTCATCATCGTGGTGGTCGGCTGCCTGCTCATGGGCGGCTGGCTGCTCTATATGCCGAAATATCAGGCGAAGCGCACCGCGGAATATCAGAAAATGCTGCAGACCACGCAGCAGAATGTTCCCGCGCAGCAGACGGAAGCGGGCGCAAGTTCAACCTCTGCTCAACAGGCGGTCATCCCGGATGCCAATGCCGGACAGACGCTTCAGCCCGCTTCGGAAACTGCCGCCGAAAGCATCCATGCACTGAAAGAAACGAAGACCGTCGTCCTTGAAAACAGCCTTTTCAGCGTGACGGTCGACGGCCTGACCGGTTCGATCTCCAGCGCCAGGCTGCTGGATCCCCGGTACAAACTGAAAGACTCCGGCGACGCCATCGAACTTTTCCGAGAGGGCGCGTATCGCACGTTCGAACTGAAGGCAAACCCGGCGCTCATCCCCATTTCGCTGGACGTCCGTGAAAACGGCCCGCTCTCCGCGGAAGTCGTCCGCACGTTCTCCAACGGCCTGAAGCTCGTCCAGACATTCACCCTGCCGGAAGACGATTATCTCGTCTCCTGCAAATTTGCCTGGTCCAATCCGGCTTCCGCCGCGATCACGGTCGACGGTCTCGGCGTCCGCCTCGCCGGTCTGCCGCAGGTCAAGGACCTCACCGGAGACAAGGTCTACAGCGAACGCCTGAATGTCGACTACTGCAAGGTCGGGAGCAGCATGTGCGACTCCGCCGATCCGCAGGTCAAATCCCAGGAGAAATTCGACAAAAAGACCACCTGCGAATCACCGGTCGCCTGGATCGGCTCCTCCAACAAGTATTTCGCCTCGCTCCTCTTCGCCGACGAGGCAAGACCCTTTGCGTCCGTGAACGGCGAACGCATCTGGAGGTTCCCGGCCGGCAGCAACAACGAAAAAGACCTTTACGCCGTTCCCTCCATGACAGGCAATTTCGGAACCGTCTCGTTCGCGCCCGGCACGGAATCCGTGAGTTTCGCATTGAAGACCTACTGCGGACCGAAGGAAATGTCCCGCATCCGCGCGCTCGGCTCCTCCGTCATGGGCATGATGCACATTTCATATTACTCGTGGTTCGAATTCATCGCCCGTCCCATGGTCCTGCTCCTGAACTGGCTGAAGGGCCTTTGCGGCTCCTACGGAATCGCGATCATTCTGCTCACGCTCATCGTCCGCATCCTCTTCTGGCCGGTCACGCAAAAAGCCAACAGCTCCATGCGCCGCATGCAGAAGCTCCAGCCGAAGATCAAGGAGCTCCAGGAGAAGTACAAGGAAACTCCGATGGACACCCCGGACGACACAGCCCGCAAAAAAGCCGAGCTCAACCAGAAGATGATGGAGCTCTACCGCGTCGAAAAGGTCAATCCCGTCGGCGGTTGTCTCCCCATCCTTCTGCAGATCCCCGTCTTCATCGCGCTGTATTCCGCGCTGGATTCCGCCGTCGAACTCCGCAATGTGCCGTTCCTGTGGTGTACGGACCTCTCCAGGCCCGACCTCGTCGGCCCGACGCTCCCGTTCGCCCTGCCCTTCATCGGCCAGGTCGGTTTCCATCCGCTCGTGATCGCGATGACCGCGCTCATGGTCCTGCAGCAGAAGATGACGCCCTCCGCGGCCGACTCCACGCAGCAGAAAATGATGATGATCATGCCGATCGTCATGCTTTTCATGTTCTACAACCTTCCGTCCGGCCTGACGCTTTACTGGACGGTCAGTCAAATATTCAGCATCCTTCAAATGAAATACGGGCAAATCGCCGCGAAGCGGGATGAAGCGCGTCAGACAAGTAAACCGCAAAAGGCATAAAAACGCCCGAAACCCCGGAGAACACAATGGAACTTGAAGAAACCGCCGCGGCCGGCAACCAGGCCATGGAAAATGCAGATGCGGCAGCAGAAACCGCAAAAGAAACAGTAACGACCGATGAGATCAAGGCCGTCCCGATGGAAGACGGCGCCGCCGAAACCAACAACGGCGGATTTGACAGAATCGACAAGGAAGAAGCAGCTCCGCAGCCGCGCGGCGAACGTCCGCGCAGAACGCCCCCGCCGGTCAAGCCCGCCTCGGCGGAGTCCATGGAGGAAGCGAAGAGCGTCCTCGCCCATATGTTCGATTTCCTCGGTATCGACGCCAACGTCCGCGTGGAAAATAAACCGCGCTCCGTCAACCTCTACGTCTCCACCGACGACCCAGGCCGCGTGATCGGACATCACGGCAAGACGCTTGAAAACCTTCAGCTCATCGTGAACCGCATCATGCAGAAGACCGATTCGGAATTCCCGAAACTCTATATCGACATGGACGGCTCCCGCGAACGCCGTGCAGAACGCCGCGCGGAACGCGCCGAACGTCCTGAACACGGCGGCGAACGCCGCATGGAACGCGGCGAACGCTCCGGCCGCAGAGAATTCCGCGGCGAACGCAGAGACCGTTTCGACGGCGGCCGCAGATCGTCATTCTCCCATGACGACGTCCTGCGCCAGCAGGCTCTTGACGCAGCGAAGGAAGTCCACCAGTGGGGCGCCCCGAAGACACTTCCTCCGATGAATTCGCATGACCGCCGGATCGTCCACATCACGCTGGAAAGCGATCCCGCTCTGACGACCAACAGCATCGGCGACGGGGAAAACCGTTCCGTCGTGATCGCGCTGAAGGAAGAAGTCAACGCCTGAATTCGATTCGCTTCTTTTTCGAAGCGATCAAACTGATTCAGGTTAAACCGCCGTATCGGAAAACGGCGGTTTTTTTGTATTCCGGAATACTTTTTTCTTCAAGTTGAAACACGGGATGAAAGCTTTGCAATAGTAATCCTGAAAGAAGCCAAATCCTGAAAAAACAAGCGTCTTAACACGTTCATATATATAGCATTAAGAAATCTCAGGAAAGAAAAACAAAAATAGAAAAAACTCAATTCAAAAAAACTTCCGAGAAAAAAAGCCGCTTCGTTATCCGAAAAAACAAAAAAATCAAAAAAAAAACATGCCAACGCAAAAAAAAAGTTGATTTTTCCCTGTTGGGGGCTATATTATACTAAATATTGTCTCCACACGGGGAGACGGAAACTGCTAATCAGGAAGAAAACATCCATGGAAATTTCCAACTTTGAAAACGACGGGATAGAAATCATCCAGATCAAAGGGCATCTTTCTGCAGAAAATGCGGAAACTCTCCGGTCCAAATTTCTCGAACTGTTCGCCACCCAGCGGAAATTCGTGTTTGATCTTTCCGAGATGGAAAATCTGGACAGCACGGGGCTTGGAGCTCTGGTCTTCTGTCTGAAAAGCTGTACGGAATTCAACGGAACATTGATTCTGGCGAATTTAACGCAGCGTGCAAGAATGATTTTTGAGATCACGAAGGCGTACCGCATTTTTGATATTTACGACGAGCTTGACGAGGCGATCAAGGCAGCCCGCGAAGCATAACCCCCGGCGGACGCGTCCGCACAAAAAGAAACCGCATAGGAGATGTGGGGATTTTGAACTTGGAGGCTGAACAATGAGGCAGAACCGCCCGGAATCAGCAAGACAGGCACCCCAGGCCATGAAGCGGGATGAACAAACATCCGGCTTCGGTGCGTCTTTCCTGCAAGGCGACATTCCGTTTCTTGCCGGAACGAAGTCTCCCTGTGCCAAACGATATGCGCTTATTCGCACGCGCAGCAAAAAGCTTTTCAAATTTCTTTCCATCGGTTGCAATCGCGTTTTCAAGCGCTGGATGGATATCTGCGGCAGTTTGACGGCAATAACCCTGTTGTCCCCTGTTTTCGTCTTCGTCGCAATCTGGCTCAAACTCGATTCGCCCGGTCCGCTCATCTACCGCCAGATCAGAGTCGGCCAATACGGACGCCCGTTCTATTTCTACAAGTTCCGCTCCATGTACATTGACTCCGACGCCCGTCGACTCGCGCTGGAAAAGGAGAACGAGTCCAAAGACGGCGTGATTTTCAAGATGAAAAACGATCCCCGGATCACAAGATGCGGTCGCTTTATCCGCAAATACAGCATCGACGAAACGCCGCAATTCTTCAATGTCCTTCTTGGTGACATGAGTCTGGTCGGCCCCCGGCCGCCGCTCCCCTCGGAAGTGGCACAATACACCCTTGACGATCGGAAACGCCTGGATATTCTGCCGGGAATCACCTGTATTTGGCAGATTTCCGGGCGCAGCGACATCCCGTTCCGGGAACAGGTCGTCCTTGACAGGGAATACATCCGCGGGCAGGGCTTCTGGAAAGACGTCCTGATCCTGTTCAAGACGATTCCCGCGGTGATATCGGGAAAAGGAGCGTACTGACATGACAAAAGCGATCCTTTTCTGCTCAACACACGAAAACGCATGGCTGAAAGAGTATTTCCCGAATCACCCGGTTTATTTGCTTCCGTTCGCAAACAAACCAGCCATTGAGTATATTCTGGACTATTGTTTCCTTTGCGGGATCCATGATGTTAGAATCGTATCCGACGAAGAATCCGAAGCTCTGCGCGCCCAATACCGCAACGGCGAAATGCTGAGCATGAACATCTCCTTCGGAAGCGTGAACTCCGCGTGTTCGGTCAGACGCGTCATCCTGCAAAACAAAGCTTTCTGCAGGGGCAGCGACATCCTGTTTTTCTCCGGCCTTTTCCTGCCCGAATATGACAAACGGATGCCGAACGAGCCGGGCATCGGCGCGGATGAACTGAAGGGATGCGTCTATGAAAACGGAAGCGCAGCCTGGTATCTGATCGGGCGGAACAGACTGGACAGCCTCCCGGACAAATGGGACGGTTTTCACGACGAAACTCCCGTCAGCGGCCAACCGGTCACGGATATTCTCGGCTATTACCGCCACAACATGCGTCTGGCCGGTCCCGACATCGAAAAATACAATTTGCCCGGTTTTCGTGAAGGTAAGAACAGTTACGTGGGGTATGACGTTCAAATCCCGGGATCGGCCAGGATCCGACCGCCCGTAATTCTCGGAAACGGGATACAGTTTGGACGCAAAGCGCATGCCGGACCGAATGTGATTATCGGGGACAACTGCATCATCGACAACGGTACGACGATCCGGGACTCCATTGTTTTCGGCAACACCTACATCGGACGTGACCTGGAGATCAACGGGAAGATCTGTTGCGCAAATTGCATCATCGACCCGCAAACCGGAACCAGCATCAACCTTGCCAATCCGTCTGTCATCTCCGAAATGGAACCGGACGAATATGAAAAAAAATCTTTTCTTCAACGTTTTCTGGCAGTTGTGCTGCTGCTGTTCCAGACGCCCCTCTATCTCCTGCTGAGGCCCTTTGTGGAGTTTCATTTTTCCCTGACGGAGTGTCTGACCGGCAGAGGAAACACTCGCACACTGGCATTGGACGGATATGCACTGCCGCGGGAAAGCATTGCCGGAAGTCTGTTCCACAGGTTCACACTGAACAAATACCATCTTCTGCCGTATGCGGCAGCCGGGAAAATGCGGCTGGTCGGAAGCCATCTGCTGGAAGCGACCGAACACAACGAGCAGTTCATCCGGGATCTTCCAGGGTATGCACCCGGCATTTTTTCCTACAGCGAATACCTCGGCCATGAAAATGAGCCTTATCAATTTGAACTTGACGAGCAGTATTATGCATATGCTATGAACTGCTGGTTTAACATCAAGATTTTGGCGGGAATCCTGCGGCGCAATCTGAGACGGGAAAACCGCAGCCTGCAACAGAGAGGAGCTATCGAATAATGATTTTAACCGACCATGAAGATCCCGCCATCGAAGCAACCGCCGACAATTCCACTCCCACGGCAGAACAAAGATCTCTTCCCGTTTTCGTACAGATTATTTATCTCTTCAAACGGGATATCTGGTGCTGGATCAATGCAGTCCAGAAAATGTGGTGGCTTTTCATCCTTGCTCCGCTGCTGTTCGCCTGTGCCACTTTCTTTTTCAGAACCATGACGACCACCAACGTGTATGTGGCAAACTGCGGATTGATCCGCCAGGCCGTCGACACGCGGGACGGCGTTCTTCCTCCGGGATATACGAATGTTCAGAGATCGATCATTATGAATCTTTTCAAGACCCGTGCAGTTTTGGAGGAGACCATCAAGCGGCTCAGCCTGCCGTATTCGTCCGAACAGCTCTACAACAGCATTACCATCAAGGTGGAAAAGAATTCCGATTACTACGTTATCTCGGCTTCTTCAAAAGACCCGACGATTTCCGCCGCTTTGGCCAATACCCTGGCCGACGTTTTCATTGAAGAATACAAAAAACTGATCCGGCGAAATCTGGAAGATCTGAACGACAGCTATGTGAGAACTCAGAATGAAATGGAAAAATTGCTGGCCGAGCAGGATGAGAAATTGAAAAAAATCAACGCCGAAAACAATCTGACAACCATTGAGAACGATATCGCCTTCAACAATCAGAGACTGCTTCAGATTGAAGACCAGCTGACTCGCAAATCGTCCTCGCTCGATTCCGCGAAACAGGCTCTGTTCGAGCTTCAGGGAGAACTGGTCAACACCCCGGAAGAAGTCGTGTCAAAAAGAGTAACAAGCACAGCAGTGGAAGACGAACTTTTGCGTGCGGAGAATCTGTTGCTTGAATACGAACAGGTCTATGCAAAAAACAATCCCCTTTTGATCCAGCAGCGGGAAATCGTCAAAAAACTTAAGGCTGAAAAAGATCGGCTGAAAGAAGAAGAAGAAGAAGGCTCGAACGAAATCAATAAACATGTCGAGGTCACCCGCAATCCGGCATATACACAAATTCAGGTGGCCATAGCCGCAAAAAAAGCCGAAATCTCCTCCCTTACCAACGATATCAAGCTCAATAATGACAATGCGATTCAGCTGCGTGCGCGCCGCGAACTTCTGGCCGCGCTTCAGCCGACTCTCCGTCAGCTCGAAACCGATATCCAGCAAACGAAGACCCAGCTCAACAACACGAAAGTCCAGATCACCACGATCAACAGCTTTTTGAGCCGCTCTTTCTCCGACATCTCCATTCAGGAACTTGCGAAAACACCCAAAGTCCCCCTCGGACGCAAACGCGGCATCTGGACTGTCGTCGGATTCATACTCGGAACCTTTTTGGCCTTTTCCATTACTTTCGTGTGCGAAATGTTCAACCTGACAGTTCGCTCCAACGTTGATATTGAACAGGCCCTCGGGATCAGAATGCTCGGAATGATCCCGCTTCTGGATCAGAAGCATCGCGCGGACTACTACAGTGCGCTGCAGACAATGACCAGTAATGGAAAGCTTTTCTTCACCCATGCATCGCCCGAGCATCCGGGTCTGATTGTATTCGCTCCGGACAAACGAACCGATCAGGATGAAAAGATTCTGGAAGAATTCTGCGAAACGCTGAAAGTCCGCACGGGAAACAACTACGTCGTCATTTCTCCGATCAAAGAGGAGGACTTCTCCATGAAACAGATGCCTCTTCTTATCAACGACTATTTATATCAGTTCACGGACACGGCGCCAAAACCTGGAAAAGACCATAAGGTTTTCTTCAGGCTGGACGACCTTTCCTTTGTTTCGCCTCTTTCGGACGAACAGGTCCAGCGGATAAGAAATGCATATCAGTCCAAATCCATTTCGCTTATCATATGGGATCTTTTCGAGTTTGAACAGCATAGACAGCTTTTTGCGGAAATTGCCCGCAACGCCGATCTTACGGTCATTCCGATGAAATATGCACAGACTTCGAAAGTGAATATTTTCCGAATACTCCAGTTCCTGAGGTCTTTCCAGGTCAAAAATATTTTCGGATTCCTCCATAACGTCAATAACAAGCATTACAGCAAGGTGACATTATGATTTTCAAAGCCTCTCGTTTTCTGCGTTTTTTCCTGCCTGCCGTCTCCTTTGTCATAACTGCATGCAATACTACTCCGTTCGGAGGAATCGCCGTTCCCAGCATGACATCCGTTGAACCCAAACAGGACGGGGATGCTTATGCCATTCAGGAGGAATTGAAAGCGCTGCATACCGTAAATACCACCCCTTATATCATTCGTCCCGGAGATACGTTCCAAATGTCCGTCTATAATCAGCCGACTCTCACCACAAGTGTGCTGATTGCACCGGACGGAACGACCAGTCTTCCTCTGATCGGCATTTTGAAACTCAGCGGAATGAACATGGAAGACGCCATGAATTTGATAGAAAAGAAGTTTTCCGCCTATTTGAAGTCTCCATATGTCACTTTGGCTCCTTTGTCGGTAAGCGGTTACTATTTCACGATTGCGGGCCGAGTCGTGAGACCCGGCAACTACACGGTGTCCCTCGGACAAACCAAGATGCTTGATGCAATCGCTCTTTCCGGCGGTTTTCAAACGGGGTCACTTAACGGCGACACGGTCGAGCTCGCCGATCTGGACAACGCCTATATCAAGCGCGACGGGAAAAAACTGCCTGTAGACTTCAGAAAACTTGTTTATGAAGGAGACGATCTGCAAAACATTCCTGTTTTGAACGGGGATTATATCTATGTGCCGTCGACGATCAATGGGTCCATTATTTTCCTCGGGGAAGTCGGACGGAACACATATGTCGGGTTCTCGGAAGGAATGACGCTGTTGCAGGGACTTTCCTACACGAACGGCTTGAATACAGCCTCATACAGTTCCATCATTCGCATTATCCGCGGCGGCCTGAATAACACTGTCGTTTATACCGTTGATGTCGACCTGATTCTGAAAGGAAAGATGAGGGATTTCAAGCTGAATGCGAACGACATCGTTTATGTACCGCAAGACGGGCTCACAAAATGGAACCTGATGATCAAGAAACTCCTGCCGACACTTCAGTTCTTCAATCTGCTGGCCGGTCCGTTCGGATCCAATATACGCGGGTTTTTCGATCTTTGATATGAATCACGGGGGCATTGCAGGGGAAAAGCCATATGCTTAAAACCGTTGAAGTTTTGTTCTTTTTCCTGTTCTTTCTGCCTTTCCTGACAGCATTGGCCTGGATATTTCCGTTTCTCCGGCACGTTTACTTTACAGGAATGTTTTTTTTCACCTGCAAAGAGATTTCCTTCGGCATCATGACGATTATGTGGAAAGGGACGGCACGCGCCTATACGTTCACGGCCGTATTCCTTTTTGCTGTTCCGCTGTTTTTCAGTATGGTCTTGGACTGGAAGACGAAGGTACGGTTTTTTCCTCCCGGTTCCATATTTTACTTTCTTTACTTCCTGTCCGTTCTGATTTCCGGAGTAAACGCCGTCCACATGCATCAATGGGGATTTGAAGTCTACAAAATGCTTTGGATGTACTTCGTCTTCATAGCGGCATTCAACTATCTGAACCATTGCAAGGACCTCATTTTTCCCATTTATATGGTATGCATTATCCTGATTTATCTTTTTCTGGTTGGCTTCGACCAGAAATACAGGCTGGGAAGCATTCAAGTCCATTCGACATTTCCGCATCAGAACTCCCTGGCGCTGTATCTGGAGCTCCTGGGGCTTCTTTCGTTTGGCGTTCTGCTGAACGAGCATATGAGCAAATTGCTGTTCTGTCTCTGTCTGTTTGCTTTCGGCAGCTCCGTCCTCCTGATCCTTTTTACCTATTCCAGAGGAGCCCTGGTCACTTATTTCGGAGGTATTGCCATTGTTTGCGCGGCTTCCATATTGTTCAATGGCTTCTCCATTAGGCGGCTGACTCTTCTTCTGATCGGAATGATTGTCCTGCTGTGTGTGGTCGGTTATGCCTTGCCGAACATCATCAAACGGTTCACCGGTGCGTCGCCGGCTTCCAAAAACACAAGAATCGCGCTTGCCATCGCATCCAAAAAAATGGCAAATGATTATCCTTTAGGAGTTGGAGCCAACAATTACAGCGAGTATTCCGGATACAACTACGATTATGCCATTCAGGAGAACTATTCTCCACGGAAGGAACGTGGCGGAATCGTGGAAACCATCTACCTGCTTGTCGCGGCGGAATGCGGATGGTACGGCCTCGGCCTTCTGCTTCTCTGGTTTTTTTATTATTACTTTTCTCTCATCGTAAGCATGTTTGTCCTTCGGAAAAAGCCATGTTCCGGCATCGTGATCGGACTCTTCGGCGGCCTTACCTGCATTTACTGGCATTCCACGCTTGAATGGAGCATGAAACAGCCTAACAACTTCTCGGAACAAATGGTCATTTATGGGCTGATAGCCGCCATTGCAGTCAACCGCAAAAAGATCAAAGCCGCTTATCAACGACAGCTTGCCCGGGAAGCGGAACAGGAAAAAAAGAAAAAAAAGAAGGACGAAAAATCAATGGCAAGCCAATATTCGCTGCCGCTTCTGCCGGGAAGACAGTTCATGCTTTCTGTGGACACTGATAGTCTGCACTCTCAGATTCCTCCGACCATGAAGCCTGTCGACACGGCGCCCGAATCGTCCGGTGCTCAGGATGGACAGGAGCAGGTTCCTTCCATAAATCCCGCCGACGTGGATCTCGAATCGTCCGATGCTCGGGATGGACAGGGGCAGGAATAGTATTTGAAAAACGTATCCGAGGAAGCCAGATGAAGATCGCCGATAGAATGCACTGTACCGGATGCGGAGCCTGTGCGGATGCATGTCCGGCCGCCTGCATTTCCATGAAAGCATCGGAGGAAGGCTTCTGGTTTCCGGTCGTCGAGGAATCGCGATGCAGGGATTGCGGAATCTGCGGGACTGTCTGCCATGTTTTGAATCCTCCCGGAAAAAAAAGTCCGGAAAAAGCATTTGCCGCCTGGTCTTTGGATGAATCCGTACGAACGTCCAGTTCCTCCGGCGGCGTCTATTCCGTTCTTGGGGAATATATCCTTGAAAACGGCGGCGCAATCAGCGGTTGCCGTTTTGACGGGGACATGGTTCTGAAGCACGAACTGTGCGACCGGCCGGGCGGCACGGTTCACTTCCGCGGATCGAAATACGTTCAGTGTTTTACGGACGGAATCTACCGGATAATCCGTGACGAGCTTGCAAAAGGCAGAACGGTTCTTTTCACCGGTACGCCGTGTCAGGCCGCCGGATTGCGGGCCTATTTGGGGCGACCGTATGAGAATCTGATCGTCTGCGATCTGGTCTGTCACGGCGTCCCAAGCCAGAAGATATTCAGAAGCTACCTGAAACGGCATGATCTGTCTCCTGATCCAGATCGTTCGGTCATCGCGTTCCGCGACCTGAACGGCTGGGGCGACTTTTATATTCGGATCATGGACCGGGGCAATCTTCAATGGCACTCCGACGATGCGACGAACGAATACATCCGTGCATTTCTGTCCGGATACGATTATAATGAAGCCTGCTACGAATGCCCCTATGCCTGCATGGAGAGGACAGGAGATCTGACGCTTGCGGATTTCTGGGGGCTCGGAAAAAGCATCCCCTTTGACGGAGACCCGTCGCACGGCTGTTCCCTGATTCTTGTCAATACGGAAAAAGGCGGAGACCTGCTTCAAAACGTGCGGGACAGGCTGTTCCTGGAAGAACGGACATTGGAGGAAGCCCGGCAGGGAAACGGCCAGTTGAGGGCGCCAGTGCCAAGACAGCCGATGCGCGATACGTTTTACCGGATGGACTGGGCAGGAATTGCACGCAAGATCAACTATGGAAATCCCTCCCCTCTCCGCAGGCTGCTCCGTGTCTGCAAACGGACCGTTCTGAATATACTTCCGTGCGGAAGCAGAAAATGAAAGCGGCAGCGGTCCATAATCAAAAAAGGCCGGCTTAAATTAAGGAGTTCCGTTATGAAAATACTCTTAGGCGGCGTGCCGTTCGGCTGCGACAATATCGGCGACGAGGCAATCCTTGCCTCCGTAATCGGTCTCCTGCGCGAGATATACCCGGATGCAGAACTCATCGTAAGTACCGGTGACCGCACCGGGACGGAACGCAAATTCGGGGTGAAGACCGTCCCTCTGTACGGATTTGACCCTGCGGCGCCCGCGGCGCGTCTGACCGAGGCGCTGGACGGCATCAATTTCTATATCTGGGCGGGTGCTACCGGACTGTCCGATTATCCGGAAATGGCCTGCACACTGCTTGAAACCGCTCAGGAAAAGGGCGTCCGGACGATCGTCTGGAATGTCGGGATGAACGATGTTTTCAATCCGGCTTTCTTCTCGCTTCACGGAAAAAAGAAAACGCTGGCGAACGCGGTAAAAACATGTTTCGGATTCGACTGGGAAAAACGCTGGATCGAACGGCGTGTCCACGCTATCCGGCAGAGATTGGCACGCACCCTCGGACGCTGCGATCTGATCGTCCTCCGCGACCGGAAATCTCTGGAAGTGCTCCGCTTGTGCGCGCCGTTCCCGGACGCCGTCGCCGGAGCCGACACCGCCATCCTGCAGAAACAGTGTCCGGCGGACGCTCTCCCCTGGAACGCATCTGAACAAGAAGTTTTCCGGTCTGCCTCCGCACGGATGGCCGTCTGCGTGTCGGAGCAGAACCGGATCCGTGAATTCGACCGGTTTACAGGCTGGCTCGACGGCATCCTGGAAACGCATCCCGGACTGCTTGTCGTGACGATCCCGATGAACCCGAAAACGGATTTCCGGGTCATGGAGGAGATGAAGCGGCGCTCGAACTATCCCGACCGCATCCTGTCGACCCGCTTCCTTGAGCCGGAGGAAGTCCAGGCCGTCGCGGCGGACTGCTCCGTCATCGTCAGCAGCCGTCTGCATCTGCTAATCCTGGGGCTGAACAACCTGGTGCCCGGCGTCGGCATCGCACGCGGAAGCAAAATCGAGTATTTCCTTTCCCGGTTCGGCCTTACGACCGCGGGGACCACCGACGATCTCGACCTTCCCCGCCTGACCGAATCCGTGGATTGGGCGCTGACGCATCAGGACGAATTCAAACAAAGCGCCGCATCCGTCCGTGCCGGTTTGCTGGAAGACCTGAAACGGGCGGAAACACTTTTGAAACAGACATTGGAAAGCCCGCGTCCGCCCCGGTAGACGCACCTCGTTCTTCCCCGCATTCCAATCCCGGATGCATCAACATGGCACTCTTCGGAAAAATCATTGCCTGGATCCTGCGGAACATCCTCACCATCGCCGCGATCACCGTGATCCTGTGTCTGCTTTCGCCCGGGATCCGCGTCGCTAAGGACAACGCCGCGAAACTGACGGAACAGCGTGACGCGCTTCTCGACGGCATCCGGTCGGTCGAGGACGAGATCGCGAAAACGAAGGAATCGCTCGAAAGCCGCCTCTCCATGCTGGACCACTGGCGCGAACAAAGACGGGAATGTCTGGAAAAGATCGATGCCCTGCCCAACGCCTGGCTGCATCCGATCGACCACTGGTCCGAATACACCCGGCTCACAACGGAACAGAAACGTCTGGAACTTCAGATCGACACGCTGGAATCCACGATCGCGCGGTACAGGGATTCCCTCGCCCAGCTCGACAAAAACCGCCGGATGATGATCTTTCAGCTCGACAGCGTGACGCAGTCCATTACGGAATCCGTCTCGCGGGAGTGGAACAGAAACGGCCTCAGGATCCTGCTGTTCACGATCTGCTTCGTGCTGCTCACGCCGCCTCTCTGGCTCGTGTTCATGTATTACTGCGTCGCCGCGCTCGTCGAGAAATTCCCGCCGATCCGCATCAGGCTCAAAGGCGACGACGGCGGGCACGAGCCCGTATTCCACCGCTCCGCGCGCAGCATCACGTTTTCGATCCCGGAAGGCCGCACGTTCTATCTGCGGGCGCAGGGCGGCGACTGGGGCAAAGAACGCCGCGATGTCGTCTGCCGGACCAAATTCATGTGGCGCTGGGGAGCGCCGCTCGTTTCGATCGCGTCGGACCTCGTGGAGCTCCTCGCATACCGCAGCGAACCGGGCGCGAAGACCCCCGGCCAGATCAAGATGACCTCGCCGAAGGACGACGAGGTGTACATTCAGCAGATCGAGCTCAACGGCGGTCCCGGACTCGTCCTGACGCCGCGCCATGTGATCGGCCTGACCGATGACGTGGAGGTCCGCACGGTCTGGAGCTTCAAGCTCCACAACCTCATTTCCATGCGCCTGCGCCACATCGTTTTTTTCGGCACGGGCACGATCTTCATCATCGGTGGACGCGGCATCGACGTCCAGCGGATCGAGCCGGGTTCCAGCGCGGTCCACAAGATCGAGGACGGCGTGCTCGTCGGCTATGTGCCCGGCGCGGCGTATTCTCTCTGCCGCACGCAGACCTTCTGGGCGTATTTCCGCGGGATGACCTCGCTGCTGGACTACAAGCTCTGCGGCGGCACCTTCCTCACGCAGAACCTGGTCGGACGAAGCGAAAAGGAAGTCCTCGGAAGCGGCCTCGACCGGTTCCTCTCCGTCCTGCTGAACGGCATCGGGAAACTCCTCGGATTCTGAACCGCCGCGTGTCTTTCCGGCTCTCTGTTCGGCGCACCCTGTTTTTTTGAAAAAAACAGACGTGCGGATATTGAAAAACAACCCGAAAAACGTATATTAACAGTATGGTTTTGTTCGAAAAGAAAAAAGCGGGCTGAATCATAGTCAATTCTAAAAAATGAAACCACATTTGTCCGGCACGCTGAATATTGGCTGGACCGAAGGAGAAGTGTATGGGGCGGTTATTCGGGACGGACGGCATCCGCGGCAAAGCAAATGAGTATCCTATCACGCCGGAGCTCGCCCTGCTGGCGGGAAAAGCCGTCGCGCGGCATTTCTGCCGGAACACGTCCCGGAACGACGCCTTCGGCCAGCGCGGCAATCCGCGCGCCATCATCGGCAAGGACACGCGCATCTCCGGCTACATGCTCGAAACCGCGCTCGTGAGCGGCCTGGTGAGCATGGGCATGGACGCCTATGAAATCGGGCCGATGCCGACGCCCGCCGTCGCCAGCCTCACGAAATCCATGTGCGCCGACTGCGGCGTCATGATCACCGCCTCCCACAACCCCGCCTCCGACAACGGCATCAAGCTGTTCAGCGCCGACGGGTTCAAGCTCCCGGACGAGGTCGAGGACGACATCGAGCGCGCCATCTTCGCCATGATGGAGCATCCCGCCGACGGCACGCCGGATCTCGGCAAGGCGTTCCGTGTGGACGACGCTCGCGGCCGCTACATCCATCAGGCGAAACGCGCCATCGGCTACACCTCGCTGAAGGGCATGAAGGTGGTGCTGGACTGCGCGAACGGCGCGTCCTACTATGTGGCACCGATCGTGCTGCGCGAACTGGGCGCCGAGGTCATTGCCACAGGCGTAAAGCCGGACGGCCTCAACATCAACAACGGCTGCGGCGCGCTCCACCCGGAAAACATGTGCCGTCTGGTGAAAGAGCACGGCGCGGACATCGGCGTGTCGTTCGACGGCGATGCCGACCGCGTGCAGTTCTGCGACCACACCGGGGCCGTCATCAACTGCGACCGCATCATCGGCCTGTGCGCGCTGGACTACAAATCGCGCGGCCAGCTCTGCAACGACACGGTCGCCGTCACGTCCATCAGCAACCTCGGACTGCACGACGCCATGCGTCAGGCGGGCATCAAAGTCGAAGTCACCAACGTCGGCGACCGTTACGTGATCGAGCGCATGCGCGAAAAAGGGCTGAACCTGGGCGGCGAGCAGACCGGACACCTGATCTTCCTGGAGCATTCTCCGACCGGTGACGGCCTCATCTCCGCCCTGCATGTGATGCGCATCATGAAGGAGACCGGAAAATCCATCGCCGGGCTCGCCGCGTTCATGCGGGAGTATCCGCAGATCCAGAGTTCGCTCCGCATCGCCGAACGCGTCCCGTTCGACGACCTGCCGGAGCTCTCCAAGTGCATCCGCGAGGCAAAACAGGACCTCGGGGACGCCGGACGCGTGATCGTGCGCTATTCCGGCACCGAAAACAAACTTCGTATTCTCGCCGAAGCCAAAACGGAATCCGCCGCACGGCTCTGGCATGACAAAATAGCGGGCGTAGCGGCCCGCGAACTGGAGGTAATCCCATAATGGCATCGTTCGCATTCGAAATCTTCGAGCATGGCAATCCCGTCCTGCTGGAACCCCTGACCTGCAAAAAGCCCGCGCTGGAGCTGGAACTCGCCGCCGGCACGCTGGAATCCACCCTGCTGAGCCGCTGGTCCTCGATCCAGGATTCCGCCGCCCCCGGCACCCGTCTCCGCCTCGCCTCCGACTTCTGGCCCTCCAAGGCCCTGCTGGAAAAAGCAGCAGCCGCGCTCATCACAGGGCAGGCATTCTCCGTGACCGACGCCGACGGCGTGGCCGCCGAATGCACCGGATGCGGCGCAAACACCGTGTCCATCCCCGCCGACGAAGCATCCTTCCGCATCCGCTATCCGTGGGATCTGCTGAAGGTCAACGAGGAGTACCTCGCGGGCTACACCGAGAACGTGATCAACGGCACCGTGCGCGAACGCGTCACGCTCGACGGCGTGGTGATCCTGGGCGAAGGCTCCGTGCTGCTCCCGGGCGTCTACATCGAGGGCGTCGCCGTGATCGGCAAGAACTGCAAGATCGGCCCGAACTGCTACCTGCGCGGCTACAACTTCATCTCCGACAAATGCCACATCGGACAGGCCGTCGAGATCAAGAACTCCATCCTCATGACGCACGTCGCCGCAGGACACCTCTCCTACATCGGCGACTCCATCGTCTGCCAGAACGTGAACTTCGGCGCCGGCACCATCACCTCGAATTTCCGCCACGACGGCAAGAACCACCGTTCCATGGTCCAGGGCAGCCTCATCGACACCGGCCGCCGCAAATTCGGCTCCATCATCGGCGAGAACGTCCACACCGGCATCCACACCGCCATCTACCCGGGACGCAAGATCTGGGCCGACGTCCAGACCCGCCCCGGCGACGTGGTTCAGCTCGACCTGATGAGATAACCGCACCTCGACCGCAATCCCGTCCGCCGGACGCAGCTCCATCCGTACGTCCGGCGGCTTTTTCAACTTTCAACAGGAAACAGCCATGCCCCGATCCCTGCAAATCCTCTACGCCGCGCTCCGCTTCGGCACGCGCTTCCGCGGTCCCGTGAAGCCCGACGAGCCCGCGCTGTACTCCCGCGCCCTGATGCTCCAGCCGTTCGCCGGACTTCTGATCGGGGCGGCCGCCGCGGTCCCGACGCTGTTCGTCAGCTCGAGTTTCCGCGGCCTGCAGGGGCTGATCCTGTTCGCCTCCGGCATCTACCTCTTCCTGATGGAATGGCTCACGCGATTCGACAATCTCCTCGCGTTCGACGCCGCCTGCCGGATGCTCGCCGGGGCAAATGTCTCCCCGGAGGAACGCCTCGCCCGCGCCGCACGGCCCGGCTCCTCCCCGTGCACGGCCATTCTGATCGGACTGAAGATGCTGGTGGTCTACCTGATCTTCATGCGGACCGCGCTCTTTGGCGACAACCTGATGCTCGCGCTCATGTTCCTGTCCGTGCCATTCTTCGGACGGATCGCGATGCTGTTCGCCTATCCGTCGGGTTCCGGCAGGGAACGCCCCGAGGTCTACGAAGTGATCCGTCTGGGCTGGGTCCTGCTGGCGATGCTGCTTTTGGCGCTCGCGCTCGGCATGATCCGCACATACGGCGGCGAGTTCTTCTCCTTCCGATCCATGAAGCTCACGATGTCCGGGTTCCGCGCACGGGGAAGCGGCGCCACGGGCTTTTCCCCGTTCCTCACGATCGTCAGCCTCGGTATTCAGGACGCCGTCACGTTCCTGGCGACCGGATTCCTGTCCGTGCTGTACTGGAACACCGAGGCGGGAAAAAAGCTGAAGACCGCACCGCCGCCCGAATTCGCCGGGGCCGTCTGCGAGACCGCCGAACTCGGCGCGATGATCGTCTTCCTGATCCTCGCCGACGACGTGATCTTCTGAGCGCAATAACAACCTGAACTTTGGAGGTTGAGCCATGAAAAAGAGACTGTTCTTTGTCTTTTTGGGATTGGTCGTGCTGCTCACAGGCTGCGGACGCATCAAAAGGAAACTGAGCGGCGGCAGTTCGTCGAAGCCGCCGCCAAAAGACCCGTTTTACACGGATACGGGCTTCCGGGATACGTACCGCTTTCCCCTGAAATATCCATACGAGGTCTTTATGATCGATAACTTGGATGACGGGTATCTGTCGGCATCGAAATATGTCAAGGACCCGGATTCGAATTCCGGAGACGGCGCGCTCTCCGGCCTCCTGGACCTGAAGGGGAAGATCACCGATCTTCATCTGCACGAGGACTATGCGTTTTTCCGGAGAGAGGACTGGACGTACGGATATCTGCAATACAGTACCGGGGAAGTGCGCCTGTTCGAGACGGAAGAGGAACTGAAGAGGGTGTGTCTTCTGGACCCCGAGGATTTCAAGCCGCTGGAATACTACTACAAGCTGTTCGAAAAGGGCACGGTCATGTATCCGCCGCCGGATCCCGCGAAGAAGAAAGAGATCCGTTTCCATGTGATTTCGCATTTCCACGGCCTGGCGGTCAAAATGGTTCCCGAGGCGGCGTATTCGAACGGGGAGCGCGGACCGGCCATCATCCAGGTGGTTTCCGGCGAAACCGGCGGAGAGATCGAGATCGAGACCGGAAAGCTTATCCGGGGGAATCTGTCTCAGGAAGCGCAGGACTGGATCGGCAAGTGGCTGCCGCTGCACCGGGACGAACTGATGGAGATATGGGAAACGCGGAAGCTGAAGGAGATCCCTCCGCTGGAATGAGACGGCCGCCCGTTCGGTCCGGCTTCAGGCGTGGTGCATCACCAGGTACGCGGTGTACGCGATGTACGCCGTCAGCAGCAGCGCGCCCTGAACGCGGTTGAGGCGCTTCCCGAACATTCCGAACAGGAACAGCGCGCCGGACGTGCCGAGCATGACCGCGAAATCCATTCCGCGGATGCTTTCTCCCACGAGCGGCGAGATCACGGGCACGATGCCGAGGATGCAGAAGACGTTGAAGATGTTCGAGCCCACGATGTTCCCGATGGCGATGTCGTTTTCGCCCTTCAGCGCCGCCACGAACGACGTGGCGAGCTCCGGCAGGCTGGTCCCGACCGCCACGATCGTGAGCCCGGTCACGGCTTTGCTGATGCCGAACGCGTTCGCGAACGCCACGGCGGAAATCAGGAACGACTTCGCGCCGAGCACGAGCATGGCAACACCCCCCGCGACCGCAAGCACGGCCAGCGGCACGCCGAGCGGTTTTTCCATGCTCTCCGCGACTTCGGGATCGACGCCCGACTCCGCCTCGCCCTCCGCCGCGCCGTCAGCCGCCTTCTTCGCCTCCTGTTTCTTCGAAATGATCACGTTCAGCGTAGTGTAGGTCAGGATGCACAGGAAGAAGAACGCGCCTTCCCAGCGGTTGATGCCGTGGCTCAGGAAATAGAATCCGGCAAGCGCGAGCATGGCGAACATCATCACCGGCAGGTCGAACCGCTTCAGGTTCGCGTGGAACGGTATCGGGCGGAGCACGGCGCACAATCCGAGGATCAGCGCCACGTTGCAGATGTTCGACCCGATCACGTTGCCGAGGCTGATATCCGCCGATCCGCGCAGCGCCGAGTCGATGCTCACGACCAGTTCCGGCGCGCTGGTGGCGAACGCCGCGAGCGTGAGGCCGATCACAAGGCGGGAGACGCGCGCCTTCAGCGCCAGCGAAACGCCGCCGCGTACCAGGAACTCCGCCCCGTAGTACAGCAGAGCCACTCCAAGGACGGCAAGCCCGAGATTGCGGAAAATGTCAAGCGTCGGCATCGTGAATTCGATCTCCCTGAAACGATCCATAAAACCCGTTCTCCGCCCGCCCCTTCCGGCGGCTGCGGGAAACTTCGACCTCTTAATCTACACGTTTTTTACCGGATTTCAAGTTTTTTCGGGAAATCGGCTTGCTTTTCCGCGTTCGCGTGATACTTTTATAGTTATGAACAATGAACGAGATCGGCACAATCCTGCCCGCTCGCCATTTCAACACGAACACTGCCGAAGTGGAGGCCCCGCCTCCGGAGCACAAACCAAACACTACGACTACCCCGTGCCGGAGCATAGCCCGGCACAACAATAGTGGAGGGCTTGCCCTCCCCGGAAAGGAACGGCCCCATGAGGATTCGCATCGCACTTACGGCTTTCTTCTGCATGCTGGCATGCTGCGCCCTCGTCGCCCAGACCCGGACCGGACAGAACAATGCGTCCGGCAACGGCAATTCGCGGGGCGGCCTGCTGTCGTCTCCGACCTCGTCGAACTCCGGCAAATCCGCCTCGAAATCATCCGATACGGCCAGAAGAGGCATCTTCGACATCGCCACGTCATCCGACGCCGGGAAGAAAACGGGTTCCGCCGCGCCCGCCGCGGGCCGGTCGACCGCCACGGCTTCCCCGTTCGGCACCGCCTCGAACCGCACGCGTTCCTCCTCGGCGCGCCGCTGGAAGACGAACAGCAAGATCGCCGACTGCATCCGGGCGAAAGCCATCCCGTCCAACACCAATCTTTCGTTCTCCGGCACCATCACCAACATCGTCACCGACGGCCGTTACGTCATCCTCACGTTGTTCGATTCCGTGGAGACGGTCACGGAAAACGGCGCGAAAGGCGACGTCCCGGTCACATACACCGTCGTACTGGACGCCGAATCCGTCGCGGGAAACAACTCCCTCAAAGTCGATGCCAAAAAGAGTTTCACTGTGGACAGCAACTACGCCTACCTCGTGTGGGACGATTCCGGCTGCACGGTCCGCGCGGTCGACAATTCCCTGACAGAGCCCGACCAGACCACGACCAACAGTTCCTCCAGACGCTGACGCGTTCCCGTCACCGCCCCCTCCTCAAACATTCACACTGTTTCCATGTGTCCGCCCGTATCCCGCCGGGCCCCGGGAGCAGTTTTTTTTCCATTACATTTTCTGTTTCGTCCTGATTCCGCCGCTTTTTCTCATCTGAGGCAAAACAAACGGCTTGCGAACAGGACGTTTTTGTTTCGGCAAATTCGCCCCCTGTTTTTCATGGGATGTCCATGCCCTTTCACTGTTTTACGTTTTGTGAAAACGGATTCGGGGGCATACGATCCTTTTTCAGCCTGAAAAAAACACTTGGCACGGGACTTGCTTCCACAAGGCAACTAACCAGCGAACGCAAGATAGGAGGTTCGTTATGAAACTGGTGATTGCATATATTCAGCCGGATCGGCTGAATCCGGTCAAGCAGGCGTTGTACGCCCGCAGCGTATTCAAGATCTCCGTGACCAATGCCCTGGGATGCGGACAGCAGCGCGGCTATGCGCAGATGTGGCGCGGCGCGCTGAAGGAAGTCAACCTTCTGAAGAAAGTCCGTCTGGCCATCGCGGTCAACGATGAATTCGTCGAAACCACGATCGAAGGCATTTGCGAAGGTGCGAGGACAGGCCATATCGGCGATGGAAAGATCTTTGTTCTGCCGATGGACGAATGCATCCGCATTCGTACGGGAGAACGCGGTTCCGAGGCGATCGGATAAGAAAGTCTGAGGTAAAAAAATGAAAAGAATTCTGACACTCATTGCCGTATGCGGCGCCGTATGCGCCGCAGCGGCCGCGGAAAACAGCGCACCCGCCGCGATGGAAACGGCGGAAGCCGTCCAGGTCAATTTGAACGTTACGCCCGCCACGGCGGAAGCTGTGGAAGCCGTTCAGGTCAATCTGAACGTCGTCTGGACGCTGATCGCAGGCATCCTGGTATTCGTGATGCAGGCCGGGTTCGCTCTGGTGGAAGCCGGTCTGACGCGTGCCAAGAACACGAGCAACATCATGATGAAAAACGTGATGGACTTCGTGATCGGCTCCGTCTGCTTCTGGCTGATCGGCTCTGCGTTCATGTTCGGCGCGACCAGGATGGGCTTCATCGGCACGGACGGCTTCCTCATGGACATTTTCAACACGGGCGACGACTGGAACTGGACCTACATGTTCTTCCAGACGATGTTCTGCGCGACGGCCGCGACGATCGTTTCCGGCGCCATGGCGGAACGGACGCAGTTCCGCTCCTACCTGATCTACTCCGCGCTCATCTCCCTCTTCATCTACCCGATCGCGGGCAAATGGGCATGGGGCGGCGGCTGGCTGGCGGACCTGAACTTCCATGACTTCGCCGGATCCACCGTGGTGCACAGCGTCGGCGGCTGGCTCGCCCTTACCGGCGCGATCGTCCTCGGACCCAGAATCGGCAAATACGGCCCGGACGGAAAGCCGCGCGCCATCCCCGGACACAACATCGCGTTCGCCGCGATCGGCGTGCTGGTCCTCTGGATCGGCTGGTTCGGATTCAACCCGGGCTCGACCGTCGCCGGAAACGGCGATATCGGCCGGGTGGCCCTGATCACGAACTTCGGCGCAGTCGCCGGCACCCTCACGGCGATGCTTACCGCCTGGGCGATCCTGAAGAAGCCGGATGCCTCGATGACGCTGAACGGCGCGCTCGCCGGACTCGTGGCGATCACCGCCCCCTGCGACATCGTGACGCCCGTCGGCGCGCTCATCATCGGCGCAATCGCCGGCGTGCTCGTGGTCCTGAGCGTGCTTGCCATCGACCGCCTGAAAGTCGACGATCCGGTCGGCGCGGTCAGCGTCCACCTGGTCAACGGCGTCTGGGGCACGCTCGCCTGCGGTCTCTTCGGCGCGGAAGGCGTCCTGAAGATCGCCGATGCGAACACCGGCCTGTTCTACGGCGGCGGATTCCACTCCACCGGAATCCAGCTCCTCGGGATCGCCGCGTACGGCGCCTGGGCGTTCATTCTGGGCATGATCACGTTCGTGACGCTCAAGAAGACGGTCGGCCTGCGCGTCAGCGCGGAGGAAGAACTCAAGGGCCTGGATATCACCGAGCACGGAAACGATGCTTATGCCGGATTCCAGATCTTCACGAATGAATAAGTAAATGTTGCAACCCGGACGGGATTTCGGGCGGTGTCGATGATCAGTCCGCCGGAAATCCCGTCTTTTTTGCTGTCCGACGGCAACACTCTCCAAAAAGGAATAGGCCGAAAGGTGACGTTTTATCCGTCACACGCAATTCGCACAAAGTCAAGCACATGACGGAGTGACGGACGGATTTGACAATCGTTCCGTCATTTCTTTTTTCTATCGGATCATCCCTTTTTCATGTCAAATATTTTATAAGATAATGATCTAAATAGCATCAATCCGCTCTCCGAAAAACCACCGCCGCGCCGGAACGCTTTTCTGACGGAAAAAGCGAAAAACCGGCTTTAAAAACCGCCGGAAGACGGCTATATTAACCGTGATTTCTTTCACGACGGTCTGATCCGCATTGCATTTCGCCGCCCCCGTCGCCGGGTCGTGGCGGGCGGGTCTGCACTGCGGCCGTCACATTTACCGGCGGAACGGACAGAGAATGGAACGGAACGCATGAAAACGGTCATCATACACGGACAGAACCACAAGGGCTCCACCTACCATATCGCGCATGAGCTTGCGGAGAAGATCGGGGGAGAGACCACGGAGTTTTTCCTGCCGGAGGACTTCGGCGAATTCTGCACGGGCTGCAACGTCTGTTTTGCAAAAGGCGAATCGCACTGTCCCCATTCCGGCAGGCTCGCCCCGATCACGAAGGCGCTGGACGCCGCAGATGTCATCATTCTGGCCAGTCCCGTTTATGTGTATCACGCCACGGGCGCGATGAAAGCGTTTCTGGATCACTGCGGATACCGTTGGATGGTCCACAGGCCGGAAGGATCCATGTTCCGGAAACAGGGCGTCTGTATCTGCACCGCCGCCGGCGCGGGGATGAAATCCACGCTGAAGGACATGGCGGACAGCCTCTTTTTCTGGGGCGTCGCCAAAACATACCGATACGGCGCCGCCGTCACCGCCGTGAACTGGGAAGGCGTGCGGGAATCGAAGAAGAAGAATCTTGACCGCGCGACCTCGCGGCTTGCGGAAAAGATCGTCCGTCGGAACGGGAAAGTCAGGCCCGGGCTGAAGACCAGGATCTTTTTCCATGTGATGCGCCTGATCCACAGAAAAAAAGCATTCGGCCCGAAAGACGCCGGATACTGGGAGGAAAAAGGCTGGACCGGAAGCAAACGCCCGTGGGAATGAGCACGGCGGCATCCGCGGCGTTTCTCAAACCTTCGAGTCGGCGGGGGCTTCTTTGACCTTCGGGAACCGCAGGCGGCAGTACAGATGGACCGTCCGCAGCGCGTTCCGGGAGATCAGGCGCTTTTTGAACCTGAATCCCTTCGACATGCCGGGCGTCGCGGTCCGCCGTATCGTTTCCAGAAGTTCGCCGTCTGTTTCGCGTTCGATCCTGGCCCGGAAATCCGTAAAACCGTCCGCGAGGCGTCCGCATGAAATATACTTGTCCCAGAGATAAGTGACCGCGAAATGAACGGCCTGAACGATCCGGTTGCCGTTTCCGTCCGCCAGCTTCAGCAGTTCCCGCAGCGCCGAATAGCCGTTGCGGATGTCGCCGTCTTTGTATTTGTGTATGGCGGAACCGGGAGTCTCGAAGTAGTTGTAGCCGATGTAGTTCGAAACATAGATGCTGCGGCTTTCATGCAGGGCGTGCAGGACGAACAGCATGTCTTCTCCCAGACGGATCCCGCCAGGTACTTTTTCGATGCAGCGGATGAAAAGTTCCCTCCTGACCGCCTTGTTCCACATGGCATACGCCATCGCGCCGTCGTTTTCCGTCCCGGGCCTGCCGTCGAACAGGAAATTCGCCCGGATGAGTTCAGCCTGATCTCCGCGGTACATGCCTTCGTCGAAACGGTCCGCGACCTCCGCTTTTCCTGCGGCCCCCTGCTGACAATAGCCGAAGCAGACCATGTCCGCGTCTTCATTTTCGCGCAGAATGCGGTCCAGTGTTTCCAGCAGGCCGGAGCTGACCGTGTCGTCGGAATCGATGCAGAGGACATATTCGCCTTTGCAGACGGCGCCTCCGCTTTTCCTGGCGAGGATCGCGCCCCGATTCGGCTGGTGCAGCACAGTGATCCGGAGATCCCGTTTCGCCCATTCGTCGCACAAAACGGGGGTGCGGTCCGCGGATCCGTCGTCGACGAGGACGCACTCCCAGTCGCGGAACGTCTGGGCCAGGACGGAGTCGAGGCACCGCTCCAGGTCTTTTTCCGCGTTGTAGGCGGGGATGATGATGCTGAATCTCATACTGTCGATCGGAGTTGTTTTTTGTGAAAACCGGCGGTTACGATTGCGCCCTCAGCTTTCTGTAATACTGCTTCGCAAAATCCAGCAGATACCAGAAGTTGCTGTTCCGGAACAAAATGCTGAACGCACAGAAAACGGCCGCGCCCGTCAGGACCTGAAGGCACAGCAGAAGGATACGGGGAACGGGGATCATGTTCATGAAGGACACCACCACGCACATGATCGCCGCGGGAAACAGATTTTCCACGATGTCGATGACCTGATTCTTGACTCCATAGCCGATCAGCGACTGGTTCGCGTATGCGTTGATGACGAATGCGATCGTATTGGTGAGGAACCCCATGGTCGCCAGGATCACAGGGGATTTCGAGAACAGGATAAACGCGACCAGGATGATGAAATAAAGCGTCTTCTTGATGATATCCAGCTTCAGGATCATGTCGCTCCGTCCGATCGAGCGGATCGGAAGCAGGTTTCCGCTCTGGATGATGGAAAGGATGCCGGTGAGGGAAAAGATTTTGACGTAGATGATGATCGGAGCCCATTTTTCCTTCAGGAGCACGATGACCAGATTGTCGGAGACCGCGAACAGCCCCAGCATGATGGGGAAGACGATGAAGGAGCAGAGCCGTACGAATCGTTTCGTCATCGCCCGGAGCGCCTCGATGTCCGTCTGGACTTTCGACATGACGGGGAACAGGACCGAAGACAGGGTGTCGCTCAGCGTCGTGTTGATCAGTTTCGGATACAGCATGCCCTTGTTGTAATATGCCAGGTCAACCGAGGTGAACTTGATCCCGACGACCAGCGGGCGGGCCTCCTCATATGCCGTGTTGATGATCCCGGCGAGGAATATTTTGGAACCGTAGTCGAACAGGCTTCTGAACCGCGCCGGGGAGAATTTCGGGACGAACCGGATCCCGGACACAAAAAGCAGGATCACCGTGTCGATCAGACTGTTGCTCATCTGCTGGGCGACCAGGGCCCATGCGCCGAACCCCTTCAGCGCCATGGTGATCCCGAGGACCGCGGAAACGATGGTCCCGGACAGCGTCGCGGCGAAGAACTTTTTGAACTGCAGGTCGTTCGATATCTTGGCGCAGACGACCGCTTTTACCCCGTTGATGAAGAAGGTCAGGCCCATGACCCGGATGACCGGGACCAGAAGAGGCTCGTCGTAGATCCTCGCGATCAGCGGGCTGGAGAAAAACATCACGACATACAGGAACGCCGAAATCGCGATGTTCGCGTAGAGGATCGTCGAGTAGTCCAGAATGTCCGAATCCTTTTTCTGGATCAGCGCCGCGTTCAATCCGCTGCTGATGAAGACGTTGCAGAACGTGAAGAAGATCGCGACAATGCTGACGACGGCATAATCCTCGGGGAGGAGGATTCGGGCCAGCTCGATCGCGACGACGATCGAAACCAGCTGCGCGAGAATGCGTTCCGCAAATTTCCAGAACATCCCGCTGAATGTTTTCTGTGTCAACGTGTTGTCGTTCATCTTCTATTCGCGCTTTCCGTCCTGCGACACGGTGTTACCGTCCGAAAAAAACGTGCTGTGTGCAACATGGACAAGGAAGGAAACATCAGGCTTTCTCCCCGAGGAAATCGCGGATGAACCCGGCGACCCGTTCCGCGGAATTCCCGTCGATGTGCATGTTCGTGAGGTCCCTCACTTCTCTCCGTCCCTGCGCCTTCGCATCCGTGCCCTTCGACACGTCCGACAGGAAGGAGACCAGTTCGGTCTGGTCCTTCACCCGGACCGTCGCCTTGTCGTACATGGATTCGAGGTCGAAGGCAAAACCCCGTCCTTCCTTCCAGCTCTCGATGTCGTCCGTGGTGGTGGCGATCGGATGGTCGAGCAGCAGATAGTCGAAGAAGACGGAGGAGTAGTCCGTGATCAGGGCTTCCGATCCCGCGATCACCTCGTAAAGCTGCAACCCGTGCTTCATGATGTCCGCATCGGAGATCAGGTGGAAGTTCGACAGCTTCGCCGTTTTGACGGACGACATATCCTGGGCGGGATGGGGCTTGAACAGGATGTGCAGACGGATCCCGCTCAGGAAACGGTTGAGCTCCTCCAGCTTTTCAAGGGAATACACGACCGGCATCCCGATGCTGTCGTACGTCCCGCTCTGCGCGTCGACCCGTCCGGCTTTCGTGGAACGGAACGTGGGAAGCCAGATGACGTACTTTTCATCCGAAGCGCCGTTGAGAAGCGGTCCGACGTCCGGTCTTTTCCCGGAAAAGAAACAGTCGCAGCGGGGGAACCCGAGATAGACCAGCTGTTCCTTTCCGCAGTTGTATTCGTAGGTGATGATGTCGTCGAAAAAATGCGACTGGACATTGACATAATCGACCAGGTTTCCCATTTCGTACAGGCCGCGCGTCTTTTTGGTCTTACTGCCGTGGGTCAGGAACAGGAAAAGCTGTTTCGGCACCCGCTTGAACTCGAAGCCGTTGGAGGACACCATGACGCTGCACCGGAGCAGATACCACTGATGCAGGAAGAATTCCCGAAACGTCTGGTCCTTGCCGGTATAAACCGCCTTCGTGCCGGGCGGACAGTCTTTCGTGCGTTTATGGACCAGCCAGACCAGGGAATACGAGGGCAGCGCCTCCCGGATCTTCCGATAAACAGGGTACGTGTTGCACGAAAAGTCGGGAATGCTTTCGAAAACGATCGTCCTGCTTAACGGAAAAAGACTCATGATCTTTCCGACGCGAGCGATGATACCCATAGATCCGCGGATGCCTTCCTGATAGTTTTGCGGCCGTCTGCCGTTTGTTTTGCGGGCCCGGCAGACGGTACGAAAGGGCGTTGCCTTGTTTCTGTCAGCAAGGCGTTTGCCTTATTTTTATAAATAATATATCCCGGTTCAGGCGAAATACAAGCAGGATCATAATAAAATCACGGAAAACGCGCCTGCCCCGAAAAGATTCTTCTTTTTCATCGGAATATGTTTGTATTTCGCGGGAAGGAAGATATATTATTCGAAAAAACATGAGGCTGTTTTCGTATGGCCGCATGACTGCGGAACCCGCAAACCGGACTGGAGAAAACGATATGAAATGCCTGATTCTGGCGGCAGGATATGCCACGAGATTATACCCGCTCACCGAGAACTTTCCCAAACCGCTTCTGAAGGTTCGGGAGAAGACGATCCTCGACTGGCTTCTGGACGACATCGAAGGCGCCGGATGCGTCAGTCAGTATGCCGTGATCACGAATCACAAGTTCGCGAAAATCTTTCAGGACTGGGCGGACGGACATCGTCTTCCGATCACGGTCCTGGACGACGGGACGGAGAGCAACGAGACCCGTCTCGGCGCCGTGCGGGACATCCAGTTCGCCGTCGAGACGCTGAAACTGGACGACGACCTGCTCGTCATCGCCGGAGACAATCTGCTGGATTTCAGTCTCCGGGGGTTCCTCCGGTATGCGGAGGAGAAGAAGACCACCTGCATCATGCGTTACTGGGAGCCGGACACGAACAAACTCCGCAAGACCGGAGTGGCGCAGGTGGACGCCGCGGACAGGATCACGGACATGGAGGAAAAGCCCGCAAATCCCAAAAGCAACTGGTGCACTCCGCCATTCTATTTCTACAAAGCCGCGGACGTCCCGCTTGTGAAGAAGGGGATCGAATCCGGGTGCGGCGTGGATGCGCCGGGCAGTTTCATCGCCTGGCTCAGCAAACAGACTGCCGTTCATGCGTACGAGATGCCCGGCAGACGCTATGACATCGGCAATCTGGAAAGCTACCGTCTCGTCCAGACGGAATACAAAGGAATCGGGAAATAAAGCCCCCGGCAGGAATGACGAAACAGTCGTCAAATCCGCCCGTCATTCCGTCAATCATTTGATTTTGAAACGATTACAGATAACGGCCGAAGTGTTATTCCGGACGGCTGTTTGATCGCGGATCGTCCTGTTCGGACGTTAAATCCTACGGCAGTTTTATGGGTTCCGGGTGGTATTTTCGAATAAGATCTTCGGCGTCTTCCCGGCTGACATTCTCAATGCTTCCATCCGAATAAAGCACCCGGGACGAGAGCGCTGCCGACAATCCTTTTTTCAACGAGAAAACCCGGTAGATCATCATCAGTTTCGCGCTTTCCTTGTGGGCGCCCGGACAGTCCATGAGGACCGGGGTTTTTTCCGGCACGTCTTTCGACGGTTCGCGTATGCCTTTTTTCACGAAATAATCATGCCATAGCCAGGACGCGGGCACCGGAAACACCAGATACGGCTGGCGGTCCCCGCGCATGTCGCAGACGTCTTTTCCCTCCAGCAGATCGCGCCGGAGCGCCTCCCGGATCAGGTCGGAAGCCGTGTGCTCCGGGCGAATTTCAAAAGGCGGTTCCCGGTCGTCCGTTTCGAACCGGGAGCGGTAAGAACCATTGATGCAGTCGCCAGTAACGAGATAGAACATTGCTTCGTCGATGAAGTCGAGCTGTTGAATGCAATCCCCTGTATACATGTACGTCACCATGGCGCGATGTTGGTACGCGACGTTCCCGATGAACCAGACGAGTCCCGCCAGCGCGATGACCGCCACGCAGACGCGTGCATATTTATTCATCCGATTTCTCCTTTGTTTCTGGTTCGGGATCAAGTTCGATCGGCACGGGCGCGTGTTCGGCGACGAGTTTTTCGGCTTCTTCGCTGCCGATCGTTTCGATGCCGCCGTCCGCGTACAGCACCCGTGCAGTGGAAATGTATTCCGCGCTGCGACCGTAAAACAGCCGGCAGACAAACGCGAGCGATTTGCTTTCGTCGTGGGCATGTGGAGGGTCCATGACGATCGGGATCCGGTTGTGCGGTTCGGGGTCCTGCAACAGCGCAGATGCAGGCACCGGAAACACCAGATACGGTTCCCCGGTCCGCGCGCAACATAAATGATCCACGTGCGGTATTCGGCTGATCATTTCCTGCCGCATGGCCTCCCGGATCAGATCGGCGACCGTCATATCCGGCGTGATCTCCACCGGCTCGACTTCGCCGCGCAGTTTTTCCGGTATCCTGTCGGGATGCGTCAGATAATACAGTCCGTAGCCGATACAGTGGAGCTGGGACATACAGTCCGATGCGTTCCCTAAGATCCTGTGGGCATCGTCATGATATTTGGAATCGATGACCGTGCAGCACCCGATGAACGAGGCAAAGAGGATCAGGAGGGTGAAACACCCCTTCTTCAGGATATATCCCGCCAGCCAGGTCCCGGAAACGTCCTTCAGGCGCAGGACGTCATCATCATGCTCCGGATCCTTCGGCGGGGACTCCAGATACGCCCACGGATTCTTCGGTTCCTCCGCGGCGGGAGTTTCGTTCTTTTCCGTCGTCATGGCGTTTGCTCCTCTTCCGGCTCAGCGTTAAAAACTATCTTAAGCGGGACGGGCGACTGTTCCGCGACGAGCTTTTCGGCTTCTTCCAAAGTCAGAGTCTTTACGTCTCCGTTCGAATACAGGACATTTGTGCCGTATTCTTTGTGCGCGCCGGGAGGACACATGACGATCGGGACCGGCGGCTGAAGCGAATCGTCGAACACGACCGAGGCGGGCACCGGAAACACCAGATACGGCGCATCGACTTCCGTGCGCTCGCGTTTGAGATAGGGAAAAGAGCGTACATAGCGGACATTCCGGCAGATGAATCTTTGGGGATAGGGCGATCGACGGTCTTTCCCGACCGCTTCCTGGATCAGGTCGGCGACGGTCCATTCGGACGGCAGTTCGAACCCTTCTTCGCCGGAGAATTCGCACATGAGCTTGTAGATTTGCTGCTGATTGCGCCTACAGTTGGCGCGGTAAGCCGCGGATACCGCCTTCGGATTTGGTCCGGAGGTGATCAGCATCAAGAGAAACAAATTGACCGCGATCACCAGAAGAATGATGCAGATATCCCGGAAACTGCGGTCGTGAACCTTGAACTGTTTCTTCCAGTCCATCGTTATTTCCCTTCAAAGGTTGGCGGTTCAGCGGCTGAACGCGAATATGCATCGGACCAAGTGATATGTTGCACACACGTGTGCAACATTGCCGCGAGATTTGGAACACGCGCGTTCCAAATCTCGGGTTTCGGGCGTTCGGGCTTACTCTTCTTCGGCGCGGGTGAGGAGCTCTTCGCGGAAGTCCTTCGTGTAGAACTGGCCGCAGTGGCCGCCGTTGGAGAACCATGTAATGCGGTCGCCAAGCGTTTCGTCGAGGAACTTGCGGTCAGCGTCGTTGATGAGGATGTCGTCCCAGGCGTGGATCATGCGAACGGACTTGTTGTTTTTGAGCGTGGATTCGACGGCGCGGAGGCCGGATTCGGCGGCAAGTTTGTCGAGCTCGCTGATATCCTTGCCCATCTGGGGGAAAAGGAAGCGGGTGATGTACTCCATGAACCCGATGCCGCCGATCTCGCGGTAGAAGTCCTCGCGGTTGAACATGGTGCAGGGGGCGGTGACGGGAAGGGGATACTTGCCCTCGCGCTGGGTCTTCTCCAGGTCTTCGGCGAGGCAGCTCTGGATGGCGAACGCCACGAAGAACTTGGCAACGTCGTCGCCGACGAGCGGCGGACGCGTGAAGGTCTCCGGCTTTTCGGAGTCGAGCGGCGGGATCACGTCTTTGGTGAGGACGTACTGAAGTCCGGCTCCGGTGGAGACCTTGTCCACGGCTTCGTCGAAGGTCCAGTTCTTGGTCACGGCGGCATAAGTGTCGGCGGTCTGAAGCGCCGTGATCAGGTCGGCGGGCGGGTTGATCGGGAGGTAGCGGCTGATGCCGAGGGTATTTTCCTTTTCCTCCATGGCGGCGATGTGGCAGAGCTCGATGCCGCCCATGGACCAGCCGGTGAGGACGATCCGCGGGTCCCTGATCTTGCCGTTTTCGCGGAGGTCGGCGAGGATCTTCTGCAGGACGATGCGCATGTTGGCGGCGTCGTGCGGTGTGTAGCCGGGCAGTTTGCCGTCCGTGGCGACCATGAAACGCCAGTTGAAGCCGTTGTCGACCAGGACGACGCTGTATCCGGCATTGTAGAACTCCTCGGCGGTGGCGAGCGCGGTCTGGCCGTTGTAAATGCTGCCGATGCCGGGGATGATGATGGCGAGCTTTTCAGGCGGGACTTCGCTTTCGTCCTTCGGCTTCGGAGCCTCGAAGAAACCGTATTTGAGGCGGGAGCGTTCGGGATCGATGCCGACCGTGACCTTCCGCGTGTGGATCTTGTCCTCGAAGTCGGAATTGAAGATGGAGAGGCGCGCGTACCACCAGTCGTGGTCCTTCTGCGGCACGAAATAGATGGCGCGGAGCGTGTCCCTGACGGGTCCGAGCGAATGATAGCCCTGGAGGACCTTGCGGCGGCCGTGGAGATTCTTCGGCATCGTGGTGCCCTGGTCGGGCGGGAGTTCGGGCAGGCGTTCGTGGTAGACGTCCTTCGCGTAGTCGTAGTACCACTTTTCGAGCTGGAGTTCGCGGTTCAGGAGCTGCATCATCACATAGGTGCGGTACGGGTCGGCGGACCCCTTGATCACGTTCACGAACTGCGGATGCAGCGACACGACGTTGTTGACGTACGCCCAGCTCGAGTAGGGCAGGTAGGTGCGGATGTCAAGCAGATAGTCGAAGATGCTGCCGATGTCGTCGCGGA
>JBGUKN010000073.1:0-33343 GCA_045114455.1 Victivallales bacterium
CCATGCCGCCGCCGAAGCCGCCCATGCCGCCGCCGAAGCCGCCCATGCCGCCGCCGAAGCCGCCCATGCCGCCGCCGAAGCCACCCATGCCGCCGGGCATACCGCCGGCAGGAGCACCGCCCTGGCCGCCCTGACCACCCTGACGCGGAGGACGCTGTCCGCCCTGGCCGCCGGGAGCCGCGCCGCCGGGAGCCGCTCCACCAGGAGCGCCGCCCATTCCGGGGAAGCCGCCCATGCCGCCGGGCATACCGCCCTGGCCGCCGGGAGCCGCGCCGCCGGGAGCGCCGCCGCCCATCGGGGGCATACCGCCGCCCATGCCGCCGCCGAACATGGCGCCGAAGTCAGGCATACCGCCCTGGCCGCCGCCCATCGGGGGCATACCGCCGCCCATGCCGCCGAACATGGCGCCGAAGTCGGGCATACCGCCCTGGCCGCCGCCCATCGGAGGCATGCCGCCGCCGAAGCCGCCGCCCATGCCGCCCATCGGGGGCATACCGCCGCCCATGCCGCCGAACATGCCGCCGAAGCCGCCGCCGCCCTGACGGGCCGCCGCGATTTCTTCTTCGGTGAAGACTTTGCCCTTGGCCTTCTTGCCGGCCTCGGTGCGTTTCTGCTTGAAGAGCCATTTGAAGGTCTCAGGATCGGCATACGCCTTTTCCCAGGAGTTGTGCTCGACGCCTTCGTAGATCGTGAGTTTCACGTTCTTGTTGCCGGCATCTTCGAGAGCCTTGAACATCTCGCGGGAGAGGTTGGTCGGGACGAGGTTGTCACGGTCGCCGTGGAAAATGCTGATGGCCATGTCCTTCAGGACGGGGGCCTGCGCCGGGTCGGCGCCGCCGCAGATCGGAATCGCGGCCGCGAAAAGGTCCGGACGACGGGAGATGGTGTCCCAGGTGCCGTAGCCGCCCATGGAGAGGCCGGTGATGTAGACGCGATCGGGATCGGCGTCGAATTCTTTGATCTTCGCTTCGATCATGTCCGGGATGAGGCCGGTGGACTTGGAGGGCAGGGGCTGGAGAGCCGCGCCGGAGCCGCCGCGATGCAGCGGAGCCCAGAGTTCGGAGGACGGGCACTGGCAGGTGATGAGCACGACCTTCTGCTTCTGGTCGCGGATGTTCTTCACGATGTCGGACACGCCGAGTTCGTTCTGGGCGAGGTTGTTGTCGCCGCGCTCGCCGATGCCGTGCAGGAAGACGAGGATCGCGGGCTTGCCGGGCTGTTCCTTGTTGTAGAGGTGCTGGCAGATGTTCAGCTTGTCTTCACCTTTCGTGAAGGGCTTCTGTTCCAGTTCGGTTTCCTTGAGGATCTTCTGCCATTTTTCGGTCTGGCTCTGCTGCTGGTTGCCCTGCTGCGGAGCGCCGCCCGGGAACTGGGCGTAGGCCTGGCTTGCCGCGATGGCGCAGACGGCAATCGCGATCATTCTGACGGAGCATTTCATTTGATTGTTCTCCTGTTGTTTTGTTGGGGTGTTGGTTTGGATATGATGGTGAAAGGAACATCGTTTTCACGTTTGGAAGCGTACGGCTGACGCGCGCACGATTCCACTTCGTATCTAATATAACGCTCGAAGTGCAGGATTGTATATGTATTATTTTGTATGAAAGATGTATTTTTTATCTAAATTAGTTTAAAATCGAAGCAAGTTTCCGCTTTTTTTCGTTTTTTTCACGGAACGGCACAATAACCCAGATCAAAAAAAAGGACAATTACGGATGCTGTGTAAAAACGAATATGCCCCTCCCGGTCATTTCGTGAAGTGTGAACAGACCGACTGGATCGGGGGGGAGATTTCAGATTCCGGCGGCGGCGAAGATCCGGGAGGTAGCGGCGACATTATGGACCCGGAGCGCGTGGACTCCGGCGCGGCAGAGTCCGATCTGGAGCTGTGCAGTGACTTCGTCGCGGTTGGCGGGGCAGGGGATGTTGAACATGCGCCCGATGAAGCCTTTGCGGGAGATGCCGTAGAAGAGGGGATAGCCGAGCTTTTTGAAGTCGGCGGCGCGGCGGATGAGCGTCATGTTCTGTTCGTCGGTCTTGGAGAACCCGACGCCCGGGTCGAGCATGATGCGGTCGGGATTCACTCCGGCGCGGACGGCCTTTCCCGCGGCGTCGAGGAGGAATGCCGAGATGTCGGCGATCAGGTCGCCGTACACGAGGTTTTCCGGGGCCTGCATGGTCTCCGGCGTGCCGCGCATGTGCATGACGATGAGCGAAGCGCGGTGCGATGCGATGACCGCAGCCATGTCCGGGTCGAACTGAAGCCCGCTCACGTCGTTGATGCAGTCCGCCCCGGCGGCCAGAGCTGCGTCGGCGACCGCCGCCTTGCGCGTGTCGATGCTGAGGAAGAGGCCGGGGAACCGCGCACGGATGAGTTTCAGGGCAGGGAGCAGACGCCGGATTTCCTCGTCCGCCTGGACTTCCTCCGAACCGGGGCGGGTGGACTCGGCCCCCAGGTCGAGCGCGTCCGCGCCGTCGGCGACCATCCGCGCGGCGAAGTCCGCCGAGGCGTCCGGCGAGGCCGTGTGTGCCCCTCCGTCGCTGAAGGAGTCCGGCGTGAGGTTCAGGATGCCGAAAAGACGCGGCCGGGTTGGTTTGCCCGGCCGCATCGTCTGGTTCAGTGTTTCGAAGAAACGATCAGAACGGGACATTTCCGTCATCTCCGCCGCCGAAGTCGGAAGGATCGACATAGTCGTCTTCCTCTTCCTCGGACGGTTTCTTCGGCGCGTCGTCGTCGAAATCGTCGTCTCCGCCGGTTTCTTCCACGACTTCCTCCGCTTCCGTTTCCGCATCCTCGCGGACGGGGAGCGGTTCACCTGCCGCAGCGAAGACGCCGGTGTTTTCGGCTTCTTCCTTCGGCTCTTCTTCCTCGACCTGCATCACGGTGGAGACGCCGATGATGCTGTCGTTCTTGCGGAGGGCTATGATGCGGACACCCATGGAATTGCGTCCGACGAGGCGGATCTCATCGACGCGTGTGCGGACCACCTGGCCGCGCTGGGTCGTGAGAATGATGTCTTCGCCGGGGTGGACCTTGATGGCCGCGACGACGGTCTCGCCTTCGCCGAGCTTGATGTTGCGGACGCCCATCGCGCCGCGTCCGGTGAGACGGTAGGTGTCGACGTAGCTGCGCTTGCCCATGCCTCTGCTGGTAACGACGAGGAGCTGCGGCTTGGATGCGTCTTCGGGGATCGGTTCGCCGGAATCGTCCGCGGAATCGTCCGCGCCTTCGTCCGCTGCGGCTTCGGCGCCGTCGATCGCTGCGGCTTCCTCCGCGGCGTCGGCATCGACGTCCGCGTCGCTGATCGGGGCGACGTCCTCTTCGTTGTCGGCGTCGACGTCCAGATCGGACGCGGGCGCCTCGATGACGGGCGGCAGGCCGGTCGCGACGACCTCCATGCCGACCACATAGTCGCCTTCGAGTTTGAACTTGATGCCGTGGACGCCGCGCGCTGCGCGTCCCATGGGCCGGACCTTGGATTCGCTGAAGCGGCAGGCCATGCCTTTCGCGGTGGAGAGGATGATTTCGCTGGAACCGTCGGCGAGGTCGGCGGCGATCAGGTCGTCGTTGTCCTCGATCACGAGGGCGCGGATGCCGACCCTGCGGAGATTCCGGAACGCGGAAAGCGGGGTCTTCTTGATGATGCCGTTGCGGGTTGCCAGGACCAGGGAGAGGCCGGGCTGATCGAACATGGCGCGGTTGACCGTGACCATGGCGCGGATCTGTTCATCCTTCTCGAACTTGATAAGGTTCACGATGGCCTTGCCGTTGCCGGTGCGCGCGCCTTCCGGGATGTCGTAGACATTCAGCCAGTACATGAATCCGCGGTCGGTGATGAAGAAGATCAGGTCGTGGCTGTCGGCGCTGAAGAGGCGCGCCACATGGTCTTCCTCCTTGGTGCTCATGCCGATGACGCCGGAGCCGCCGCGGTGCTGCGTGCGGTAGGTGTCGGCCGGGACGCGCTTGATGTAGCCGGTGTCGGACACGGTGATGATGCAGGAATGACGCGGGATAAGGTCGGCGATGTCGATGTCGCCGTCGTCGTAGGTGATCTCGGTGCGTCTGGGATCGGCGTACTTGTCGCGGATGGCGGCGAGTTCGGTCTTGATGAGTTCCAGGCGTTTTTCGCGGCTGGCGAGGAGTTCTTCCAGCTCGGCGATGCGGCGCATCAGCTCGTTGTACTGCGCTTCGAGTTCGTCGACCGCGAGGTTGGTGAGCTGATGGAGGCGCATGTTCAGGATGGCGGCGGCCTGGATCGCGTCGAGTTCGAACCGCGCCATGAGAGCCTTTCCGGCGGTCTCGCGGTCGCGGGACTCGCGGATGATCTTCACGACTTCGTCGATGTTGCGGACGGCGATGAGCAGTCCGGCGAGGATGTGGGCGCGTTCGCGGGCCTTGCGGAGTTCGTATTCGGCGCGGCGGGTCACGACCTCGAAGCGGTGGTCGATGAACGCCTGGAGGATCTGGACGAGGTTCATCACGCGCGGACGGTTGTGGTCGACCACGAGCATGTTGCAGCCGAACGCGGATTCGAGCTGGGTGGTGGCGAAGAGCTGGTTCAGGACCACGCTCGCCATGGCGCCGCGCTTGACGTCGATGACGATGCGGATGCCGATCTTCTTGTTGGATTCGTCGCGGAGTCCGGAGATGCCGGTGATGCGCTTTTCCTTCACGACGTCGGCGATCTTCTTGACGAGGAGCTCCTTGTTCAGCGCGTACGGGATCTCGGTCACGATGATCTGTTCGCGGTCGTTCTTCTCCACGATCTTCGTCTTCGCGCGGATCTTCAGGACGGCGTGTCCGGTCTCATAGAGGGCGCGGACTGGGTTGATGCCGCAGATGATGCCGCCGGTGGGGAAGTCCGGGCCCGGAAGGAACTGCATGAGGTCGCGGACCGTGGCGGTCGGATTGTCGAGCAGATGAATGGTGGCGTTCACGACTTCGCCGAGGTTGTGGGTCGGGATGTTCGTGGCCATGCCGACGCCGATGCCCACGCTGCCGTTCACCAGCACGTTCGGGAACTTCGCCGGGAGCACTTCGGGTTCCTTCGTCTCCTCGTCGAAGGTCGGGATCATGTTCACCGTTTCCTTCTCGATGTCGGCGAGCAGTTCCTCCGCGATGCGTTCCATGCGGCACTCTGTGTAACGGTAGGCGGCCGGCGGGTCGCCGTCGATGCTGCCGAAGTTGCCCTGACCTTCGATGAGCGGGGTGCGCATGGAGAAGTCCTGCGCCATGCGGACGAGGGTGTCGTAGACGGATGCGTCGCCGTGGGGATGGTAGCTGCCGAGCACGTCGCCGACGACCTTGGCGCACTTGACGGTCTTGTGGGACTTGGTGAGTCCGCGCTGGCCCATGGCGTAGAGGATGCGGCGGTTGCAGGGTTTCATGCCGTCCCGGACGTCCGGGATGGCGCGGCCGACGTTCACGCTCAGCGAGTACTGAAGGTACGCTGTGTGCATGATGTCCTCGATGTTGATCGGGAACACATTGTGGGGAGTGTCTGACATGCTGGAAGCCTTTCGGAAAAAAGGTGCGGTTGGTTGTGTGATTTATTTTATAATAATATATCACGGGAAAGGCTTTTTTTCAAGCGCGCGCATGCGCATGCGCGAGAAAAAATGAAAAAAACAGACGAAAATCGACGGAAAGGGCCTTTCCGGGCGATTTAACGCCATGTTTGAAAAACAATAAATTTGCAAAAGAGAAAAATGGCGAAGATGACCTTTGACGTATCTTTTTTGAGAAAATGACCGTTCCGCGCTTGAATTTTCGGCGTTCGGCAGTATCTTATAGCACGCACTTTTTTTGCGGGCGTAGCAAAATGGTTATGCTCCAGCTTCCCAAGCTGGCTACGCCGGTTCGATTCCGGTCGCCCGCTCCATTTTTCACAGCAAGCTGTGCTGTCGTAGTGTTCTGCTACGCGAGAACACTGGGCTGAGGGGTATAGTCCCGTTATTTCCAGTAAGGATAATCAAGGATTTCTATGTGCTGCGGGACGCCGATTTCCTTCCCCTTCGTGTCAAGCGCCCTGAAGAAAACAGGCTGGTTCATGAATCCATCGGTGAATATTTGAACCAGACAGTTCGCATCGGGATCGGCATTCAGAAGGAAAATCCGCACATCTTTCATGACAACGCCGTCCCGAACGACATACCCCAGACATTTGCCGACATCGTTCCCGTCGATTGATTCCTTTATTGTACCATATACGACATAGGTCCTTCCATTGTATTCAATGGACTGATAAGTGTCGTCGGAATCGGCCGGGTTTACAAATGTCCCGGTAAGGAACTCAATCGGACTCTCCGGAAGATCATAATCAATCCGGGGGCCGCATCCGGCAAGGTTCAGCGACAATGCCGCGGCGATGAGAAGGTCGGTCCGAAAATACTTTTTCATGCGCAGACAGCCGTTTACTCCGCGTCGAAATCGCTTTCCCAGTCGACCCCGCGCTTCTGTATCAGAAAAGACGGGTCAAGAGGGCAGGTGAGGCGTTTCTGATGCTGGTCTTCGCCGTCGATGTAGGTGCAGGCCGGATATTCGATCTTGTCCCATTTTTCCTTGCGTGCAAGCGCGATCCCGCCCATTTGGAACGCGCCCTCCGCGTAGCCTTCCTTATGGTAGACACGGTATTCCAGCGGTTCCATTGAGCGGAAATACAGGAAGATGTCGTCCTCTCCCTCGAACACATATTCGCCTTCCGGGATGTCGACCGTTTTCTTTTCCACCGGGTTTTTCCCGAATTCGAAGAGCATTGCCCTTGTGACGGTGAGTCGGTGCGATGCCAGCGAAGCATGGACGCCGGATCGCGGGATCGTGCCGTCCGGGTCGACAGAGGAGCAAGCGGAGAAGACCGTGCAGAAGACGAGGAGGAGGGAGAGGACGAGCGCGAACCGCCGGCAGCAGGGGGGAAAGGAGCTTCCGCCTGATTCCGCATATTCCGAAGTCGGCATGGGGGATTCACCGGAGGGAATGAACGATACAGAGTGTTCCATGGAAACTGCCGGGGTTCGCGTGTTGTGGATATGTTGTCTGCGGATTACCTGGAAGCCTTCTTCGCAGCCTTCTTTGCGGGGGCTTTCTTCGCGGGAGCCTTCTTCGCGGCGGGCTTGAGCGTGATGGTTGCCACGGAGCAGGGCGGAAGTTCGAAGAGGACTTTGCCGTTCCTGACGACGAGGTCGAGCTTGCGGGGATGGACGGCGTTCGGCTTCTTGAAGGTGTTGAGCGCGTGGATGTCGCCGTTTCCGAGGATTTCGCCGGAGACGGCCGCGGCGTCGAATCCCCAGGCTTCAAGCTCGACGGGGAGCGCCTTGTCGGCGTGGATGTTGGCGGCGCTGACGTGCAGGACGCCGTCCTTCATGGACGCGGTATGCGTGAGCGACTGGAGCTTGCAGGCGTCGACCGGGGCGGCCTGCGCGAAGGATTCCACTCGGTCGGAGTCCTGGTGGACCTTGTAGAGATCGAAGACGTGGCAGGTCGGGGTGACGAGCATCTTTTCGCCTTCGGTCAGGATCATGGCCTGAAGCACGTTCACGAGCTGGGCGATGTTCGCCATGCGGACGCGGCGGTTGTGGCGGTGGAAGATGTTCAGGGAGATGGCGGCGACCATGGCGTCGCGCATGGTGTTCTGCTGGTGGAGGAAGCCGGGGTTGGTCCCTTCCTCGACGTCGAACCAGGTGCCCCATTCGTCGACGAAGAGTCCGACGCGTGCGTTCGGGTCGTACTTGTCCATGACGACGGACTGGGCGGCGATGATGTTTTCGATGTTTGCTGCCTTTTCGAGCGTGGTGTAGTATTCCGGGACGTCGAACTTGGTGGCGGAGCCTTTATGCTCCCAGACGCCGGGCACGGTGTAGTAGTGCAGGGTGACGGCGTCGAGCCACTGTCCCGCGCTCTGCATCAGGACCTCGGTCCAGTTCAGGTCGCCGCCGTTGGCGCCCGCCGCGATGCGGACGAGCTTGGTGTCGCCGTAGTCGCGGGCATAGGTGGTGTAGCGGCGGAACTGGTCCGCATAGTATTCCGGGCGCATGTGGCCGTCGCCCCAGGGCTCGTTGCCGAAGCCCCAGAATTTGACGCCCCACGGCTCCTTGCGGCCGTTCTTGCGGCGGAGTTCGGTCATCGGGCCCTGCACCTTGGCGTTCAGATACTCGATCCACTGGGACATCTCCTGCACGGTGCCGCTGCTGACGTTGCCGTTGATGTACGGCTCTGCGCCGATGAGTTCGCAGAAACGGAGGAATTCATGCGTGCCGAAGGAATTGTCCTCCGCGACGCCGCCCCAGGTGTCGTTCACGATGTACGGGCGCTTGGAACGCGGGCCGACGCCGTCGCGCCAGTGGTAGCAGTCGGCGAAACAGCCGCCGGGCCAGCGGAGGTTCGGGATGCGGATCCGGCGGAGGACTTCGATCACATCCTTGCGCATGCCGTCGATGTTCGGGATCCTGGACTTTTCACCGACGAACAGGCCGTCGTAGATGCAATGTCCGAGATGCTCGGAGAACTGGCCGTAGACATGGCGGCTGATCCGCCCCTGGAGATTGTTTGCGTCGACAATGAGTTTCACGTTGATTTCCTTTCGGTTCGCGAGTGTTGTATGAACAGTTGTTCGGTCAAACATGATAACATACATCCAACTGCGGAAAAATCAACCGGAAACCAGGCGAAAAACGCCGGAACAGGATAAAAAAAACGCCCGATTTTCCTGCGTCCGGCGGAATGGCGGACGGTGCGAAAACGGGCAGATGTTTCCCGAAGCGGATGAAGCTGATGCGAAAAGCTTAATCTTCGTCGAAGGCGTCGTCTTCGACGGCGTCTTCCGTTTCGCCGGAAGCGGCGTTCGTGGCGGCGTCGAATTCGACGGTTTCGACTTCCCCGCTGTCAGTCGCGGCATCTTCTCCGGCGTCTTCTTCCACCGCCGTTTCGGCGGCTTCCGCGGCGGCTTCCGCTTCCTGCGCGGCGCGGTCGCTCTTCAGGATGACTTTTGCGTCGTCGCGGAAGAAGACGGCATTGTCGCCGAGACGCTGGACAACGCGCGGAAGGACGATGCCGTCCTGTTCGCGCCAATCCAGGACATAGGAGACTTTGGAATCGTCGTCGAGAATGATGTCAACGCGGGAAATGGTCTTTTCCTCGTTGCTAACGAAGAGCGACATGGAGACCGCGGGCGCGCAGACTTTTTTCAGCTTGACGTCGTAGCATTTGCACCAGCGGTTGTCGATGCGGAATTCGAGCGGCTCGGTGGTGGTCTTCGGCTTGATCTCGACGAAGTTCTTATCCTTTTTGTTGCCCTTCTCGTCGATGTTCGACTCGTTGTGAAGGTCGGCGATCGCGGGGTTTTCGCCCTGTTCCAGCTTCTCGTAGCTGCGGACTTCCACCGTCTCGGCGATGCGATTGAAATCTGTGGCGAACGCATACAGAATATGGATGTCGTAGGGGATCGCCGGGGGGACGCCGTTCGTGAATGTTTCGAACGTGTATGTCTCGGTCTGGCCGTCGATCGTGCGGGTGAACGTGCGGGATTCGCGGTCGGCAAGAAGACTGTAGTTCACGTTGCGCGGACCGGAGAAATCCATGGAGATCAGGCTGATCTGCTGGGCGGACCTGATGAAGGAAAGCCCCATGAAGTCCTCCTTGACCTGGTTCGAGGAGAAAACGGGAAGCTTCGCCTCCTCTTTTTCGTTGAACTCGTTCAGCCTGCGGTCGATGTGCGCGTAGACATGGTCGTAGAAGTCGTAGTCGATATTCGCCGCGTCCTGGGCTTCGGCTTCGGCTCTGTTGGGGGCGGATCTGCCGTAAAATTCTTCGACTTCATCCGCGGTCGACTTGCAGGAGACGGTCGTGATGCCGGCGGCGAGTCCGGTCAGGAGGAGGATGGACTGAAGTTTCATAAGTATATCCTGTTGTTAAAGCTGGAATGCGTTGATTATCCGTTGGGTTCGGAGAGCCGGAAAAGCTCGTCCGGGAGTTCGGGGTTGATCTTGACGTCGCGGATGGTGCAGGTGACGGGCGCGCCGCCCACCGTGGAGCTGACGATGCGCGACGGGTATGTCACGCCGGATTCCGTTTTGTATTCGGAGAAGACGGACGAGACGTCGCCGGAAGCATCTTCAATATTTCCCATCCTCACAACGAGGTCGGTCCAATGACGGCTGTCCGTGTCGACGCACACGTAAATTCTTGCCACGCCGGGAACGTCTGCGGGAACCAGGTCCCAAACGTTCCCCTGCTTCCACGCGCCGGAGATGAGCGGGGCAGGGGCGAGAATGAGTCCGGAATAGAACCGCGCCATCGCTGTGTCGGAATCATCGAGGATGGATCTCTTGCCATCCTCCGACTTGATCGCTTCCGCGCCGCTGATGACGACGGAGGCTTTCTTTTCCGCGCCTCCCTCGTCCTTCCAGACGTAATCGCGGCGGATGCGTCCCTCCGTGCCGAGCTTGACTTCGCAGGTAAAGGGCAGGGCACCGTCCTGCGTGTATTCAGCCGTGTAGGAAACCGTGTTCAGCGGTTCGGGAGAGATAACCAGCGGGGCTCTGTCGGCAACATATTCCCCCGTGTACAACGGGTTGCACGCGGGCAGGACCATGCAGAGGGCTGCGAAGCCCGCAAGCAGGATTTGTTTCGTGCCTTTCATGGTCCTGTCGTCTCCCGTTGTGGTTTTCCGTATCCGGTCAGGTTCAGCCGAGCACCTTTTCGTCGAGGTAGGCGCGCAGACCTTCGATCGGAATGCGTTCCTGCGCCATGGAGTCGCGTTCGCGCACGGTCACGGCGTTGTCTTCGAGCGAATCGAAGTCGAACGTGACGCAGTACGGCGTGCCGATCTCGTCCTGGCGGCGGTAGCGCTTGCCGATGTTCCCGGTCACGTCCAGCTCGGTACGGTAGCGGCCAAGGAATTTCTCCTGCAGGTCCTGCGCGTTCTGGTTGAGCTTCTTGGAGAGCGGGAGGAACGCGACCTGGACGGGCGCGACGGTGGCGGGGAAGTGGAGCACCACGCGGACGTCGTCCTCCATGCCTTCCTTCTGGGTCGGGGCGCGGTCTTCGTCGTAGGCATTGCAGAGCACGGCGAGGACCATGCGGTCGAGTCCGACGGAGGTTTCGACGACGGTCGGCAGATACCGGGTGTTGTTGGCTTGGTCGAGGTACTGGAGGTCCTGTTCGGAGAACTGCTGGTGCTGGGACATGTCCCATGTGCCGCGATGGTGGATGCCTTCGAGTTCGCCCCAGCCGAACGGGAATTCGTATTCGATGTCGACGGCGGCCTTGGCGTAGTGGGCGAGCTTGTCGTGCGGATGCAGATGAAGTTTTTCGACCGGGAACTTCAGGACGTTCAGGTAGAAGTTCCAGCGTTCCTGGCGCCAGTACTCGAACCATTCCATCGAGCCTTCGTCCGCGCAGAAGAACTCCATTTCCATCTGGGAGAATTCGCGGGAGCGGAACGTGAACATGCGGGGCGTGATCTCGTTGCGGAACGCCTTGCCGACCTGGGCGATGCCGAAGGGCAGCTGCATGCGCGTGGCGATGCGGATGGAGTGGAAATCCAGGAAGATCGGCTGGCAGGTCTCGGCGCGGAGATACGCGATGTGCTCCTCGTCGAAGACTGGGCCGACATAGGTCTTCATCATAAGGTTGAACTCGCGCGGCGGGGTGAGGTCCTTGGAGCCGCAGTTCGTGCAGGTGGTCGGGTCGGGCATCTGGTCCACGCGGAAGCGCGTCTTGCACTTCTTGCAGTCGCACATGATGTCGCCGAAACGGTCGACGTGACCGGATGCTTTCCAGACTTTCGGGTGGCAGATGATGGAGGAGTCGAGGCCGACCACGTTGTTGCGTTTTTCGACCATGTAGAGCCACCACTGGCGTTCCACCGCGCGCTTCAGGGCGATCCCGTAGGGACCGTAGTCCCAGAATCCGTTGAAGCCGCCGTAGATTTCCGAGCTCTGAAATACGAAGCCGCGCCGTTTGCACAGGCTGACGATCTTTTCCATACAGGCGTCAATCGGTTGTTCCGACATAATTTTCCGTACACTTTCCGTTTTTTGAGGGTTGAAAAAACAAAAATGCTTCACACAATATAGCCCGCCTTGCTGAAAAAGCAAAATTTTTTTCTATCTTTTTTATAAAAAAGGCCGGAAAAAACTTATTTCTTCCGCACGACCATGAATTCCACGGCGTCGACGGCGGAATCCGAAACGCGGACCGCCTCCACGCGGTGCGACCCCGGCGCAAACGTCCGCGGACCGGGATTTTCTCCGAGATACGCTCCGTCCGCAAACCACTGCGCGCTGTCGCCGGACGTCAGGTCCAGCCGGACTCCTTCGTCCGTTTCCGCGACGAACATGGAGGGCGTCGGGGAGAAGATGCGGAAGATGTTTCCGGCGGATGAGTCGCCTCCGCACGATTTGCAGAGCGTCAGGGGGATTCCAGCAGGCTTCAGAGAGGATTCCGTATCTTTGCAGTCCGGCGTGGCGAGAAGGCCTGTTTTCGCGCAGAGGGCGGCAGGTTCCAGCCTGTCGTCTTCCGGCCAGGCGCTTTTGAATGGCGTGAGATTGTATTTCGATGCGGCGAGCGAGAGGATCTCCCCGGCCGCGGGCGCCGCAGCCGTGCCGCCGACCAGCGAATCCGAAGCGGTTCCGTCCTTGTTTCCGAACCATACCCCGACCGTGAGCGTCTCCGTGCAGGCGAAACACCATGCGTCGCGCAGGTTGTTGCTCGTTCCTGTCTTCCATGCCGCGGTCCCTTCGAATCCGGCGAGGGGAAGCGAGGTCAGCATTCGCAGGACAGTCTGAGCCGTTCCCCCGGAGAAAATGCGATTGCCCGCGGGCCGGGCGCGGTCGGGATCGTGACGGAAATAAACGGGACGGAGACAGCCGTCCGTCGCAAGCGTGCGGTAGGCGTTTGTGAGAGAGAGCAGGGTGTGTCCCGCGCTGCCGAGCGCCATGGAGAGTCCGAACCCGTTTTGCGGACGGCGGGAAGCGAGGATGTGCAGTTTGTCCGCGAGTTCGATCATACGGGCCTCGCCGAGCTCTGCGGCCAGCCGGATCGCCGGGGTGTTCAGCGAGTGGGAGAGCGCGTAGGTGGCCTTCACGGTTCCGCGGAAAGAACCGTCGAAATTACCCGGCGCGTAGTCGCCGTAGCGCAGCGGCGCGTCGAGGACGCGCGTATCCGCGGTGATGAGGCCGCCTTCGACCGCTTCCGCGTAGAGAAAAGGCTTGAGCGTGGAGCCTGCGGACCGGACTGCGTTTGCGGCATTGTACTGGCCGTCGTCCGGTTCGTTGAAGTCGAGCGTGCCGAGGAAGACGACCGCCTCGCCGGATGCGTTGTCGAGTACGATTGCGGCGGCGTCGCGCACTCCGGACAGGGTGTCGCGGCGGCGTTTCAGGATCGACCGGACATCCCGCTGAAACTCCGCGTCGATGGAGCAGACGACCGGTTCCCCCTGTGCGGGCGACCATCCGGCGGCAGTTTTTTCCGCGCGGGCGCGCCGGACGGTGTGGATCGTCTCGTCCGGTGTCGCCTTGAACTCGAAATCGGAGGGCTGGGAGAAATCGCGGTAGCGGAGCGGTTCGGTGTCGTAGATGTCCCGCGCCTCGTCCGCCGTGATAAGCTCATGGTGCACGAGCAGGTCCAGCACGATCTTCTGGCGTTTCTTCGCCGCCTCGGGATGCAGGTTCGGATTGTAGCGGTTCGGTTTCTGCGGGATGCCGCAGAGGAGCGCGGCCTCGGCGCGGTTGAGCTGGAATGCATGCAGGCCGAAATAAAACCGTGCCGCCGCCTCGATGCCGTATATCTTGCCGCCGCAGGGGATGCGGTTCAGATACTCGGTCAGGATCTCGTCCTTCGTGTGGAGCTGTTCCAGACGGCGCGCCATCGCGGCCTGCCTGAACTTGCGGACGAGGCTCGGTTTGTGATCGGGCAGGGCGAATCCGGCCAACTGCATGGTGATGGTGGACGCCCCGGAGATGATCTTCATGTTTTTGAGGTCCTGCCACATTGCGCGCAGGATCGCCCGGTAGTCGACGCCGCCGTGTTCGTAGAACGCGTAGTCCTCGGCGGACAGCATGATGTCCACCGCGCGCGGGGCGATCTCGTCGAGCGTGACCGGGAAACGCCATTCGTAGTCGTATGTGGTCTCGTAAAAGACCGGGACGCCGTTGCGGTCGAGGTACGCGTGCGCCGGGGAGATCTGCCGCAGGCGAATCATGGGGTCGTCCACGAAGTATGGCGCGGCGGCCCAGACCGCGAGGGCGAGGACCGCGAAAAGAAGGAAAGCCGCCGCTGCGAAGCGAACGGCTCTCCGTCTGATTGGCTTTCTGAACCGGAGGTTCATTTCACCTCGAAAACGTCTTCCCCCGCGGCGGGGAGGAACGTGCCGTTCATGTCCGGATCGTACATGGCCTCGGCGTGAAGCGCGGGGACGGCGAACTTGCCGGGCGTGACGGCGCGCACGGTGTAGATCGCGTAGGCGGATCCGTAGAGCGTGCCGAACACGAGGAAGCGGTCGTCGCGCTTTTCGGCGCGGCTGAAACTCTGGCGGTTCTTGAGGAGGATGTTCTTCGGGATGCGGCCGGAGGCGTCCATGCGCGTCGCAAGGGCGTCGTCCTCGATCTCAAGTCCGGCGGGGAGCAGGTCGGAGATCACGATGTTCTCGACCACATCCGGGGAGTCCGCCGTGATGCGGACGAACGCGAGTTCGCCGTGGCGAAGCGACATGACCGGGTTGCCCTTTTCGTCGAAGAATTCGCGTTTGAGCGTGATCGGGCCGCCGGATTTCTTCGCTTCCTTCGGGACGCCGGAGACGACGGTGCGGACATAGAGGTTGGTTTTTCCGGTGTTCGAAACGGTGTTCGCTCCCGATGCCGCGAGCTCGAATCCGTGCATCGCCTTTCCGGCGAGTTCGTGCCGGGTCCTGTCGGCCGCGGTCATGGTGCCGGAGAGGTCGGCGGGCGGATAGTATTCCGCGAACGCCGCAAGGCCCATGCTGGCCCAGGCGTTGGCCTGCGTGGTGCCCCAGCATTCGCCGTCCTTGCGGATGCGTCCGGCGAGGAAGGCGGCGAGTTCGGCCGCGGTCGTTTCGCCGCCTTTCGGGTCGCACTTCATGAGGATGTTCAGGACCATACCTGCGCGCGAGGTCGTGTCGGTTACTCCGGCGAGGTCCGAAGTCCGGTAAAGCCAGGCGGAGTCGGCGAGCGACCGGCGGAGCGTTTCCGCGCCTTCCCCGGCGTAGCCGCCTCGGACGAGGGCGGCGGAGGCCAGGAACTGCGCGAATCCGGGCTTGCTTCCGGCAAGGACGTTGCGCGCCGGGATGACGAAATCCTTGTTTCCCGCCGAAGCGAGCACATAGGCGGCATAGGCGCGGAGTTCGGGCTTGTAGCTGCCCGCGCTGTTCGCGAGGCGCAGGAGATATGCCGTCAGGCTCTTTTCCACGGCTGCATCCAGCGCGATGCGTTTCGCCGCCTTCGCCTCGAACAGGAAGTGCGCGGCGTAGACGGTCCCTTCGGGCCATTCCCTGCGGACGTCAGGCCACATGGAGAACGCGCCGTCGCCCGCCATCATGTTCAGGATGCGGGCATAGGCCGCGGGCACTTTCGGCTCCATGGTCTTCGCAATCTCGGCGTCGAGCAGGCCGGCCTTGACCAACGAGGCGGCGGACAGGAACGGGAACGCGCCGGAGACAGTCTGCTCCAGGCAGCCGTAGGGATATCCGTTGAGCCAGTCGAGCGCGCCGGTCACGCCGACCGCGGGAGAGGACGAGACGGAGAGAACTGCGCTGTCAACGGACGTGAATCCGGCGGCGGGATCGACCGTAAGCGTCTGGTCCGGCTTCACGATCGCGAACGTGGAGACGGTCTGGGGCGGAGTCGCGGGACGGACCGTGATGTATGTCGTTTCCGTGCGGGATTCGCCTCCGGCGGACAGGGTGACGGCGAGGGACCCTTCTCCGGGCTTGTCAAGCGCCTTCACGCGGAACGAGACGTCTTTGGACTCGCCCGTCTTCAGCGCGTCCAGACGGGGCTGGTCGCCCATGATCTGAAGCGTGTCGGGCAGGGAGAGCTTGAAGCTGACCGCGCCGTCCTTCGCGTCGTGGTTGAATGCGCGGACGGAGACGACCGCCTCGTCGCCGGGTGCGAGCACGCGCGGCGCGGAGACCGTGAGGCTGACCGGCGTGCGGACGATCATTTCGCGTTCGCTGGAGCCCACGGCGTCGGCCGCGCTTGCGACAGCCATGAACCGGAGCGAACCGGAGTGGTCCGGGACCTTAATTTTGATTGCGGCGGAACCGGATTCCGGGACCTTGACGACGGGCTCGATGATGCGAACGGCGTCTTTCATCTTCACGAGGGACGCGGCGAGCGCGGACTTGGAAGCTTCAGGGGCATCGCCGCCGCCGATGGTGCCGTCCGGACGGATCCTGAGGTTCTGGAAGAGTTGGCCGTAGGTCTCGCTGGTGGTGAGGAACGAGTTATCGTCCTGGAGGAAGAACTTGTAGATGTCGGGCGTTTTGAACCCGGTAAGCGCGAGCACGCCTTCGTCGACTGCGAAGAGGCAGACCTGTCCGGCCTGCGGTTTTCCGTCGAGCGTGGCGAGGGAGACGGTCACGTCCGCCTCGGTCTCGGGCCGGACGATGCCGGGGACGGTGATTCCGACGTTGAGCTTGTGCGTGGCGGAATGGTCGAGTTCGAGGCTCGCATCCCCGGAGGCGCGGATGTATTCATCCTTGTCTTTGCCGACCGCGAACACGCTGACATGGTAGCGTCCGTTCAGGCAGTCCGCCGGGATCTTCACCTCGACGGTGTTTTCGCCCGCCTTGACGGGGATGGCTTCCGCGAAATCGAGCCGGAGCGCGCCCGCCGTCACGAACGCTTCGCCGTCGACGGGGCTGGTGAACGTGAGCTTTGCGGTCCGGCCGGGCGTGTATGTTTTCGCGTCGGTCTTGAACACGAGTTCGGAGGGGTCGCCGGTGCGGCGGCCGGATTCGCCCGCGGAATGCCACACGTTGAGTTTCGTGCGGATGTCGCTGCCATACTCCGCCACGATGTCGTAGCAGCCGGACGGCAGGTCGAACGCGACCTGAGCGGTAAATGCGGCGAGGTCGGCGTTCTGCGGGATCGTGACTTCCTTCGACGCGCCCTCCACCTCGGAAACTGTTTCCTTCCAGCGTCTGCGGTAGCCGTTGCCCTCCTGGACCAGCACATAGTCCCACTCGCGCTTGTAGACCATGAACGTGATGTCGCGTCCGTCGCCGAGCGCGGCGGCCTTGCCCTGTTCGGTCGCGAGCAGCGCCAGGTCAAGCACACACTGATTGCCCGCGCCGTCTTTCTGCTTCAGGCCGATGAACCAGTCCGTCGGATAGAGCGTGAAATTGTCGGACCCGGTTACGGCGCGGCCGCCCGGCTCCTGCACGGACGCCTGGAGCACGACGCGCACCGGGTCGAACGACATGCCGCGCGATTCGAACGAGGGCAGGGAGAGGTTCGTCTTGCCGTTTTCGACCGCGATCACCGTATTGTATTCGTCGAAATTGAAGCGGGAGGCGTCGCCGACGGTCCAATCCTTCCAGTGGTCGGGACGTTTCCCGTTCGCGAAGCAGTCGAAGTAGACTCTGCCGGACGCGGACGGCACAGGCGTGCCGAAGTAATAGTCCGCGGAAAGGACGGCCTGAAGCGGTTCCTTCACGGCGACGGGACCGGCGGGCAGGGCGGCGTGTTCCAGTTTCGCCCGGATGCGGTCCGGCACATAGGCGCCGACCTGGATGTGCGATTCGCCCCATGTCCGCTTGGGTGTGCCGAAGCGGAACGTGTAGTAGCCGGAGGCGGCGTTGTCCGGGATTTTGACCTCGGACGAGACGAATCCGTTCTTGTCGGGCGTGAGCTGCTTCGAGAAGATCTCCTTGCCGTTCGGATTGCGGACCGTGAGCGTGACGGGGATCGTTTCCGCAAACACGGAGCCCATTTTGTCTTTCCCTTCCTTGCTGGAGCCATCCGGCGTTTCGTGCCCGATTTTCAGCTCGGCGTCCGTCGGGTCGCGGATGAACGCCGCGGCGAGGAAGGATTCGCCGGGGCGCACGATGCCGCGTTCCGAGAACGCGAATGCGCGCGGCGTGAGGTCGTTCTTGCCTGTATAGAGGTCGAGCGGGAACCAGGCGAATTCCTTTCCTTTGCGGATGGTCGCGGAGTAGAGGCTTCCGAACTGGCCCGTTCTGTTCAGGAAATTGCTGTCGTTCTCCCCTTCATGCAGCTTATTGACGGAACTCTGCGAAACGTGGAAAACGACCTTGCCGGACGCGTCCGTTTTGCCTTTCGCGAGGAGCTGGTTCTTGTCCGAAGAGAGCTCGATTTCCGCGTCGGCAACGGGGGCGCCGTCGGAAATGCGTCGCGCGAAGAGGACGATGCCGCCCGCGGGATCGGACACCGTGGCGGCGACCAGCGCGAAATCGGTGAGCATGAAGTTGCGGTATTTTGTCTCCCGGTAGGTGTAGTCGCCCCAGTCGGACTGCCGGTCATATGTGACCTCAAGCACGTAGTAGCCGGGCGTGGCGGAGGCGAAGAGCCGCTCTCTCTTCTGATTGGGATCGTTCACCACGAGGATGTCGTCGATGTCGAGCAGATGGTTGACCGTTTCGTTCCGGGGATCGGAGAGCGTGACGGTCTTCTCGCCGACCAGGAGCATGTTGGACGTGTCGGCGCGGTCGTCCCAGCAGGAGCTGTTCGACATGTTGTTGAGGTTGTTGTCGAATGCGCGGTAGAGCTTGACGTCGAGTTTGCGGATGTTCCTGGCGGAATAGGGGAACTCGACCGTCTTTTCCGTAATGGGGAACACGCTGCCGTCAGTGAGGAAAGAAATCTTTTCCGTGAGCTCGGGAACCGTGATGTCGAACACGGCGTCGTTTTCGAGCGTCGCCCTGCCTGAACGGTCCATGATGCCTTTTTTCACGCGGACGCGGTAGGCGACGCCGGGCTTGAAGCCGCCGCTGACGGAGATCGTGGAGCCGGACGAATAGAAGGAAACGTTCGCGACGGCGGGCGTGAATTCAAGGGCGTCTTTCGGGAGTTTGGTCTGAATCGAAGACGGAGACGAGAAGGAGATGTCGAGCTCGTCGTTGTATCTGTCGTACCGGGCGGACCGGAACGTGATCGCGGAGACCTGTTGCTGTGCAGCGGATGCGGGTCTGGTCGCGCTCACGGAAGAAACAGCGGATGAGATTGAGGAAACATCAGCGTTGTTTGTGAGGGACTGAACTGCATTGTCTTCCTGATTCGGGCTTTCGGGGCGGATGCCTTTCGCGCGCTGGTGCTGGACGATGTTGTAAGTGACGGATGCTGCGAGCGCGAGGGCGACGAACGTGGTGGCATTGACTGCTTTTTTCATGATTTTCTGCTGGCCTTGAGTATAGAAAGGGGGCTTTGAAAGGGGGGCGGGAAAAGAACGCTAAAAAGATACACGGAAGCGGTGAAAAATCAAGCGCGAAAACCCGAAAATTTCAAAAAATAAACAAAAAGTTTTTGCCGCCTGCCAAAAAGGAAAAGAAAAAGGCCATAATAGGACATATAAGTCTTATAAGACTTATTTTTTTCTGAGGGGACCGGAAAGTCACGCGGCCGGATATCCCGGTTTTCAGTCCGTGATGTCAGCGTAGGTGAAACGCAGGACTTTCGCGAGATCGGCGGGCGCGATCTCGATCTGGTAGCCGATCTTGCCCGCACTGAAGAAGATCGCGTCGAGGTTTGCGGCGGATTCGTGGATCACTGTTTTGAACTGCTTTTTCATGCCGATGGGCGAGCAGCCGCCGTGGATGTACCCGGTGAGCGGGAAAAGCTCCTTCGACTTGATCATCTCGATGGATTTTCCGTTCACGGCCTTCGCCGCTTTCTTGAGGTTGAGTTCGGAATCGACCGGCACGACGAAGACGAAGTGTTCGCCCGACTTTTCGACCGTGACGAGCGTCTTGAAGACGTGCGCCGGGGCCTGTCCGAGCGCGGCGGCGACTTCCAGTCCGGAAATCGCGCCGGAATCCACATAGCAATGGTGGCGGAACGGCACCTTGGCCTGTTCCAGGATGCGCATGACGTTGGTCTTGAACTCGGTTGCTTTGCTCATGGATAATCCCCGCGGCTGAATGTGAGCTAATACTATACCGCATGGCAACGCATTTTTCAACTCATCCGCCGAAAAACGGCCCGGGAAAAAAGGAACCTGTCTTGAAAAAAGCGGAAAAGGAGATAGATTATATAGTATCTTCACTCAAAAAACAAATAAGTCATATAGGACATATAGGTCCTATAAGTCCCAGGGTATACGATGTCCGAAACACAGAACACCCCCCAGAAGAACGCGGAACAGGCGGAAAGCTCTCCCGCCGCTCCTCAGTCGACACTGAAAAAGCTTTGGGGATACTTCAATGCGTTTCTGGACTACGTGGACGAGGAAGTACCCGAGCCGCCGCAGAAAGCCGAGGCTGAGGCTTCCCCGTCGAAACTGAAAAATGCCTGGGCGGGGTTCAACGCGTTTCTGGATTCCCTTGAGGCGCCCGCTCCCGAACAGCCGGAAAAAACACCCGGAAATCCGCGGAAGAAAGCCGGCGGTTTCTGCTGGGAGATCGTCTTCCACTGCGCGATTGTCGTCGTCCTGTTCGGGCTTGCCGCTTTGATGGCGATCAAGGTGATGGATTTCGTCAACGAACGGCACGTGTCGTTCAGTCCGTCCCGCGAGGTGATGCAGTATCTCGTGGCGGAACACGAGTCCCTCGAGGCGGTCGCGGACAGCCTTCCCGCGGGAAAGGACCGGAGCGACAGTATTCCGCCCGACCGGTTCGGCGAACAGTGTGCCGCAACCCTGAAGCCGCTCAGAATATACAGCGATGAATACGGCGTTTACCTCGTGACGAGTCAAAGCGAATATGTCGGCGAGAACGGCATATTCATTGCCCGTGACGCGGAACGAATGCCGGAGGACCTGAGCTGGTGGCTCATCCGGGGGCGTGTCTTCGCCTACGCGTTCTTCAAGTGAACGGGCAGAAATTTCCGCAATAAAAGAGGGGAAACAAAACGGGGAGATGCGATCCGTTTTCAGTCGGCGGATGCCGCGCCGTCTTCTTCTTCCATGCCGGAACCGGAACCGCCGGCCTGCGGCGGATCCTGCGTGTGTGCCGCGATGAACTCCGCCATGCGGATGAACTGTTCCGGCGTGACGCGTTCGGCGCGGATGTCCGGGTTGACCGAGGCGTCTGCCATGGCGGCTGCGATCATCTCCGCGCCGAAGACCGCGGCGGCCTGCTTGAACATCTTCTTGCGCCGGTGCGCAAACGACGTGCGGGCGAGGCGGGAGAGGATGATGCGAATGTTCTGCGGCGGGACGTTCGGCTTGCGGACGAGCGAGAAGAGGGCGGATTCGACGGATGGCTCCGGGTAGAAGACCTCGGGCGGGACCATGCGGACGATGCGGCCCTCGTAGACAGCGGCGATCCGCACGGTCAGCGCGGAATAGTCGGCTGTGCCGGGCGCAGCCAGGAAACGTTCCGCGACTTCCTTCTGAAGCATGAGAAGCATGTCGGCGGGCGGCGTTTCGAGGTCGAGCAGCTTTGCGATGACGATGGTGCCCGCGCTGTAGGGCAGGTTGGAGACCACCCGGAAATCTCCGGGAAACAGTTCTCCGTATTTGACGCGGCAGGCGTCGGCCTCGATCAGATGGAGCCCGAGCGGGACGACCGCGGTCCGGAGATATTCGGCGATCTTGCGGTCGAACTCGATCGCGGTGACGTCCGCGCCGGACGCGACGAGTCCGCGCGTGATCGCGCCGAGTCCGGGGCCGATCTCGAGGATGGTCTGGCTGGGCCTCGGATCGGCCTCGTGAAGGATCTTCGCGCGGAACTGGTCGTCCACGAGGAAGTTCTGCCCGAGGCGCTTGCTCGGCGCGATTCCGAGCTTTTCAAGAAGCGGTTTGAGTTCGGCTTTGACCATGGCTTAATGGTGGTGGTGTCCGCCGCAGCCGCACCCGCAGCCGCAGCCGCCGTGCGCGGCCGCCATGCAGTCTTCCGACATCCTGCAGGAGCCGAACTCCGTCTTGGAGGCGGCGGCGAACCGGGAGAGCAGGCGTTTTGCGCCGGAAGCATGGCATTCGGGGCATTCCGGCGCGGGATCGGAGGCGGATTTGAGCAGGGCTTCGAACTGATGCCCGCACTTTTTGCACGCGTATTCGAAAATAGGCATAAGACAGCTCAGTGTTTCTCGAATTTCTTGATCAGCCAGAACACGAAGAGCGCCAGCCCGGTCATGAGGATGAAGAATGCCGGGAACGAGACATACCAGTATTTGTGGCTCGGGCCGCTCAGGAATTCCGTGAATTCGCTCATGCCGAAGACGCCCGTGAAGAAGGTCGGGATGGCGACCGCGATCACGATGGCGTTCATGTTCTTCATCAGCACGTTCAGGTTGTTGTTGATGATGTTGGAACGCGCGTCGACGAGTCCGGAGAGAATCTGGGAGTAGACCTGCGCCTGGTCGAGGAACTGCCGGTTTTCGATCTGGAGGTCTTCGAGGAGTTCGATGTTGTCCTCCGTGAACTGGAATTTCGCCGCGCCGACCCGGATTCGCTCGAAGGCGCGCCGGTTGCCGCTCAGTGCGTTCACATAGTAGACCAGGCTTTTCTCCAGCGTGAACATGTCGAGCAGATTGCTGCTGTTGTACGACTCGTTCAGCTGGGTTTCGATCTCGTCGCTGCACATGTTGATCACGCGCAGGTGGCTCTCGAAATGGCGGATGGTCTGGGTCAGGACGCGGAGGAGGACGTCCTGTTTCGTGTAGACTTTGGTTGCGAATTTGCCGGTGAAAAGCTGGGGAAATTCTTCGTCGATGACGAGCACGACCCGCTCGGCGAAAAGGAATATCCCCATGGATTTCACACGGAAAAGGAAGTTGTCGTCAGCCGAATAGTTCTTCGGATATTTGAGGATGATTGCGATATAATCGTCCTCAAACTCGATACGCGGCGTCTCGTCCGGGTCGATGGAGGACGCCAGCGTATGCGGGTCGATGCCCAGTTCGTCGGTCAGAAAGGCGCGTTCCTCCCCGTCGGGCATGACGTACACGTCGACGGGGATCGTGCCTGCATCGGAATGGGCGATGCGGCCGTCTAAAACGGAATAGCGGTCGATCATGACGACGCCCTCCGGTCAGATCAGTTGTTCTTCTTGAAGTCCTGCATGAAGGACACAAGACGCTCCACGCCTTCGAGCGGCATGGCGTTGTAGATGCTAGCGCGGATGCCGCCGACGGAACGGTGTCCCTTCAGGCCGATCATGCCGGCCGCCTTGGCCTCGTCGAGGAACTTCGCTTCGAGTTCTTCGGAGGGGAGACGGAAGACGACGTTCATCTTGGAACGGCTGCACGGGCAGACGGGGTTGCGGAAGTATCCGTCGGAAGCGTCGATCGCGGCGTAGAGGGTTTCGGCCTTCTTGTCGTTGATGCCCTGGAGGACTTCGAGGCCGCCCATTTCCTTCACCCAGTCGGTGATGAGGCCGAAGATGTAGATGCCGAAGGTCGGCGGGGTGTTGAAGAGGGAGTTGTTGTCGATGTAGGTTGCATAGCGGAGCATGGTCGGCACGTTGGCAGGAGTGCGCTCCACGAGGTCCTTGCGGATGATCACGACCGCCATGCCGCTGGGGCCGAGGTTCTTCTGCGCGCCGCCGTAGATCATGGCGAACTTGGAGACGTCGACCTTGCGGGACATGATGTCGCTGGACATGTCGGCGAGCATCGGGACGTTGGCCGGGCAGTTCGGGAACGCCTGGTACTGCGTGCCGTAGATCGTGTTGTTGGAGGTGATGTGGAAGAACGCGGCGTCCTCGTCGATCTTCATCTCGTCGACCGCGGGGATCTTGGTGTATTTCTCTTCCTTGCTGGAGGCGATGACCTTCACGTCGCCGAAGAGCTTGGCTTCCTTGATGGCCTTGCTGGACCACGTGCCGGTATCGGCGAATTCCATCGGCTTGCCCGCGACCGCGAGGTTCATCGGGATCATCGCGAACTGCATGCTCGCGCCGCCCTGGATGAAGACGACCGCGTGGGTGTCCGGAACGCCCATGATCTCCTTGAAGTTGGAGATCGCCCGCTCAAGGATCTCGTCGAAGAGTTTGTGGCGGTGGGAGTGCTCCATGATGCCGCATCCGCTGCCTTTGTAGTCGCAAAACTCTTTTTGGGCTTTTTCCATGACGGACTGCGGGATCATCGCCGGACCCGCGTTGAAATTGAAGACTTTCATCGTTCTCTGCTCCTGTTGGAAGTTTGAGTTGGTTGAACGGCTTTTCAAAAATGGTAAGATATAATATACCATTCGAACGGCTTTTCTTCAAGAAGAAAACACGCGAAAAGCAAAAGAAACCGGGAAAAAAGACGGCTTCGGTCGTGTATCGGCAGACGATCCCCGAGGACCCGGTTCCGTTCCGGCTTATTTTGGAACGGGGAGCGATTCCAACGCTTTCTGCGCGTCGGAATTGCCTTCCCCGGCAAGCTCTTCGAGGGTGGACAACGCCGGTTTTACGCCATGTGCCGCGGCACGCGCATACCATTCGACGGCTTCCGCATCGTTCCGTTTCACCCCGGTCCCTTTCCGGTAACACTCGCCCAAATCATACATGGCATAAGCGCGTCCGTGTTCCGCCGCCAGCCGAAACCACTTCACAGCCTCGGCCTCATCCTTTTTTACGCCCCAGCCGTGTTGATAATGACGCCCGAGCTCATACATCGCCGCCGCACCGCCTTTCTCTGCATTGCGGCGGAGGTTTTCCATTCGCACCTCGTCCGGGACGTCCGCGCTGACATTCCATGTGCCGCCGGCTTTCACGAGGGCGAGCTCATGCCGGAACAGGATCGTGCCGAGCGTGAGATAAAGCGTAACCGCGAAGCAGAGGAAGACGACCTGATTCCACAAATACCGTTTCATGTTCAGGCAGAAAAGCGCCAGCGCGACCGTCACGAGGGACCAGAACGCGATGTGCTGGAACTTTTTCGCCGTGAAGTAGAAATCGCCCTGTTCAAAATCGACATGGCAGTTCACGACCTCCATCGCGTAGTTCCATTCGAAGAGATACCGGAAAATTCTATAGGAGATGACCGCGACCAGCAGCTGAAACAGCAGGAACAGGCACGCCGGGATCAGGCTCCCGAGCAGAGCGGTCTTCCGCGAGGGATAGGCTTTTTTGACGTTTGCCGGATGTTTCATGGCGCACCGTTAAATGTAGCAGTACAGGATCGAGTAATGCTGGAGCGCAAAGAGAACGACGACCAGAAACAGCAGGAAGGCTTCCGAAACCAGAAGGACGTTGACGGCGAACGCGGAGAGGCGGCGTTTCCCGTAAGGAAGCAGCGGCGTGAGGGCGATGAGCGCAAACGCCGGACCGAGCAGGAACCAGATCCGCGAGGTCATGTTCGGCCAGAACCCGTAATCCCAGGACGAGACGCAATACACGTCATCCACGGTAAAGCCGTACTGCCCATACATCACCCAGTCCAGATGCACAAGCGCCCTGTGGATCAGGAAGCAGGCGATCAGCACGGCGCAGACCGCGAGATACTGCATGACCGTGCTTTTTTCCGGTTTCCCTGTCTTGTTTCCGTTCATCGTTGCTTGTTTTTTACAGGTGTATCATGTGAAAGAAAATCGTGCTGTGCGCCGCGTCGAAGAGGGGCATGACATCGTAGGGCGCGCTCTGCTGGATCTTGCCGTCATAATACTTCGAATAGAGCAGCGTCCGGTCTTTCAGTCCCATGACATCGATCATGTATGCCTGTTTTTCCCTGAGGTACTCGTCATGAAGGCTCGCGGCAGACGCGGAATCGTCCGGCGACACCGGGGTCCAGTCGTATCCGGCGAGGATGTTCTGTGCTTCCTCCTTCGGCAGGACGACGAACCCCGAGATGATGACGTCGTGGTCCGACGGCGACGGGACCAGGGCGGACAGTGAGAGGAGTTTCCGGTTGTCCCGTTTTTTCAGCGCCCATTCGCAGGAGACCACGTTCGGGCCGAACGTGATCTTGCTCTTGTCCGTGAACGCGGCATAATCGGTGCTGGACGAGATCAGCTTCTCCGAATGGTCGATGCTGGCATCGGCGATCGCGAGGACGACCACGAGAACGATCACGCCGAGCGCCATGCACCCGAGGCATCCGAGGCAGGAAAACACCGCGCAGGACAAAAGATTTTTCTTCTTCTTCGGGGGCGTGGGAACAGGCATGACCGGACTCCTGTTTCGCTTCAGCAAGCTTGTTTCATATTTTTTGGTGCTTTTTAATCAATATAACACGCTGAAAACCGATTATCAAGAGAAAAATGAGATTCTTTTTTTTTTAGATTCTAGTGCTTTTGCTGCGGTTGTATCCGGGGGCGGACGGAACAACCTACAGCGGGAGCTCGACGGCTTCGCCGCGGACGAACGCCGTGTGCGTGGTCCAGCCGACGGAGCGCGCGAGCGCGGCGGCCTCGTCGAACGCGTAGGCGATGTGTTCCGGCTTGTGCGCGTCGGAGCCGAGCGTGATCTTCATCCCGGCGCGGAAGGCGGCGCGGAGGAGGTCCGGGGCGGGGTAGATCTCGTCCGCCGCCACGCGGAGCCCTGCGGTGTTCAGCTCCAGGCAAATGCCCTTCGCGGCGGCGCATTCGTAGATGTCCGTCATGCGGCGCAGGACGTTTTCGCGGTCGGAGTGCCGGAATCCGAATTTCTTCGGCAGGTCGGAGTGCGCCATGACATGGAATCCGCCAAGCTCGACAAATGCTTTCAGTCCGGCCAGGTAGCCGTCCCAGACGGCATCCACGCCGAAGCGCGGCCATTCGCCGATCTTGTCCGGGTCGTCGAACGCGAAGTCGCCGACGTAGTGCACCGAGCCGATCAGGTAGTCGAACTTCGGGCGGAGCGGTTCGAGCGCGGCGAACACCTCATCCATGCGGCCCGGCACATAGTCGAACTCTGCGGCGGCAAGAACGGTCAACGAGGACCTGTCCGCAGCCTCGCGGAGCGAATCCAGGATTTCGAAATAGCGCGGCAGGTCGCCGGGCGCCATGCGGAACGCGGCATCGTAGCCCGCGGGCGCCGGGAAATGGTCGGAGACGCCCCAGTATGCCAGCCCGGCTTTCCGCGCGGCGTCGAGGTATTCCTCCGGCGTGCCGGATGCGTGTTTGCACAGGGCGGTGTGGGTGTGGAGGTCTGCCCGGGGCGTCGTGTTCGGTGCGGCGCTCATGATTTGCGCCCGCCGGACGATGTTTCGCCGTTGCCTGCGCCGTAGGGGTAGGGGAGGAAGGACAGGTCCTTCTCCCCGATCGCGGCGGCGAGCGGCGCGCCGATCGTGTAGAGGTAGCGGAACCCGTCGGACGCGACGGCGGAGACGAACAGCACGGAGGAGACGTAGCGCAGGATGGTCTGGGTGTCCCAGACGACCGGGGGCTCTTCGCCTTCCGCCACGCCGCCGTAGAGCTGCCAGTTGTCGATGGGGAAGACGAGGCAGCCGGACCGGTCGGCGATCGCGGTGTCGACGCCCACCCGGACGACGCTGAAGCGTTCCTGCGTGGAGGAGGAGAGGATGGCTGCGATGCAGGCGAAGATCATGTCGGATCCGATCTTGTCCTCCAGGACCGCGCCGATGCAGAAGGAATCCGGGTGGAAATCGCGGTTTTCGGGGCGGTCGGGGAACATCTTCCGCATGAAGTCGGCCATTCCGGCGAGCCCGGCGGGACGCGCCTTGCGGTATTCCTCCTCGAGCTCGCGCCACTGCTTCTCCACGAACGACTGCTTGTCGTTGTCGAACCAGCACAGATGCAGCCGGATCAGCCCGGTGAGCAGGGAGATGGGGCGTTCGGGCGGCTGCATGAAGATGCGGCGGCGGGAGCGCGCCATGAGGGCGTGCTGAAGCTGGCGGGTGCGTTTGCGGATGCGCGGGTTGTCGGACTTCTGCATGTCGCGGAGGACCGGCTCCAGCGCGGTGCTGCCCTTCGTGAGCAGTTCGGCCATTGCCATGCTGGCGGACTGCTCGTTTTCGTCGTCGAGCAGTTCGACCAGATATTTCATATCGTTTTTGTCGTCAGGCTGGTTGTTCATGGTGCGGAAAACCTTGTCTGAGGGGATTTTGTTCGGTCAGGGATGGACGGGGAACTTGCCGCGGAGGGCGTTCTGCGCGATCTGCTTCACGTCCGGTTCGAAGTCGGCTCGAATGATCCACTGGAGGAAATCCGGCGCATTCGCGGCGACTTCGCGGAGCGTTTCGCCGTTGTGCCGTCCGAACGACACGACGGCCTCGCCGTTGCGCCATTTGAAGCGGCCGCTCTTGTCGACGTTGCTCGGGTTGACCTGATTGCAGAATGCGTGGAGCTCGTCGAGCGTCTGCGGAAACGCCGTGATGTTCTCGGGGAACTGGTCGGGCGACATCGCGGAGTAGCGTTCGAGCTGGGCTTCCAGCACTTCGAGCGAGGCCTGCGTGTCGGCTGCGGCCCCGTGCGCGCCTTCGAGCTTCTTCCCGCAGAAGAACTTGTAGGCCGCCGTGAGGTTGCGCGGCTCCATCTGGCAGAAGATCGTGTAGGAGTCGAATATGCGGCGTCCGGCGGTGGAGAACTGGATGCCGCAGCGGGCGAACTCGCGCGTGAGCATGGGGATGTCGAACTTGCCGACGTTGTAGCCGCCGAGGTCGCATCCCTCGAAGTAGATCGCGAGGTTCCGGGCGAGCTGGCGGAACGTCGGCGCGTCCTTCACGTCCTCGTCGGAGATATGGTGGACCGCGGTCGCTTCGGGCGGGATGGGCATTTCGGGGTTGATGAGGCGGGTCTTGGTCTCGCGGGAGCCGTCGGGCATGATCTTGATCACGGACAGCTCCACGATCCGGTCGACGAAAAGGTTGACGCCGGTCGTTTCCAGGTCGAAAAAGATCAGCGGTACATTGTCGGTAAGCTTCATGACATATCCTTTTTTTGAAAATGGACTGTTATACTATATCACAAAAACCGCAAAATGAAACCGGGTCCGCGCGAAAAAAGCGGAAAATCGGGCGAAAAAGACGCGGCGGCAGGGGACGCGCGGCGGAGGTGTGAATCAATATGACCCGGCGCGGCAGCGAGGCAGGATCAGGCGATCACGGCTATGATGTGCAGCAGAAGATAAAGCGCGAAAAGAAACGCGCCGATATGCAAAAGTTCGCGGTTCTGCTCGGTTTTTCCGATCCGGGATGAAGTCGCCTGGCAGAGCAGAAAGCAGATGAAGAAAGCCGGTCCCCAGAGAGTGAAAAAAGGAAACACGATCAACAGACCGCCCATTCCGAGCGTGAAAGAATAAGGCAGAATGAACGCGTGAAGCAGCACGAGGACATACATCGCCAGCAGGGGGCCGCGCATTTCCCGGAAGCGCCTGATGAAAGCCAGCAGGGCGATGACCGCGAGGCCGTCCATGATCGCCGGGATGCAGATTTCCGGGGTGTCATGGAGATGGAGAGTCCATTGAATCCACAGCTCATACATGTTCATGTTCCCGTGATCCTCAGTTTGTGCTTAAAAACGGCTGAAAAGGAAAAAGAAAGGAATTCCCGGGATAAAAATGATGAAGGTAAGCGCGATCATGATGAGATCAATGATACAAATGATCCTGGCAGGCTTGAAAAAAGGGGTTTCGCGAAACTTCTCAGCGAAAAGGGTTTTCCGAAAAAGGACAAACCATATGATTTCAAAAGCCGGATAAGAAACAAAGATGACCTGACCGAGCGGTTTTATCAGTATGAGGCTCCATGGGATCATAATCGCGTGAAGCGCCACCAGAAAGAGCAAACGCGTTACGGTCCAGTTCGAGTCCAGTATTTGCTCTGTCTGGGGCGATTCGCCGTCATTGTCGGGTTCGTCATGGCTGTCCGTTGCGGATACGTTCGGGATCCGGAACAGGAGGATCAGCAGGGCGATGGAGCACAGGAAGCCGCAGATGCTGGATAAGCTGAGGAAAACCAACAAGACATACGCATAATCATCCATGATCTGTGGTCCTTTCGGTTAGTTTACTGGAGTGGGATGACGTCGATGTCGGGCGACGGCTTTTCCTGTTTGTCCGGGTTCAGCAGATTGTCGAGAAAAACGTCTGCGGAACGGAGCACAAGGACGCTCGTGCCCGCGTCCTCGCGGATATCGTTTTCATCGCGGGGCAGGGGAATGACGCGCAGACCGAGCTTTTTTGCCTCGGCCTCGGTGAATCCGACCGCGACGTCGCCCCAGCCTTTGCGGATGGCCTCCGGGATCACGGAGGACTCGGCAATCTTGAAGACGACCTGAAGTCCGGCTTCGTTGGCGGTGCTCTTCACATAGAGCAGATCGACCGGGTTCGCGCCCTCGCGGTAGAGGCAGATGAAGCCTCCGGCGGCGGCGATGAGCTGGGAACGCGTCTCGGAAACGGTGTCGGGTTCCGGTTTTGCATCGCCGAACAGTGCGCAGGACTGCGCGAAAAATGGGAGAAATGCAATCGCGAGCAGAGAAAGGACGCGGTTCATCGTTTCGCGGCTCCGCCGTTCCAGATGATGCGTTTCTGCCAGCGTTTTTCGCCTTCCTTTTTGCCGACGGCGAAACAGTTGCCGTTGGTGTCGATCACGCAGAACGCCCGAATGGCGTCGAGATAGAACACGAACGCGGTGTCGCCTGTCGTGGCGGGGCGGAGCTGTTCGAGGATCACGCTGTCGGCGGCTTCCAGCGTGGCGTGGTCGATGATGTCGATGCGGCCCTTCACCTTGAATGCGACGCCGATCTGTCCGTCCTGTCCCACGGGAATCGCGAATCCGGCGCTGCGTCCGTCGAGCGATTCCTTTGCGCCGGATCGCACGAAGACGGGCGGGGAATCGTCCTTGTATGCAGGGCAGAGGATGAAGTCTGTCTGCGCGCCGTTGAGGAAATGGATGTCGACGGGCTTCCAGCCGAGGTCAAGCGTTGTGATGGATCTGCGTTTGTACTGGTCGGCGGGATTGAGGTCGAAATACTCGATCGCCTTCAGCGAGGCTGCGGCGAGGGATTTCCCGTCCGGCGTGACTGCGAGCGCCGAGGCGGGCGAGACGGTTTCGAAGGTGTGGAAAGGAAACTTGGCCTCGGAGCTCTCTCCGACGGGGAGATGGATACAGAAGACGGTCGAACCGAAGAACCCGGAGCAGATGATCCGTTCCTTCGTGGCGAGCATGGCGATGTCCTCTGCGGCGATCTTTTCGTTGAACGGGAACGAAAGCGGGAGGAATGCCTGTTCCTTTCCGGTCGCGAGGTCAAAGACAGCCAGCCCGAAATCCTGTTTGAGCGCGAGCTGCGGGAACGAGATCGCGGCCAGCTTGTCGCTGTCCGGGATGAAAGCGATCTTTTTCAGCATGCGGTCGATCGTGAAGACGCGGATGGCCTGCCAGTCCGAGGTGTTGAACAGGACGATGCGCGTGCCGTTCGGGCCGTTGGACGTGCCGGTGCGCTCCGCGATGGCGAGCACGGTGGCGTCCTGCGAAACAGCGAATGCGTCGAGGCGCGCGCCGCGGAATCCCTGGGAGGCGAACGCCGGCCGCCAGGTCGGGACCGTTTCCGCGCCGGCGTCCGTGAGCTTTTCCGCGAGGGAGTCGGCGGGGAGCTTCGAGGTGATCGCAAGTTCGCGCCTGGATTCGCGGATCGGCTGGACGGAGGACTTCGGGATCGAACGGACGTTGGTGGAATCCACCTCGATCTCGGGGAGTTTTTCTTCCTTGACCGTGCCGGGATTCGTCTTCGGCGTGGCGGAAATGGAAAGCGAACCGGAACGGATGCTGTCTCGTTCCTTCTCCTGCCCGGACGCGGCGGGTTCAGCTGTCTGCACCTGAACTTGCGGCGCGGCGTCCGCAGGAGAAGCGTTTGCCGGGGAGGCGGCGGACGCGGACTGGTTTCTCTGTGCGAAGACGGTTGCGGCGACCGCCGCGGAAACGGCGAGGCCGAGCGTCAGGGCGAGTGCGGTCGAAACGGATCGAGTCATGTTCGCCTCCCGGTGTTCTGGGTTGAGCTTGAAAAAAGATCAGATGGTATAGAGCCAGTTGTGCGTGTCTTCGAGTTCGCCCTTCTGGATGCCGGTGAGGCGGTCGTAGAGCTTCTGGGAGACGGGGCCGCATTCGTGGCCGTATTCGATGACCTTGCCGTGGATGGTGACGGAGGAGATCGGGGTGATGACGACGGCGGTGCCGCAGGCGTCGACTTCGGCGAAGGTCGGGAGTTCCTCCTCGGCGACGATCGGACGCTTCTCGACGGTGAGGCCGAGGTCGCGGGCGACCTGCATGAGGGACATGTTCGTCACGCTGGGGAGGATGGACGGGGAGTCGCTGGTGACGTACTTGCCGTCCTTGGTGATGGCGAGGAAGTTGCTGGTGCCGAACTCGTCGATGTACTTGTGCTCGCGCGGGTCGAGGAACAGCGGGATGGGGAATCCGGCCTTCTTGGCGAGCTTGGCGGGCATGAGGGACGCGCCGTAGTTGCCGGCGACCTTGAACTGTCCCATGCCTTTCGGCGCGGCGCGGTCGAAGTCTTCGATGACGAGCGCGGGGACGCCCTTCAGGCCTTCCTTGTAGTAGGCGCCGACGGGCATGACCATGATGAGGAAGTCGTATTCGGTGGCCGGGGAGACGCCGATCTGCGGGCCGGTGCCGATGAAGAGCGGGCGGATGTACATGGAGCCGCCGGATCCGTAGGGCGGGACGTAGTCGATGTTGTCGAGCACGACGCGGTGGATGGCCTCAAGATACATTTCCTCGGGGATCTCGGGGTGGAGCAGCTGATGCCCGGTGCGGTTCATGCGGGCGATGTTCTCCCAGGGGCGGAAGACGCGGACCTTGCCGTCCTTGCAGCGGAACGCCTTGAGTCCTTCGAAGCAGGCCTGCCCGTAGTGGAGGCAGGTGGCCGCAATGCTCATGGAGATGGTGGGGTCGGTCCTGAGTTCGCCTTTGTCCCAGGCGCCGTCCTTCCAGTGGAAGGCGATGTGGGAGCGGGTGGGCATGAAACCGAAAGAGAGGGCCGACCAGTCGATGTCGGTGCGGATGGGACGGGGATAGTCCATAAAAAACTCCATTGTTGATCTGTCCGGCGGCGGGAAAAGCCGTCAAAGTAAAATGAACATAAAGAAATTTACACGTTTTTCGACGATAGTCAATGTTTTTTTCGGATTTCGCATTGATTTTTTTTGTTTTTGGGCTAATTTAATGGATGTAATATTATGCCAGCAACCAAACATGAAGGAATCTGAACATGAAATTTTCCCGTCTCTCCATTCTCGCCGTGGCGGCGCTTTCCTGCGCCGCGTTCGCCATTTCCTGTGAATCCGACGATTCCAGCGCGCTCGCTCCGTTCTGGACGGACGGCGACGTCGAC
>JBGUKN010000074.1:0-28290 GCA_045114455.1 Victivallales bacterium
GATACGGAGATCAACGAAAAGCAGATGGAAGCCGAAGACGGGTGCTGCCCGGAATGCGGCGCCGTCCTGACGCAGTCCAACATCCTCAGCGATGTCGACGAAGAGGACGGAGACGGATACGACGATTACGACGATGACGACGACGATTACTCCGCGTTCGGCGAGCGTTCCAGAGACTACGACGAAGAATTCGACGAATTCGACGAATTCCTCGAAGAAGAGGAAAAGCGCGAACGCGACGAGGCCAAGAACCGCAATAAAAACAAATGAAGCCGGAGTGGATGCCACAGGACCTCGAACTGTTTGACACCCATGCCCACCTCGGCGACGACGGATGCCCCGACGAAACGGCGTTTTACCGTCGTGCGGAGGAGGCCGGGGTGCCGTGGATCCTTCTGTGCGGCTCGGATTACGAGTCCAGCCGCCGCGCCGCGGAGTTTGCCTCGCATTTCGACCGCATTTTTTTCGCCGCCGGACTGCATCCGCTGGATGTGATGAAGCATCCGGGCGACGGGGAGAAGCTCGATGAATTCACCGCGGAACGCGTTTCCCTCCGAGATTCGAAGTTCGTCGCGGTCGGCGAGATCGGCCTGGACTACTACTATGAACGCGACACGCGGGAAAAACAGCTCGAAGTCTTCCGTTCGTTCCTGTCTGCCGCGCTTTGTCTGGACCGCCCCGCGATCGTTCATACGCGCGACGTCGACGGCAGCACGCTGGCCTATGACGACGCCTACGGGCTCCTTTCGATCTTCGCCCGTGCAGGCGGACGGTTCGTCCTCCACTCCTTCGCCGGGAGCCTCGCCGACCTCGAACGTTTCGCTGCGCTCGGCGCGTACTTCGGATGCGGCGGCATGGTCACGTTCAAGAAGGCGGACAACATCCGCGCGCTCGCCCTCCGATACCCCGAAGACCGCATCCTCCTCGAAACCGATTCCCCTTATCTGGCGCCTGTCCCGTTCCGCGGGAAGGAGAACCACCCCGAGTTTCTTCCGTGGACGGCCCATTCCCTTGCAGTCCTGCGCGGCTGGAGCATGGAGAAGACCGTGAATTTGACGACATCCAACGCAAAACGTTTTTTCAGGATACCCCCCGAACATGAAGAACTCAAGCAAACATGAAACGCTCCGCGGCTGGTTTCAGCTCGTCCGTCTCCCCCATCTGTTCACCGTTCCCGGCGACCCGCTGATCGGCTTTCTGGTCGCGGGCGGGATGACGCAGTGCGCCGACCGCGGCTATTTCCCGATCGCGGCGGTCTGTTTCATTTCATTCGCCATGTCGCTTTTCGGCATCCTCACGAACGACTTGGCGGACATCCAGATCGACATGACGCAGCATCCCGACCGTCCCCTTCCGCGCGGCGTCGTCAGCCCGCGTGCGGCATCCTATGCGGCGCAGCTGTGTTTTCTGGCGGCGGTCATCCCGGCGTTGTGCCTGGAGTGGCGTTTCGCCTTCATCACGCTGGTGGCGCTCATCAGCATCTACTCCTACAATTTCTACGTCAAATACCGTCCGAAACGCGCCTCCATGATGATGGCCGTCATGCGCGACCTGATGTTCGGTCTGGGGATCCTGATCGTGCCGGGCGCCTCCATCCCGCGCATCCTGCTGCTGTTCCTGTACGGCGTCGGGCTTTTCCTGTATTACTGCGGGCTGAACGAGATCACGCGTTCCGAGACGCTTTCGAAAATGGTCCGCCCCGGCGGCGGCAAAATGCTTGCCGGAGCCGGCTGCTGCGCCATCGTGCCGCTGGTGTTTGTCATCAAGCTGTTCCGGGATTCGACTGCGCTCCAGCCGGTGCTGTTCGGCCTGCTGGCGATCCTGCTTTGCGCGGTGTATCTCCTGATCGCGCTGTGGGTGTATCAGGTCTCCCGGACCGGAGCTTCGCCCGCGCGCGTCCAGATGTCCGTGCATGTGTCGTTCCGGGCCGCTTTCCTGGTGCAGGCGGCGGCGACGGCGTCCTGCGGTCTGGTCGTCTTGCCGGTGGTGCTTCTGCTGTGTCTGGCCGGGTCCGCCTTTGCGGAAAAATACTCCTGCTCCTGAACCGGATTTCATACGATGGAAGACTGGTTCGACATGCGGGTGGACCCCGCGCAGATCGCGAAGGAACGCGCGAAGGCGCGCGAACTCCGCCGCACCAACTGGTGGCAGGCGCAGATCCAGAAGGGCGTCTGCCATTACTGCGGCAGGAAATTCTCCCCGTCCGAGCTGACCATGGACCATATCGTACCGCTTTCCCGCGGCGGCCGCAGCACGAAAGGAAACATCGTGCCCTGCTGCAAGGAATGCAATAACGGCAAGAAATACACCATGCCTGTCGACGAAATCCTCGCCGAACTCGACCGCGAAGACCGCGAACGCGAGGTCGCGCAGGGCGGGGCGGATGCGCCTGAAGCGGAAGACTGAATCCTCTGCCGGAGCCCGTCATGGATTATTACTGGAACGAACGGACCGATCCGGCGTACAACCTGGCGCTGGAGGAGATCATGACCATGCAGGCGGACGCTCCGTTCGCGATGCTGTGGCGGAACCGTCCCTCCGTGATCATCGGGCGGAACCAGAACGCCTGCCGCGAGTTCAATGCCGCATACGCCCGCGAACACGGCATTTCCATCGTGCGCCGCATGACGGGCGGCGGTGCAGTCTATCACGACCTCGGAAACCTCAATTACAGCTTTTTTGCGTTCGAGACGGACGCGAACCGGCGGTATGTCGATTTCGCTCCGTTCGCCGCACCCGTTCTGAACGCCCTTCGGTCGCTGGGGGTGGATGCGGAGTTTTCCGGGCGCAACGACATCCTTGTCGGCGGGCGCAAGATATCCGGCAGCGCGAAGAGCGTTCACGCCGGACGCATCCTGTTCCACGGTACGCTCCTTTTCGATCTTGATTTCGAGGCCATGTCGGCGGTCCTGACGCCTCCGCAGGCGAAGATCGAGGCGAAAGGCGTCGCGTCCGTCCGGGCGCGCGTGGCGAATCTGAACGAGTTTCTGCCCACACTGGACCGCGAGATGTTCCGGCAGGCGATGGAACGGGATTTCCTCAGGCAGTTTGGCCTGAAGGAACCGCTTCCGATCCCGGTCAACTGGGTGCGCGAGGCGGAGCGCACCGCCGACGAACGTTACAGGTCCTGGGAATGGAACTTCGGCGAATCGCCCGACTTTTCATTCGAGCGTACGCGTCATTTTCCCTGCGGGACCGTGACCGTGCATCTGGATGTGCATTCCGGCGTGATCCGCCGTGCGGCGTTCCGCGGCGATTTCTTCGGTTCCGCTCCGGCAGACGGGCTGGCGGACGCGCTGGTCGGCTGCCCCCACCGCGCCGACGCGCTCAGGACTGCCTTGTCCGGGGCGAACGTCGGACGATTCATCGCCGGCATGGAACCGGATACCCTGCTGGAACTCCTTGTTCCGTAATCCGTTTTTCTCTGATTTGTCATATCTCCCTGCTTCATTGGGGAGCTTTTTGCATTTTAAATATTCTGTAATAAATTTGACTTGAAAAATTGATTAGTGCGTGATATATTAATAGGATATTATCATCAAGAAAAAACCAGAACTGGAGGTCCCGATTCATGAATAAAATGTCCGTGTTGGGTCTGACCGCGGCAGCGGTCGCCGCTCTTTCCATTCCCCTGTTTGCCCAGATGCCCGGCGCCATGAAACAGACTGTCGGCGTCGCCGAGGTCGAAGAAGTCGCCAATGTCCAGAGCCGGCGTTACACGGGGCAGGTGGTCGCGCAGGCGGTCGTGAACGTGACGCCGCGCGTGTCCGGTGAGATCCTGAAGCTCGGCTTCAACGACGGCGACTATGTGAAGAAGGGACAGATGCTGTACACGATCGAGAAGACGCAGTACGAGGCCGCCGTGAAGCAAGCCGAAGCCTCGATTGCGGAAATCAAGGCGAATCTGGAATATGCGCAGAGCAGTTACGACCGCAACGAGAGGCTGTACGAAGTGAACGCCGCCAGCAAGGATGCGATGGAGAACACGAAATCCGCGCTTGGCGCCCTCAAGGCCGCCGAGGCCGCCGCGGAAGCCTCGCTCGTGACGGCGAATGAAAATCTGAAGTACACCACGATCACCGCCGCCATCGACGGCCTGGCCGGCGTCACAAAATACACCGAAGGAAACTATATCACGCCTTCTTCCGGTACGATCCTTACGATCATTCAGATGCAGCCCATCCGCGTGCGGTTCTCCATGAGCACGGGCGATTTCCTGTCCGGCTACGGCAGTCTGACCGCACTGAAGAAGGAAGGCCAGATTTCGCTGAAACTGGCTGACGGTTCGGAATACGCCACCGAAGGCAAGATCGAGTTCCTGAACAACGAGGCGAACGTGAAGACCGACGCCATCCAGGTGTACGCGTCCTTCCCGAACGCCGACATGAAGCTCATCCCCGGCAGCACGGTCACCGTGACGCTCTCGAAGAAGTCCGCGACCAAAATGCCTGCCGTGCCGCCTTCCGCCGTGATGTACAACGCTTCCGAAACCTATGTGTACGTGGTAGGCGAAGGCAACAAGATCGAACGCCGTTCCGTCGAGCTCGGCGACATGACGAAGACGCATCAGCTGATCAAGTCCGGTCTGAAGACCGGCGAGCGCGTCGTGTATCAGGGCACGCCCAAGGTCATGCCCGGCGACGAGATCGTCCCCGCCGCAGAGAAGAAGTGATCCCGGGGGCAGCATAAGATGTTTTCCAAGATTTTTATTGACCGGCCGCGTTTCGCGATCGTCATCAGTCTGATCCTGGTCCTGGCGGGCGTGATCAGTCTTACCAAGCTCCCCGTCGCCGAATACCCCGAGATCGCGCCGCCGTCCCTGTACGTGCAGGCCATGTACCCCGGCGCCAGCGGCGAGGTGATCGCTCAGACCGTGGCCATGCCGATCGAAGACCAGATCAACGGCGTGGACGATCTGCTGTATTTCTCCTCCACATGCAGCAACGACGGCAGCTACTCCTGCGAAGTGACGTTCAAGAGCGGCACGGACACCGACATCGCCATGGTGAACCTGCAGAACGCCATCAAGCACGCCGAACCGCAGCTGCCGTCCGACGTGACGAAGCTCGGCATCACCGTTGAGAAGCGCGGCAGCGAAATTCTCGCCGTGTACGTCTTCATGACGGACGAGACCTCGCTGAACCTGATGGAGCTGAACAACTACATCAACGTGAACGTGAAAGACTCCATCACGCGTCTGGACGGCGTGGCGGCCGCGTCCGTGATGTCGCTGGAGGAATACTCCATGCGCATCTGGCTCGATCCGCTCCGCATGGCCGGCCTCGGCATCTCCACCACCGACATCAACCAGGCGGTCCAGTCGCAGAACATCCAGGCGGCCGCCGGCAGTATCGGCACGGAGAAGAGCAACGACTTCATGTCGTTCAAACTGAACGTGAAAGGCCGTCTCAAGACCGCGGAGGAATTCGGAAACATCATCCTGCGCCACGATTCGGACGGCAGTATCGTGCGCCTCAGCGACGTGGCGAATGTCGAAGTCGGCTCCAGCTCCTACGCCGGACGAAGCCTCTTCAACGGCAAGCCCTGCGTGGCCCTGCTCGTGAACCGTACGCCTGACGCGAACGCGATGAGCACGGTCGGACGCGTGAACGCGGAACTGAAACACTGGGAGAAGCTGTTCCCCGCCGGCGTGAGCGTGGCGAGCGCCTACGACCCGACCGAGTTCATCGAAGTGTCGATGAAGGAGATCGTGACGACCATCGTCCTGGCTCTGGCTCTGGTCATCCTCATCACCTGGATCTTCCTGCAGGACTGGCGCGCCACCCTGATCCCGTCCGTCGCGATCCCGGTCGCCATGATCGGGACCATGACGTTCCTGTACGCCCTCGGCTACAGCATCAACGTCCTTACCATGTTCGGCCTGATCCTCGTGGTCGGCTCCCTGTGCGACGACGCCATCGTGGTGGTCGAAAACTGCCAGGGGCTGATGGAACGCGAAGGCATCGGCCCGAAGGCCGCTGCGGAGAAGACCATGCGCCAGATCACCGGCGCCATCATCTCCACCACGCTCGTGACCGTGTCCTGCTATGTGCCGCTGGCATTCTACGGCGGCATGGTCGGCGTGATCTACGTCCAGTTCGCCGTCACCATGTGCATTTCGCTGTGCCTCTCCACGACCATCGCCATGACGCTCAGCCCGGCCCTCTGCGCCCTGCTGCTCCGCAAGCCCGACGGCCATGTGCCGCTGCTGTTCCGCCCGTTCAACGCCGTGCTGGATTTCACACGCAGGATTTACCTGTTCTTCACCGGCTTCCTCGTGCGCTGGTCGCCTCTGGCCGTGGTTCTCTTCGCGGGCGTGGTGTTCGCCGTTTACTACATGTTCACGCACACGCTGAGCTCGTTCCTGCCGAATGAGGACAAGGGCGTGCTCTTCTGCAACGTGGAACTGCCGAGCGGCGCCTCCATCGAACGTACGGACGCCGTTCTGGACGAGATCCGCGACAAGCTCGCGGACATGAAGGGCATCCGTTCGATGCTCGCCGTATCGTCGTTCAGCATGCTGTCCGGTACGGGCGAAAATGTCGGTATCGCTATCATCGCGCTGGACCACTGGGACAAGCGCAAGACGCCGGACCTCCAGCTCGGGGCGCTCACGAACGAGATTCAGATGCGCCTGGCATCCATTCCCGACGCCCGGATCACGGTGAACGCGCCGCCCGCCATCAACGGCCTCGGCGCGGTCAACGGCGTGAGCGCACAGATCTGCGGTATCGGCGACGTCGATCCCATCGAGCTTTCGGACGTGATGAAGAGCTTCACGCGCGAGCTGATGGGAACAGGCAAGGTCGCGTTCGCCATGACGCCGTACAATGCCGACACGCCGCAGCTGTATCTGGACATTGATTTCGAGAAGGCGCATATCCTCGGCGTTTCCCCGCTCAGCATCTACACCACCCTCCAGAGCAAGCTCGCCTCCCTTTACATCAACGACTTCACCATGGCAAGCCGCAACTTCAAGGTGAGGATGCAGGCGTCCGCCGACTACCGGTCCACGCTCGACGACATTCGCGAGATCCAGGTCGCCAACGACGTCGGCGAAATGGTCCCGCTGACCTCGTTCGGCGAGCTCAAATACACCGTCGGTCCGCGCCAGATCTCCCGTTTCGACAAGATGACCAGCGCCAGCCTCAACGTGGCAGGCATGCCCGGTGTGAGCTCGAAGAGCATCATGGAGGCGATGGAAAATGCGAACCTGCCCGACAAGTTCCACATCGAATGGACCGCGCTGAGCTATCAGGAACGCCAGAACGAAGGCCAGATCGTCTACCTCATGGCGCTCGCCCTGATGTTCGCCTACCTCTTCCTCGTCGCCCAGTACGAAAGCTGGACGATCCCGGTGCCCGTGATGCTGACCGTGTCGTTCGCCGTCTGCGGCGCGCTGATCGGCCTGAAGATCGCGAAACTCGACCTCAGCATCTATGCCCAGCTCGGCATGGTCATGCTCATCGGCCTGTCCGCCAAGAACGCCATCCTGATGGTCGAATTCGCCAAGCAGGAGCGCGAGCACGGCAAGAGCATCGTGGAATCCGCCCTGAGCGGCGCAAGCCTCCGTTACCGAGCCATCCTGATGACCGCCTGGAGCTTCATCTTCGGCGTGTTCCCGCTGGTCGTGGCGACTGGCGCCGGGTCCGGCAGCCGCCGTGCTATCGGCATCACCACGTTCTCCGGCATGATCATGGCCACGCTGATCGGCATCATGTTTACCCCGGCCCTGTACGCGTTCTTCCAGCACATCCGCGAGACCGGAAAGAAGATCCTCCACCTTGACCGTCCGAGAGACTAAGGAGCCTGATATGAACAAGAAAGACCCCAACGAACCGAACCTTCTGTTTCCCGTGCCGGATTCCGGCGACGTTGCATCCGACGTATGGCGCCTCATCATCCGCAGCAACGCAAAAATGCTGAACCTGCTTCTGCAGGAGTGCCCGGAAATCGCTCCTGGCCAGAAGATCACCTTCTCCCGCATCCGCGTGCTGACCTACCTCGCGCAGGCGCAGGGCGAACAGGTCAGCATCCGCGACCTCGCCGAGGAACTCGGCGTGACTTCCGGCGGCGTCTCCCAGATGGTCGACAGCCTCGTGAAGAGCGATATGGTCTGCCGGACCGCGTCGAAGGACGACCGCCGCGTCGTCTATCTTTCGATCTCCGAGTCTGCGAAGAGGAGTCTCGACGTGCTTTCCAAATACCTGCACGATCGCGTCGCGAAGGCCATGGCGGACATCCCGGAACAGGACCGCGAGATCATGGCGCGTTCCCTCCGCATCCTCCTGAAAGCCTTCTACATGGAATCCTGAATCACGTATCTCTTTTTATTTGCGCTTTGTGAAGCCTCCGGGATTTGTCCCGGGGGCTTTTCCTTTATCTTTTTCCCGGCAGGTGATTTGAGCAAGGAAAGCCTCATAGGTCATATAGGTCATATAGGTCATATAGGTCATATAGGTCATAATAGGTCATATAGGTCATATAGGTCATATAGGTCATATAGGTCATATAAGTCTTATTCCAATCTATTCTGATATCCTGTCCGTGTGCTTCGATTCATTACTGCTTTTACCGGATTGTTTCCGCCGCTTCCTAATGCGCGGGCACAAGAAAGGCCGGGCACCGTTTTGAGGCGGTGCCCGGCCGGGAATCAGCTGGCTGATAAATCAGCCGAAGGACTCACGCGATTCGATCAGATGCCCTTGAACAGGAGCGGAGCGAATTCGCGGAGGCTGCGACGCCAGGTCAGCCATTCGTGGGCCGTGCCGGGGGACATGTAGAACGTCACCGGGAGGCCGTATTCCTTCATCTGGTTCGCGATGTTGCGCGGACCATCGGCGTTTTCAGCTTCGCCGTGGGAGATGAAGATGGCGTGGAGCTTCTTGGCCGGATCTTCCTTCGCGGTCTTGAGGGCTCCATTGTAGGCGTTTTCAACAGCGCCCTGCATGCCGAAGAGACCGGAGAAGCTGCCGAGCCAACCGAACATGTCGAGGTTGGAGGTAACGGTGCTCCAGGTCTGGCCGCCGCCGCGGGAGAGACCCGCCATGGCGCGGTGATCACGATCCGGAATGGTGCGGAAGGTCTTGTCGATGAAGGGGATGAGTTCCTTCACGAAGATCTCGTTGACGCCGCCGCCGCCCATGCCCATCATGCCGCCGAAGCCGCCCATGCCGCCGCCACCGGAGCGACCGACGTAGGAGTTGGCCTTCATGTCGCCGCAATCCATGACGATGATCATCGGAACAGCCTTGCCGGCCGCGATGAGGTTGTCCATGATGTTGGCGGTGCGGCCCTGGATCATCCAGCCGTTTTCATCTTCGCCCCAGCCGTGCATGAGGAGAAGGACCGGATAACGCTTGGTCGGGTTGGTTTCGTATTCAGCAGGCGTATAGACGTTGCAGATACGTTCGATGCCGCCGTTGATCTCGGACCAATACTGGCAGCGACGGACCTGTCCGTGCGGGACGTCCTTGTTGAAGTGGTGGTAAGCGCCCTCTTCCTTGGATTCGGGAACTTCGATACCGGACTGCATGGCGTTGCTGCCGAAGTAGGCGCCGGTCTTCTGGTCGGAGACGACGTTGCCGTCGACGCGGAAGGAGTAGTAGTGGAAGCCGACCACGAGCGGATCAGTCTTGACTTCCCAGACGCCGTTGGCGCCTTCGACCTTCTTCAGGTGATAGAGCTTGTCGCCGCTGCCGTCGCGGAGACCCTGGGAGATGGTCACATCCTGTGCGCCGGGGGCGGTGAGTCTGTAGATGACTTCGCCGGTTTCCGGATTGACTGCGGGATAGGATTCGCAGAAGATGGTGGTTTCAGAGGGGACGAATCCTTCGGGGAGACGGTTGTTGCCGCCGCCGCCGAACATGCCCATCATGCCGCCGGACTGGGTTGCGCCGAAGGCGTTGCCGCCGCCGGGGCCGCCGCCCATGCCGCCGCCACGACGACCACCCTGGCCGCCAGCGCCGGGAGCCGCACCGCCGGGTGCGCCGCCGCCGAAGCCGCCCATGCCGCCCATGGCAGGCATACCGCCGCCCATGCCGCCGCCGAAGCCGCCGAAGCCGCCCATGCCGCCAGCAGGAGCGCCGCCGGGTGCCGCGCCGCCGGGAGCTGCGCCGCCGGGCGCGCCGCCGCCGAAGCCGCCGAAGCCGCCCATGCCGCCCATGCCGCCGCCGAAGCCGCCGCCAGCAGGAGCGCCGCCAGGAGCAGCACCGCCGGGAGCCGCGCCGCCGGGAGCGCCGCCGCCGAAGCCGCCGAAGCCGCCCATGCCGCCACCGGGCATGCCGCCGCCGAAGCCGCCCATGCCGCCGCCGAAGCCGCCCATGCCGCCGCCGAAGCCGCCCATGGCGGGAGCGCCGCCGTTACCCGCGCCTGCGCCGGCCGGAGCGGCCGGAGCCTGTGCGAAGACCGTGATCGCGAGGGCGATCGCCGCTGCGCAACCGAGGAAATGACCGAGTTTCATAATGAACTCCTTGTGATGTGTTGGTGCGAGCTTGATCCTACCGCCACCGGGCGAGGGGATTTTGAGCTCACTTGTTTGGTTGTTTCGGATTTTCAGCGTTAATATACAATCGGTGAAATGATTTTTCAATAGCAAAAGTTATGTATAATATGATAAAAACATGTACTATTTGTTGAAAAATGTAAAAACCTTAAATGTTGTTTTTGTGTAATCCCTAAAGTGTTTTTCTGTGCTGCGTCCCTTTTTTTTCATTGATTTTTTGTGTGAACTGTAACTTTCCCTAACGTGGCGGGGTGTCCGTCATGTTCCTCTTTCCCTCGTTTTTACTTTTTTCCGCTGCATGTAAAAAATCCCGCCGGCCTTGGTCTGAGGCGGCGGGACGAATTTGACGGAATTGACGGGATCCGGCATTTTCAGGCGCCTTCCTCCCCGTCGTCAAGCGTCTCATTGATGATGTTCATGGCCAGAGTGATCGCGGCAAGCTCCTCGCGCGTCCGCGTCCGGAGGAAGCCGTTGATGAACTCGTTGAACCTGTCGACGACTTCGCCGATGAATTTGGCACCCTTTTCGGAGAGAGAAATCCGCACGTTTCTGCGGTCGTTCGGATCGTCCGTGCGGACGAGATATCCGCTCTGGACGAGCTTGTCGACGAAGAGGGACGCGCCCGCCGAAGTGAGTCCGGTGACGGCCATGATGCGGCTGAGGTTGCACGGCATGGCGAACCTGACGATCATGAGCTGGTTGAACTGGCTTCGCTGGATTTCGTAGGCGTGCTCCTTCCAGTCCTGCTCGAGGAAGGCGCGGTGCTTCCTTTCGAGCAGGCGGACCATCTTCTTGAGGGACTCAAGATCCGGCGAAGTGTCGGGAAGCGGCGCCCCGGTTCCGGGGCGCTTCGCCCGTTTGACGCCGTTCTTTTTCATCACTTCATCTCCTGATAGTCGTCGTTGATGAAGTTGCCGACGCTGTCAAGTCGTTCGTTGCGGTCGGAACGGTCCTCGTCGAGGCCGTACTGTTGGAAGAACATGTTGCCGACGCGGCTGGTCATGCCCTTGTTTACGCTCTTGACGATCTTGCCGAGGTCTTCGCTGATCTCCGTACCCGCGACATTGTCGTCGGGGTTGGAATACTCGACCCTGGCGATCACGACGAGCTGAGACTGCTTGATGGACTCGGATTCGGTGGAGACGGCGCGTCCGATGACCGGGATGTCCTTCAGGAAGGGCAGGCCGGCGGTGCTGCGGACGGACTCGGACTTCTTGAGGCCGCCGATCACGAATTCCTCGGCCTCCGTGCCGATCTGGAAGGTCGTTCCGGTCTGGGACTTGCTCATGCGTGCGGAGCCGTCGGCGTTCCAGCCGAGCAGGGAGATGCTGTCGAGATCGAAGGTGATCTTGGCGGCCTTGGAGGTGACGACCGGGGTAACGCGGAGGTCGAACTTGAAGCCGTCGGTGACCATCGGGTACTGGAGCCAGCCGTGGATGATGCCGGGCGCGGCGTCCGCGTTGTCCCAGTTGGTGTTGTAGTAGGCGCCGTTGACGACGGTGCCGTCCGCCTTGACATAGCCGGTGAGGAACTTGGCGAGCGGGCTGGTCCTGGAGTCGTTGCCGAAGACCTTCGCGGAGACGTCGCCGTAGGTGTTCGTGCCGGTCTGGGTGTTCATGGTGCGGAGCGTGTATCCGTCGGGCCGCATGATGGCGGAGGAGCCGGCTTCCTTGTAGAATTCCTTGAGCTTGGAGAACGGCTGGATCTTCGTGATGCCCTCGCGGAGGATGGTGTCCGGGTTCGGATCGGTGTAGGCGAACTCGCCCGTGCCTTCGGCGATGGTCTTCGCGCCGGCGGTGTAGAACGTGCGGTCATAGAAGAAGCCGGAGGCGACCTGGACGGTCGAGACCGTGCGGTTCTGCGCCACGATCTCGCCGCGGGCGAGGATCCTGGCCTTGCCGATGGAGGTCATAAAGTCGAGGTAGCGCGTGTTCCACTTGGGGTTGAAGTTCCAGTAGGAGACCTTGTTGAACCCCGTGTCCTGGACGCTGCTGGTGAAGAACGTGCCCCAGTTGCGGCTCATCATGGCGCCGGCGGAGAAGAGGTCGACGCCTTCGTTGTTCTTCCAGCTCTGGAAGTCGACGCCGATGCGGTCGTCGTTCTCGGCGTAGATCTCGATCACGCGATAGGATATCTTGACCTCGGGGATCGGGCGGTCGTAGCTGACGAGGAGCTTGCGCATGTCTTCCCAGGACCATTCAGGGGCGCAGATCACGAGCGCGTTCAGCTCGCCGTCGACCAGGATCGTGCTGGGGGAGATCTCGAACTGCGGATCGAGGTCGGAGGAGCCGACCTTCAGGAGCATGTCGCGGAGGTTCGCGGCCTTGCTGGCGCGGGGAAAGTAGATGCGGGTGCCCGCGTCGCCGGAGTAGGTCAGGCCCTTGCGGTCGAGCGCGGCGACGATGCTGTCGATGCCGCGTCCGTCCTCATTGTCCTTGAAGCGGTATTCTTCGGCGGAGACGAGGACCACGCCGGTGCCGTCCTCGAACTTGACGGCGGTGGCCTGCGCGGGGCTCGCGCTGACGCTGCGGGCGCCGACGGCGGCTTCAAGATAGCTGCGGACCGCGTAGGGGTCGGCGTTCCTGATCGTGTAGGGCTTCGTGATGACGTAGGGATCGGTGTTGTCGCGGACGACGGTGATCTCCTTCGTGCCGTCCTTCACGTCGATGTTCAGTTTCGCCTGGACGCCGGTCGGGGCATAGCCGCCAGTCGGGACGCCTTGGTCGCTCTTCGCGGAGCCGGGGATGGCCTGCGGGGTGACGGTGAACTGGGAGGGAACCTGCGCGCCTTCGAGGACAGTGACGTTCGGCGGAGGCTGCGGGAGCTGGTCGGAATTGCAGGAAGCCGCGACGAGTCCGGCGGCGAAGGTCAGGATGATGTTTCTGTAGAGTTTCGTTTTCATGGATCAGTCCTCGCTTTCCTTGTTGTCCCCGGCCTGCTGTTCGGCTGCGGGCACTGCCCTGGGGGCGTCGTCTTCGCTGGCGCGGAAGGGGTTCTCGATGCGGCGCTTCACGTCCTTGTTGACGCTTTCGGTCTGCGGGATGCCGCGCTTTTCTTCGGGATGGAGCAGGACCGCTTCGGCGGTCACGATGACATAGGTGCGTTCCTTGATGCTGGTGACGGTGCTGAAGAGGTATTTGATGACGGGGATGCGGCAGAGGATCGGGAGGCCGATGGTCTGCTCGACGTCGTTTTCCTTTTCGTACACGGTGAGGACTTTTTCGCGGCCGAGTCCGAGAGTGGCCGCGCCAGCGCAGAGAACGTTGTTGCTGAGCTCGGCGCCGGTGTTGCCGCGTTCGACGACGTCCTTGAAGAACATGGAGTAGTCGAACATCACGCAGCCGTCGGTCTTGACCATCTGGCTGTTGAGGTCCGCGGCGGCGTCCTTGACCTTATACTTTTCGGGGTATGCTCCGGCGGGGGCATTTTCCTGCGGGAGGCAGATGAACGGGTTGATGATCTGGACGTCGAGCGCCGGGGGATTCGGGTACTTGTTGCCGTCCTCGTCCTCGTAGTAGCTCTTGCCGACGAAGGTGCGGCCGAGCACGTTCTTGGCGATATTCTGGTATTCCGGCTCCATGGACGCGCGGTAGATGAACGGCGCCTTGTCCGCGTTGCTCTCCTGCGCGGAACGGAGCAGGGCATACTCCTCGAGCGAACGGACCGGGGTGTTCACCATGGTCAGGGAGACGTTTGCCGTGACGGCGGCGTTGCCGGACTGCTGGAGGCAGCGGATGAAGCTCATGTCGAACTGCGGCGCGGTGAAGAAACCGCCGTAGCCCCAGGTGGAGGTGGCGACAAACTGGATGTCGTCGAGGAGCTGATCGACGGCGAGGCGGCCTGCGTTGTAGCTGAGGTTCAGCAGGTTCACGCCGGGGCCGTTCTTCCACGCCAGGTAGTCGAATCCCCAGTCCTTGAGGTCGCTGTCGCGGAGTTCGTAGTAGTTCAGGCGGAGCGCGACCTGGGGCAGGGGGCGGTCAAGCTCGTTTTCAATGAAATCGAGCGTGCCGCGGGCGGATTCGGTCTGGTCGCGCCAGAAGATCGTATTGGTCTCGTCGTTCACATACGATTTGCCGACGGACGAACCGAGCGTCTTGTCGATCAGGTCGGTGAATTCCTGCGCTGCGCGGTATTTCGGCGTGTAGGCGATGCGCGCCACGCCGGTGCCCTGGATGCCCTTCTGGCCGGGACGGTCGAGCGCCGCCACGATCTCGTCGACGTAGGGCAGGAAATCGCGGCCCGTGGAGACGAGGATCGCGTCCTTTGCATCCGGCGCGATCGCCGTGACGCGGCGGATCGTGGAGCTGCGGTTGTAACGCTGGATGGCGGAGTTCACGAACGGCAGGACGGACTCGGAGGTCACGTTCTTGAGTTCGTACACGCGGCTTTCGAAGCGGACCTGTCCGTCGTCCTGCTTCAGGTGGATGGTCCTGGCGGACGCGTCGTCCTGCGACGTCTGGTCGTCCGCCGCGAGCGAGACGAAGCAAAGCGTCCCGGCGGCCAGGCAGAGAAGAATTCTTGCTGTTTTGTTCATGTGTTTTTCGGGGTTGGGTTAGGGGGAATGTGTGTGGTTTGTTGCGAAAGAAAAATGAAAAGACGTTCCGGATCGGGGAGATCCGTTTTTGTCTGTTTGCGGGGATTGGTCCGAACGGAGGATGCGTCCGTCCGGAATCAGAGGAAATTGAACCCGACGATGATCACGTTGCCCTCGGTGTCGTGTCCGGCGAGGACGCGGAACAGCGCTTCGCTGTAGTATTCCTTGTTCTGCTTGTTCTTGAGCACGAACCGGACTTTCCAGATGTACGGGGTGATCGCGATGTGTTCGAGTGCGGTCACATAGCTGAACGAGACGGGCTCGCCGAGCGTTTCCGTGATGACCTTGCGCGAGAGTTCGAACTTGTCCTTGCCGAACTCCTCCTTCATTTCGGGCGAAAGCATGCCGATGAAGCCCGACGCATCGTTCTTCAGGAACGCTTCCAGCAGCTTGCGGGAATATTCGCGCTCCTCGGCCTGTTCCTTGCTGACTTCAATGCCATCGGGTTCGGTCGGGAGTTCGCGGATGGTCGTGCAGGCGGAGACGGCGCCGGCGAGGAGCACGGCTGCGAGGATGGAGGATCGGGAGAGGAAGGTCATGTCTGGTCTCTTTTCTGGAAAGTGTCTTTTGTAAAAAATAGTTTTTATGGAAAGATAATATACATGAAAACTGTTTAAATGCAAATATAAATCAGCTGAATCTTTTAAAAAAGGGCAAAAAAAGGAGGACAAGTCCTCCACTGTAGCAGTGTGCAACTGCGTTTCATACCGTATGAAGCACGAATTAGTGTTTTTTCGCAACGATACGTGCTCTCGCGCAGCAGAGCATTATATTGGCACACGCAGTGTGTGTCCGGCTTCGCTCGGACACGCAGGGGGGAATGAGAATTGTGTGAGGAAAAGGAGGAGGAAGCTCAGTCTTCCGGATTGTCGCCGGATGTGCCGGCTTCGCCGGAAGGATCGTCCGCCCGGTCCGAGGCGTCGCGGGCGTCGATCACGAGCACGCATTCGCCTTTCCAGTTGACCTTCTTCGCCTGTTCGGCGAGCTGTGCTGCCGGGCCGCGGAGGATCTGTTCATGGATCTTGGTCGCCTCGCGGACGAGTGCGAGCGGAGTGTCGGGCCCTATGATCTCGCTGACTTCGGCGAGGAGCTTCGCGATGCGGAACGGCGATTCGAAGACGACCGCGGTGCGTTTGTCGGCAGCGATGCGTTCAAGCTCGGCGCGGCGGCGTCCGCTTTTGACGGGGACGAATCCGTGGAACGTGAAATGGTCGGAGGGGAGGGCGCTGGCGGAGACCGCGAAAGTCAGGGCGGAAACGCCGGGGATGATGACCGGTTCGATGCCTTCTTCCACTGCGGCGCGGATGAGCATGAATCCGGGGTCGGCGATGCACGGGGTTCCGGCGTCGCTCACCAGTGCGGCGTTCAAGCCGTCCTTGATGCGACGGATGAGGGCGGGAGTGCGCGCGTGTTCGTTGAAAATGTGGTAGGATTCCAGCGGCTTTTTGATGTCGAAATGCTGGAGCAGGATGGCCGTGCGGCGCGTGTCTTCGGCGAGGATGAGATCGACTTCCTTCAGGACGCGGAGCGCGCGCAGCGTGATGTCCTCAAGATTCCCGATCGGGGTGGCTACGATATAAAGCGTGCCGGAAACGGGACAGTCGGCCATGGAAAAGAAGACTCCGCGGTTCAGCGGTGCTCGAAAAACTCGGATTTCTTCTGTTCGAGGAGAAGTCCGACGCGGTCGAGGTCGATAGGCGTGTATCCATTTTCCTCAAGGAAGGCGCAGAATTCGAGCCAGTCCGTGTGGTTCCATTCGCCATTGTGACGTGTGACGAAATCCTGTGCGAGGCTGGTTTTCGCGAGCCGCGCCAAATTTTTTTCGGCAATGGATGAAGAAGACATTAGACTTACCTCTTGGTTTTAACAAAACGGAATAACTAATATACACCGCAAATCGAAAAAAGCAAGAAAAAAGATGTTTTTTTCGTGAAAAAAAAGTTTTTGCGCTGCAATCTTTTTGAGCAGGAATTTTCTTATTGTTTCAGATAATCCCGCTGTCATATTTTGAGTTTGTTCCGATGAAAATACCGTGCGGGGGACCGCCTTCCCTCCCCCGATCCCTCAGCGCGTCAGCGGACCGCGATGTGCAGATGCGCCAGGACATCTCCGCAGAGATGAAGCGAGCCGCAGAGGACGGTCGGCCGCGCCGGATCGAGCGATTCGAGTGCGCGTTCCAGCTGTGCGTCGGATGCGGGAATGCCCGGCGCGATGCGTGCAAGCTCGGATTCGAGCTCGGCGGCGGATTTGCTGGGGCGGGCGGATTCAGGCTGAACGAAAACGAACTCAGTTGCAAGCGGCGCGAGCACGCGCAGGCTGTCGATCGTGTCCTTGTCGGAGAACGCGCCGAAGATGAAGCGGAACTTCTGTTCCGGGAAGACCTCGCGGAGCGTTTCCGCAAGCACGCCGATCCCCTCGGGATTGTGCGCGCCGTCCAGCACGAGCCCGAACTCGGGATACAGGTCGAATCTTCCCTGCCAGGCCGTCCGCCGGAGTCCTTCGATCGCCGCCGCGAAATCGAACTTGTCCAGATCCGCCAGATAGCGCAGGACGGAGAATGCGAGCGCGGCGTTCCGTCTCTGGTGCGGACCGGCCAGCCTGAGCGTGAGCGGAACGTCGTCGAACGTGAAACGCTGTTCCACGATACGGCCGCCGTCGAGCAGGCGTACGCAGTCTGGCACGGACGGCTCCGGCGGGATGCGGAACGGTGCGTTGAGCTCGGCGGCACGGAATCCGATCACGTTGCGTGCAGGGATCGGCGTACCGGAGGAGCAATATACGGGGACGCCCTGTTTGATGATCCCGGCCTTCTCGCCCGCGATCTTCTGAATCGTCTTCCCGAGGTACTGCGCGTGTTCCATGGAAATGCCGGTGACGACGGAGACAAGCGGCGTGACGATGTTGGTCGCGTCGAGTCTGCCGCCCATGCCGACCTCCCATACCACATAATCGCAACACGCGCGCGCAAAGAGCAGAGCGGCGATCAGCGTCGTGACCTCGAAATAGGTCGGCTTCATGCCCTCCTGTTCCAGCTTCGCGACGGCGGGCAGGACGACATTCTGGACAGCGCAGAGGCAGTCTTCCGAAACGGGGCGTCCGTCGATGCGGAACCGTTCGCACGGGGAGACGAGGTGCGGCGAGGAATAGAATCCGGTGCGGAAGCCCGCGGCGCGGAGACCGGATTCGATCATGGCGCAGACGGATCCCTTGCCGTTGCTTCCTGCCACATGGATGAATTTCAGGTCGCGTTCAGGCGACCCCGCCGCGCGGAAAAGAGCGCGCGTCTGGTCGAGGCCGAGCTTGATGCCGAACAGCTCGAGCGAGGCCAGCCAGTCGAGGAATTGAGCGTTCGTCATGACTGGAAAATCAAAGGCGGTGCGGAGAAAAACATGCGCCAGGGATCACTTCAGGATCGGCGACCAGCTGGACTGTCCGACCTCGCGCGCCCCGGAGACGAGCTTGCGTTTTGCGCCGAGCCGGGTGTCGATGACATAGATGGCGTCGTTCACGGTCAGCGTGACGTGGCGGTTGTCGGGCGCCCAGGACGGGTCTTCGCCGGGGAACGTGTTGTTTCCGGCGACGCCGATCTCCTCCATGACGCCGGATTTGCCGTCGGCGCTGAGCTTCGCGACGCGGAGTTCATACGTGCGGCCGATCTTGGCACAGTAGGCGAGTTTGTTGTCGGAGGACCATGACGGCGCGACGCGTTCGCTGCCGACGAGGCCGGATATCTCCGTGGCCTTGCCGCCCGCGAAGGGGTCGATCACATAGAGAAGGGGACGCCCGCCCTTCGTGTCGGAGACGAAGCAGATCTTTTTGCCGTCCGGACTCCAGCGCGGGCTTGTTTCGGCCGGCTTGCCGCTGGTGAGCCGTTTCTGTTTGCCGCCCTCGGTCGGACGCGTGAAGATGTCGACGTTGTCGGTCATGGCGAGCGTGTTCCCGTCCGGCGAAAGCGAGCCGCCGGCGCTGACTGCGAGCCTGCGGGAAAGCCCCTTTTCCATGCTGTACTGCATGAGGTTCGTGTAGGTGGGGCTGTAGTGGAGATAGACGAAACTCTTTCCGTCGTGCGCCCAGACCGGCTGAAGGCAGAGCGTGTTGTAGTTCGTGAGCTGTTTGATGTTCGACCCGTCGAAATCGCAGATGAATATCTCGCGGTTTTTCGCATTGGTGTAGGCGGAGAACACGATTTTCGAGCGGCAGATACCCTGGATGCCGAAAATCTTGTTCAGCACCGTGTCGACCGCCGTGTGGGCGGCGGCATCCACGTCCTTGCTGTCCGTAATGCGGAACGAATACATCGCGGCGCCTGCGTTGTTTGAAATCGTGACCGTGAAGTCCTGCAGGCTGCCCTTTGCCGAGACATGATAGGCCGCGTTGCCGGATTTCAGTACGGTGAACCAGCCGCAGTACTGGAAGTCGGAAAGGATCTTCGCGGAAAGCGCCTGATCGGACAGTCCGCCGGTGAAAACAAGCGTCGGGTTGGCATTCTTTGCCTCGGCCGTGACCACGATGCCGCCGGATGCAACGCTTTGTGCAAAGACGGGAAGGGCGGCGGCGAGAAGGATCGCCGCCGTCAGAAGATACATTACTTTTTTCATTTGGACGTCACTTTTCCTGCGTTAGAGGGAGCCTTCGTCAAGAGCATCGTCAGCTGCCGTTTTTTCCGGTTCGGTTTTTTCCTTGCCCTCATCGGCTGCCGGCTTGTCCTGCGGTTTGTCGTTGGCCTTCTGTTCAACCGGATTGACCGGATTGACCGGGTTGACCGGATTGACCGGATTGACGCGCGGCATCGTGCCGGGCATGCCCATTCCCGGTGCGGGCGGCATGCCGCCGCCCATTCCGCCGGGGATCGTGCCGGGCCTGCCGCCGGGGATCGTGCCGGGCATTCCTCCGGGAACCGTTCCGGGGACCGTTCCGGGGATCGTGCCGGGGATCGTGCCGGGGATCGTGCCGGGCATTACGCCCATTCCGGGACCCATTCCAGGGCCCATGCCGGGCATTCCGCCTCTTCCGGGGATCATGCCGGGCGTCCAGCCGCGGCGCGGAATGGTGGGACGGATCACGGGGAATCTGGGCTGATTGCGGTCGGACCTGGATTCTTCGGTGGGCCTGGTCGCGGATGCGGTCGTGGTTGTAGTGCCGTCTTCGTTTTGAATATATCTCGGGATGTAAGTCAGCAGAGTTTCATATTTCCTTGCGAAGTTCGCGTTCGCGGAGAAGACGTCGGTGATGCCGTCCCTGCAAATGGAGGTAAGCTCGCGGACCGCGGGTTCGTAACCGTTCGCCGCCGCTTCGTGGAGCATGATCAAAGCGATCATTTCATCCTTTTTGACCTTGAAATCCTCGTTGCCGGTCATGAATATCTTGGAAAGGGCCATGGCGGCGAGAGGGCTGGTCTGGACGGAGCGGAACGCCGGGTCGAGACTGGTGGGATCGTAATCCTCGCCCTCGACCTTTTCAAGCTCTTCCAGATAGGCGTTGAAATAGCTCGGATACTTGAGCTTGTAATCGTGCTGGACAAGCAGGTCGGTGTATTTCTGCGCGAGTTCGGGCACGGGCTCCGGCACGCCGTAGCGGGCGCCGCCGCGGGTATAGAGCTTGACCAGGAGATCCATGGAGGTCACATGTCCCTTGTCGGCGGCCTTGATCATGTAGTCGAGGGATTTTTTGAAGTCGCGGCTCTTGTTCTCTTCACCGCCGGACCGGTAGCAGACGGAGAGCGTGTAGAGCCAGTCGGGGTCTTCGGGATGCGGATCGAGTTCGAGCGCCCAGATCATGCGTGCGTATTCGCGGCTGCCTGCCTCGCGGAAATAATCTTCGACGGCGAGGAAGTATCCGGCGTTGGACGCCATGTGGAGGCGTTCGAAATAGTCGGCCTGCGCGCGTTTGTCATACTGTTTCGCGCGCACCTTGCCGTCCTTGAATTCCTTTGCCTTCAGATAGATGTCTTCGGCAGACCAGCTCATCTGGACGTTTCTGCGGATCACGTTTCGCGCTCCGCGGAGATCGTTTGCGAGGATCAGGAATTTGAAGAGATTGTACGGGTCATTTTCCTTTTCGACGTGGCGGAGCATGCGCTTCGCGGCGGTCTCGCGCGTCTCGGTGGAGGCGAGTGCGAGGTCGTAGTAGGCATATCCTTTTTCCTCGTCGACAGGGATGAATCCTTTTCCGAAGGTATAGATGTCGCCGAGGTCGATTGCCGCGTTCAGGTCGCCGTAGCGGACCGCGAGCTCGTAAATCTCAAGGGATTTCTGGACTTCCTTGGGGAAGATCGTGCCGGAGAATGTGTTGCTGGCGAGGAAGTAGGCTGCGACAGGATCGCCCGCACGGGCCTTCTTCTCCAGGAATTGCGAGAAGACGTTGACAACCTTTTCACGTTCCTTGAGCTCAAGCAAGTTGGAATCGTCCACGCTCTTGATCTCACCCGCGCCGCGGAGCATGCCGATGATCTCGGGGATGCGCTTTTCGTCTTTCGTGAAGACGTCGAAGAACTCGAACATCGCGGCGTCCAGATTTGCCTTGAGTCCGATGGAGTCGATGCCTTTCATGAAAATGCGGGCGAGAGCAAGGCGCGCCTTCTCATTCTGGACGGAGGCGAACAGGTAGTAACGGAACGCCAGGTCGAGGTTCGGCTGCACGCCCTTGCCGTTTTCGTAGCATTCGCCGATGAGGGCGTGCACTTCGAAATACTGTTCGGGCGAGAAATCCCTGGACGGCTGAAGTTTTGCGAGTTCAAGAAGATATTCGAAGGCCGTCTTCTGTCCGGACCGGAGCGAACCCGTTCCGGAGAGGCGTGAGAACGCGAATTCATAACGGGCTGCCACGCTTCCGAGCTCGGCGGCGCGGTTGAGGTAGCGTTGGGCGGCGCGGTCGTTTTCGTCCTTGCGGGAGTACAGCTGGCCGCGCTGGGCGAGTTCATACAGGCGGAAAGCCGCGTCGGCGTTTCCTCTGGCTTCCTGGGCGATAAGGGTCGCATACTCGGGGCGCTGGGCATAGAGCGCGGGAGCGAGCAGTGCGGCACAGCAAATGGCGGTAAGTGTCTTCTTCATGGTCACACCTCGCGAAGTTAAGCGTTTACTTGGAGACCTTTGGATTTGAGGTAGGCTTTGAGCTCGCCGATGTCGATCATGTGGAAATGAAAGACGGAAGCGGCGAGGAGAATGGAGGCGCCCGCCTCGGCTGCCTCGTAGAAATGCTCCATCGTCCCTGCGCCGCCGGATGCCACGATGGCTGCCCGGCAGTTCTGGGCGAGGGTGCGGATGAGCGGGAGATCGTAGCCGGTGCGTGCGCCGTCCCCGGCTTTGCTGGTCGGGAGAATGACTTCGACGCCGGTGTCGTCGACGAATTTTGCGAATTCGAGCGCATCGGTCCCGGTGGCGGTGCGTCCGCCGTTGATGTAGACCTCGTAGCCGGACGGCATGGCGTTGTTCGCATCGACGTCGATGGCCGCGGTGATGCGGTTCGCGCCGAATTCCTTGACCAGGCTTGCAAGGAGTTTGCGGTTCTTATAAGCCGCGGAGCTGATGGAGATGCAGTCGGCGCCCGCGGAAAGCACGGCCTCCGCGCTCTTCTCGTCGCTGATGCCTCCGCCGACGGTGAACGGGACGGTCGCTGCCGCAGCGACGGCTTTGACGACGTCGAGGAGCGTGCCGCGGTTTTCGACCGTGGCGTTGATGTCGAGAAGCGCGAGCTGGTCCGCGCCTGCGGCGCAGTAGGCTTCCGCACAGGCGACGGGGTCTCCGGCGTCGGCGATATCGATGAAATGGACGCCCTTGACGACGCGTCCGTTCTGCATGTCCAGACAAGGCATGATTTGAACTTTGTTCATAGGAACTCCTGAGGGAAGGTTGCGGTTTGTTTGATATTTACTACTATATAATAAACCGGAATGAGCTTAATTCAAGCGGAAAAAGTCAAAAACGGCGTTTTTTTTGAAAAAAAAGCGGATGCATTTCAGAAAATAAAGCGATTTTGAAAAAAATACCCGCAAAAACGGGAGAAAGCATTTTTGCGGGTACAAGGAGAAAAGGCTGAGCTGGTATGTCCGGATCAACGCCGGATCACGGTTGACTTCGCAGAGGATGCCGGGCGGCTGGCGACGGTCGTTCCCGTCTTTTTCGCCGTTTCCTTCGCCTTCTGCGCCTTGAGCTGGCGGTCGCGTTCTTCGCGTCTGGCCTGCACCAGCGCGTCTTCGCGGACCTTGCGTTCGTGCAGGGCCTTCTGCGCGGCGGAACGTTCCGCGAGCCACTCCTCCCTGGAGAGCTGCGGCTGGACATACATGTATTTAAGCGCGCGTTCCGCGATGGCCTTGAACGTGGGGCCGGAGGCGGATCCGCCGTAACGGCTGCCGACCGTGGGGTCGTCGCAGGTGACGAGCAGGACGAAACGCGGTTTTTCCGCCGGGACGAATCCGACGAACGAGGCGTAGTAGCGGTTGGAGTACGCGCCATTGATGACCTTCTGCGCCGTCCCGGTCTTGCCCGCCACGTGGAAGCCTTCGATGGCGGCTTCCGTGCAGGTGCCGCCCGCCTCGGTGACGCCGATCATCATGTCGGTGATCATCTTCCTCGTGGTTGGGTTCGCGAAGATGCTCTTCTGTTCCCTGACCACAGGCATGACGCGCACGTCGTCGCCGCGTTCAATGCGGTCCACAATGCGGAGGTTGACCTTGTAGCCGCCATTCGCGATCATGCAGTAGGCGCGTGCGAGCTGGAGCGGCGAGACCGCGATGCCCTGGCCGATGCAGAAACGCGAGACGGAGAGGGAATCCCATTTTTCGAGGGGACGGAAGATGCCGGACGTTTCGGGTTTGAGCTGGATCCCGGTCTTCTGACCGAACCCGAACGAACGGAGCGCGGCGTCGAGGTTTTTCGCGCCCATCATGACCGATATTTTCGCCGTGCCGATGTTGCTCGACTGCTTGATGACTTCGGTCACGGGCACCTTGCCGACGTTGTGCGTGTCGTGCAGGAGACGGCCCGCATATTTCCAGACGCCCTGTTCGCAGTCAACGATGGAGCCGGGCGTCACGAATCCCTTGTCGAGCGCGTAGGAGACCACGAACGGCTTCATGATGGAGCCGGGCTCCAGCGCGAGTTCGGAAAGCCGGTTCGCGGAGGACTCGGGAGTCATCGTGCTGCGGTCGTTCGGATTGAACGTGGGACGCTGCGCCGCGGCGAGGACGTCGCCGGTTTCGGGATCGACGAGGATCGCCCACGCGGCATGCGGTTTCACGCGTTCGCACATGAGGTCGAGCTCCTCTTCCACGATGGCCTGGAGCGGTTCGCGGATAGTGAGGAAGATGTCATAGCCGTCGAGCGTGGGTTCGCTTTTGCTGTTGACGTAGGTCACGGAACGCCCGTTTCTGGCGCGTTCGTAGACCTTGGAGCCGGAGGTGGCCGTCATGGCGTCGTTGAGGGAGCGTTCGATGCCCTGGATGGGGACGAAGGTATCGTAGGAGACGTTCGTGAGGCCGAGGATGTTCGCAAGCATCGTGTCTTTCGGGTAGTTCCTGCGGTAGGAGCTGGTGAAGGAGATGCCGTGGAAGGAAAGTTCCTTGACCTTTTCCTTGAGAATTTTCGCCGTCTCGTACTTGACTCCGGTCGCGATGACTGCGTAGTGGCATTCCCGTTCGACCTTTTCGCCGTTTGCGTCCGTGGCCGTGAACGTGCGGCGGCTCAGCCTGCGGAAGATCTCGTCGGATTTCACGTTTTCGCAGTGCTTTTCGAAGAAGTCGGCGATCATGCGGCATTCGGTCTCGGTCTTGTCCTTGTCGTTCTTGTTCAGGATGTAGATGTTCGCCGGGTCGGCGATGATGTCCATCGTGGGCTGGTTTCCAACGAGGAGCGATCCGCCGAAGTCGTAAATTTCGCCGCGCGTGCCGTGCGTTTCGATCCGGGTCGTGTAGGTGTTCTGCGCCTTTTCGAAGAGTTCGCCGTGACGTGTGATCTGAACGGAATAGAGCACACGGGCGACGTAACCGAACCCGCAGATGAGCAGGATGTACACGAGAGCCATGCGGATGGCCATGGAACGGAACAAAGTCATGTCAGGCGTCCTTTCTGTGTGCGGGGTTGCGGTTTCAGATTATTGTAGTTCTTCGGCGGAGGACTGCTTCGTGCTGGTGGAGGTGTCCGCGACGCGGGTGTCGCCGCCATAGAGGGACGGTACGGTGACCTGTCCTTCGAAGCGTTTCATGTAGCGGATCTGGCTCGGATTGACGGCGCGGAGCGCGAGATTGTACTGGCGGATTTTCGCATTGATGTTTTCCAGGGATTCGAGCTTGGCGATCTCGATCCTGAGGTTCTGGATCTCCGTCTGTTTCTCGTCGATCTGCCTTCTGATCTCGCTGGCCTCGCGTGCAAGCTGTTCGGTTTTGTCGTTCAGGTGCACCCGGGCCCAGAATGCGGCGAAGATGATGCTCATGATCATCGCCATCGTGATGATCAGGCTTGCGACCCAGTGCGTCTCGGTCCGTCCGGTCCCGGTTCCGCTGTCCGGGGGACTGGTCTTTTTGGTGAAGTTGTTCATGTGTTCGCTCCGTTCTCTCGTTTATGGTTAAAGTTTTTCAGCAGCGCGCAATTTCGCACAGGCGGCCCGCGGGTTGGCGGCGAGCTCGCGTTCGTCGGCCTCCACGGGCTTTTTGGTCAGGGGTTTCAGGACTGCCCGCCAGGAGCAGATGCAGACCGGCGTGCCGGGCGGACATTTGCAGTTCATGGCCATTTCCCGGATGAAGTTCTTGACGATGCGGTCTTCGAGCGAATGAAAGCTGATGACCGCCATGCGGCCGCCGGGGGCCAGGAGATCGACTGCCGCCTGGAGTCCGTCGCGGAGTTCGTCGAGTTCTCCGTTGACGGCGATCCTGAGGGCCTGAAACGCGAGGGTGGGAGCGGGCGGACCTTTGCGTCCGCCTCTGCGGTGGAAGCCGCCGAGAACGTCGTCGCAGACGTCGGCCAGATTCCCGCAGGTGAGGAAGGGTTTTGTTTGACGGAGTTCGACGATGCGGCGGGCGAGGCGGCGTGCCTCCCGGATTTCGCCGTAGTCGCGGAATATGGAAGCGAGATCCTCTTCTGATTGCGTGTTGACGATGTCCGCGGCCGTGCGTCCGCGGGAGCGGTCCATCCGCATGTCCAGCGGGGCTTCGGCGAACCGGAACGAGAAGCCGCGTTCCGCGTCGTCGATCTGCCGTGAGGACACGCCGATGTCAAGGAGTATGGTGTCGACCTTGTCCCAGCCGAGTGAAGCCGCGCGGTCGGCCATGCGGGAGTAGTCGGAGTGCATGAGGTGAACGCGGTCCCCGGCGAATGCGAGGCGTTCGCGCGCCGCTGCCAGGGCGTCTTCGTCGCGGTCGAGCCCGAGCAGTTCCGCTTCGGGCTTGCATTTCAGGAGCAGCGCGCTGTGCCCGCCGTAGCCCACGGTGCCGTCGACGATGCGGCGGACGGTGCGGCCCTCGGGCGCGAGGAAGGAGCAGACGGCCTCCGGGAGCACGGGGATGTGCTTCGGGGCTTCCGTCCTGTTTTCCTGTATGTTCATGGTCTGCGTCATGCCGCGGTCTCCTTAGTCCAGTACGTCCAGGAAGCTGTCGCCGGTCTCGTTGAAGGCCTCGAATTCGGCTTTCCAGCGTGCGCCGTCCATGATCTGGCCGAAGTTGCCGGATCCGATGAACGCGACGGTGTCGTCGAGCTGGGCGAAATCCATCAGGATCTGCGGGATCTGGATGCGGCCCTGCTTGTCGCACTGGAGCTTGAACGTGCGGGCGCCCAACTGGCGCAGTTTCATGAGGTCTTCCTTGTTCGAAGGCGAAAGGGCGTTCAGCTTGGAGCCGATGCGCTCGTCGTAGATTTCTTCCGAGTAAAGCTGGAGCGTGCGGTCGCGCCCTGGCATGAGCACGAAACAACCGGTCGGGGACTGGCTGCGCCAATCCGAAGGCACGGCGACACGGTGCTGACTGTCGAGTTTGTACTCGCAGTTGCCGCTCAGAATGCAGAAACTTGAGGTTGTTTTCGTGTCGTTTGCCATGGTCGGTTTCGAGATTGCCGGCGGCTTCCCCGTGAAGCCCCTATTTTCACCTTTCTTCCCCTAATTTACCCTGTGTCCTCCATTTTTCAAGCCTTTTTTCGCATTTTTTTCGATTTTTTTTCGATTTTTTTTGTTTTTTTCCGTTTTGACCCCGTTTTGACCCCCCTTTCCGGCCCTTTTGCCGTCTGAAAACGCGAAAAAAACATTCGTTGATGTCGGCAGATAATGGCGGGATCCATGAAAAAAATGTTTTCGGGGAGAAGAATAAGACCGATAGAAGCCGTACGGTCGACAGAATCGGTGCGATCCGGTCTTTTGTGCTCAGTGAAACAGGAACAGGTCGGCAGGGCGGACGGCATGTTTGTTCCGGAGGGAGAATGCGTTGCGCCGGGCATTCCCCGTCCGTGTGCGAAAAACCCTATAAAAAGAGAGGGAAACGACTGGTTATTTCCGGAAAATGCTGTATATTATATGGGCTTATTTTCCGTTTCAAACGCAACTGAGGCGGAAACGGGCGCAGGACATGCTTTTTTCAACGGCAAACAGCCAATCAATAAGGAAACAAAAATGAACAAGATCACGGACTGGTACGGCTCCAAGGGGCTGACCATGGGCATCGCCGCCGACCACGGCGGATTCGAACTGAAAGCGAAACTTATCCCGTTCCTCGAAGGCAAGGGGTTTACTGTGAAGGACTTCGGCCCCACGGTGTATGATGCCGGGGACGACTACTCGGTGTTCGGATCCGCGATGGCGAAGGCCGTCTCCAAGGGCGAGATCCAGCTCGGCATCCTGCTCTGCCGCAGCGGCGCGGGCATGGTCATCACCGCCGACCGCTTCCACGGCGTCCGCGCCGTCGTGGCGTTCTGCAAGGAGAACACCGCCGCCAGCCGCGCCCACAACTGTTCGAACGTGCTGGTTCTTCCCGCCGACTACATGGACGAGGCGAAGATGAAGGAGCTCATTGAAGTGTGGCTTTCCACTCCGTTTTCCGGCGACGCCCGCCACGTGCGCCGTCTGGAAATCCTCGAAAAGCGCACCTACGACGACATCGCGGCGGTCCGTTCCGCCGACCCGGAGATTGCCTCGCTGATCGACAAGGAAGCCGACCGCCAGTTCAACGGCATCGAGCTCATCGCCTCCGAAAACTTCACGAGCACGGCCGTCCGCGCCG
>JBGUKN010000075.1:0-38955 GCA_045114455.1 Victivallales bacterium
TGCCGCCGATCTCACAATCAGCAACGTGAAATACGAAGGCGGCGGAGAGGTCGTCGGAACGACCGTTACCGCCAACGCGTTCAACAATACCGGCACGGTCACGACGGAAGGCACGATTGCCTTCGCTGTTAAGAGTTTCACCAACTCCGGCGAGTTCAATCTGGACAAAACCGGGGCTCTGACTGCCACCAGCGCGGTCACGAACACGGCGACAGGTACGATCAATCTCAATGCGGGCACCACGTTGCAGGGCTCCACGGTCGGCAACGCCGGCACGATCACCGTCGTAAGCGACCATGCCACCATCGAAGGCGCGATCACCAACACCGGCACCATCGATGCCCTGATGAAAAAACTGATCGTCACCGGCGACATTCAGAACGCCAACAAGGACGACGCGAGAATCGTGCGGAATGCCAGCGTAATCAAAGCCAGGGAGCTTGAAGTTACCGGAAACGTCTTGAACTATGGTGCGATCGGCGGAGAAAGCATACCGGTTAACACGATGACTGTTTCCGGCTCACTCAGCACCTATAACTACCTCAAAGCCACGATTCTGACCGCGGATTCCATCCTGAATGACAGCATTCAATCTGAAGTTGAAGGAGAAGGCTCACGGGGTTTTATCGATGCCGGAGAGATCAACGCAGGATCGGTCGATAACGTTTCCGGCATAATCATGACCGGCACGTCCAAAGAAACCGGTGTAGGCATCAATGTCACCGGAACGATCAACAACGGAAGCGCCGAAATAGTTGTTCCCGCCAAGATCAATGTCGGTACCAATGGCTGGATCAAGGCCGCTTCCATAAACAACATCGGAACCGACATTGAAAACAGCCTGATTACAGCCGGTAAGATCACTGTGTCCGACATCGTGAACAATGGCGGGTTCTCCACCAGAATCATCGAGTCCACCGGCACCATCACGAACAACGCGACCGGTCTCTTCGCTGTCATCTATATTGATGATCCAATCGTAACCGGGTTTGTTGAAGGCGCATCCATCAACGCGGGGACAATCATCAACGGCGGCACCTTTGCTGTCTACAGCGAGGCTGCGCTGCCCACCCCGGTCAGTGTCACGTCGTTCGAGAACAGCGGCATGTTACTATTCTCCGGCGCCGGCATGACGCTGACGGGCGACATCGTCAACAATGCCGATGGCCAGTTTGATGTCGCCGGGACCGTGACCGGAGGAACCAGCTCGATCACGAACAGCGGCACACTCAACATCAGCAACGCCGACGATGTCTCCGGCGCTCTGACCGTCGGTGCGGTCACGAACGCGAAGACGGGCACGATCAATCTCAATGCGGGCACCACCCTGCAGGGCTCCACGGTCGGCAACGCCGGCACGATCACCGTCGTAAGCGACCATGCCACCATCAATGGCGCAATCACCAACCACGGCATCATCGATGCCACGAAGAGAAAACTGATCGTCGTCGGCGACCTCCAGAACGCCAACGAGGACGACACGGCGGAGGCGCGTGACAACACCGTGATCACCGCCAGGGAGTTTGAGGTTACCGGAAACGTCACGAACTACGGTATACTCGGCACGGAAATGCAGCCGGATCACGAGATCACGATATCCGGCGAACTCCGCAACTACCGTCAAATCGAAGTCGGGATCCTGACCGCGGGTTCCATCTATAGTGACGGCTATTATCCTGAGATCGAAGAAAAATGCACACGGGGTTATATCATTGCCGGAGAGGTCAACGCAGGATCGATCGATAACGTTTCCGGCGTAATTCAAACCGCCGCGCCCAAAGAAACCGCTGTCGGCATCAATGTCACCGGAACGATCAACAACGGCAATGCCGACGGTATTATCGTGGAGGTGAGGGGAGTCGAACCCCTGTCCTGAGAAGGCATAGCGGCAACGTCTACATACATGTTTTGCCTTTGATGCTTATCGTCGCGCCGAGAGCCGGCAAACGGGCTTCTTTGCGACTGTTCCGTCTGAAATCTCGTTCCACGGCGGCGGAAGAACCATAAGAACCAGGACGCGGATTATCGCCTTGTTCCCCCAGCGCCCGTCGGGGAGAAGACGTCGCCGCAGCTAATTAGGCAGCGAGTGCGTACTCTTCGTTCGCAGTTGTTTGGTTGACCGATGATTAACGAGGCCAACGATCATCCTCGGTATGCAGTTGACGTTCAGCGCGACCAGTCGAAACCGGGACACCCCCATGTGACAGATTGCATCCATAACTATACACCGTCCGGTGGAAAAAGCAAGTCCCCAAAACGAGAAAACAATGAAACTGGTGCGTCGTCAGGAGCGGCGGCGGTCAATATTTCGACAGCAGGTCCAGCAGGAATCTGCGGGCGGCATCCTTATTGCCGTGATAGATTTCCGTTGCGGCCTGATAGGAAAACCATTGCTCCGAGGAGGACCATTTGCGCCGGAACGTGTAGAAACTGCCGGTCGTTTCCCGGGGGCCGGTGTACCACACAAACGTGAGGACGTTCATTCCCCTGAATTTGGATATTACTTCCGTCACGGGCAGACTGCGTCCGTCCGGCAAGGTGTGCATGGTGACGGATTCGGAGAGAATCTCCGCGCCGCCGGAGCGGATGCAATGGCTGGCCGGATGAATCTTATGGATGTCGTTTCCGCATTTCACTTTCAGGATATCGCAATAGATGATGCCGTCGGTGATGGCGTATTGATGTGCCTCGGCGCCTTCAAAAAAACGGATGGTGGTTTCCGAAAGTGGTATTTCCCTCGTTGTAAAGCCTGTTATGGAGGCGGCCGGGTCGGGCAGAAACGGCGGGGCGGTCTTGTCGCCTGCACGGATGATCTCCGAACAGAACAGAATCAGGGCGGCAACGAAAAACCAGCAGAGGACTTCGAATTTCATCACGTAGTCGGTGAGCATGACGACTGTGCAGAGGACCGCGCAGAGGATGGCGACTCCAAGCTTCAGATAGAGAGCCGTCTGCGGGCTTATGAGAAAGAAATTGCACAGCACGAACGTCGAACTGGTGCATCCCAGCGCAAGCACAACGAACGCCGGCAGCGCCGTCCAGGCCCCCCTCCATCCGAAGAAAAACCAAACGCCCGCCCACCAGAAGCACATCCCGGCCAGAAGCCGGATCATGTTGATCTGCCGCATGACGCCGACGCCGTACAGCAAGGCGGATGCGAAGATGAAAAGCAGCGCCATCCTGTCACCCCGGAGCCCAGACGTTTTCAGTTCCTTCACGGAGTCTTTCATGGCCGGCATGGCGCATGCGGCAAGCAGCAGAAAAGCGAGATGGAAGATCCAGTTCATGCGGTCCATCGGAGACGAGATCCAGGAATGGACTGTGTATGGCAGCATGCAGAAGAACGGGATCCCGGCCAGGAAGGCGCAGACAAGACGTTTCCAAAGCCGGACGGACGCCGCCGCGGCGTCGGCTGCGGGGACGGGCACAACGTCGGATTTGCTGTTACCAGTCTTTTTCATTGTTCGGCCGCCTTTCCTGTTTTCCGATTGGCGTCTTTGCTTTCAGCCGGTTCCCTTTGTCCGCCGGAAAGCATGGCCTCGCCATTTTCCGGGAGCAGGCATCCGACGAGGAAGAAGAACGCGACTGTGAGGATGACCTGAACGTAGCCGAGGCCTTCGTGCCAGGTGTTGTTCAATACCGCATCGAAGCCGGCTTTGAAGAGCACGATCGTCAGGATGATGCGGACGGCGTTCGACACGATGATGGAGGGGATCAGGAATGCATAGTGGATGCATCGCCAGAAAAAAGGCCTTTTCCATGCCATTGTCAGCCAGAACGCCACCAGGATCATCACCTCGAACTGCTGGATGCCGCTGCATGCGTCCGTGATGGCGATGTCGAGTCCCTCGATGCAGATCGTCGTCATGTCGTTTTCGATCTTCATCCCGAACATCTGCAGGAATCCGACCGAAAGCACCGTGGACACCATTCGGAACGGGTAGCTCAAATACAACACGATCTGTTCTCGGAACGGAACAGCGAGAAAGCACACGAGCAAAGGCACGAATCCGTACAGCATCGGCTTCAGGCCGCAGAAGAGGCTGAGCGTCCCGAGCGAAAGAAGGAACCAGGCGCCGAACTTGATCTCCGGTGCATCGGGATTCAACCACGGCAGGAAGAGGAGCCCAAGCGCGGCGGCGGCCAGAAGCCATGCCACGGCCTTGTGCCAGGGGAAGCCGCCCGTCTTTGCCGGGGACGGGGTTGCCGTCAAGGCCAGATGGATCAGGCATGCCAGCAGGATCAGCAGGGCAGCCGCGCCGCCCCATTCGGAGCGTATCTGGTGTGCGGACTGCCAGCAGGCAAACGCGAATGCCACGGCAAAAATGGCCGTGCATTTCCAGTCCTTCTTCAGCGGCGCGAATGTCTTTTTCAGGTCAATCATGGCTGTTATCCGATGCGAGCAGGTCGATCATCCGGTGCGCCCGGAGCTGGCGGCGCTGGCGGCCGCTGAGGTTTCTGATTTTGACCGGACCGTCCGCAGCTGCGTCCAGAATGGTCTGAAGCGCTTCCGGCGAGAAGCGTCCGCGTCCGGAAGACGCGAGGACTCCGGGGGTGTCCGGGATCGGCGCGACATTCACTCCGCCCCTGCGCGGCCTGTTCAGGAACGCGAAAAGCGCCAGGGTATTGAAGACCAGCAGCCCGAAGCCGTAGCGTTTCCACAGACGACCCGGCTCCTGGATGATGCGGAAGATCCACTCCGTGCCGCTGTGACGCATCCAGTCGGGGGCGCGTTTTACCGCGCCCGCGATGAAGTTGAACGTTCCGCCGATGCCGATTGCGATGCCGCATTTCAGGTTTGCGCGGTTGCGTTCCGCCCAAATCTCCTGCTTCGGGTTGCCGAAACCGACGAGCAGGATGGATGCGCCGGATTCATTGATTTTGCGGCAGATTTCAAGGTCGGTTTTTTCGGCGTCCGGGGCATCCAGTTTCACGAACGGCGTATCGATCCCGGCGATCTCCAATCCGGGATAACGTTTCGTCAGGATTTCCGCCGCGCTGCGCGTATACTGTTCGGTCCCGCCGAGGAAGTACAGTTTCACATGTTCTTTTGCGGCGCGTTCCGCGATCAGCGGGACCAGGTCGGCGCCGGTGACGCGTTCCGGCAGCGGCGTGCCGATCAGACGGCTGAGCCAGACCAGCGGCATGCCGTCGGCGATGACGAGTTCCGCGCGCCGGAGCACAGCGGCCAGCGCGGGGGTGCGCGGCGTGCTTCTCGTGGCGCAGTAAGTGTTCACGATGAAGTCGACGTTCACGGTCGCGGCGATCCGGCATCCGCGCGGTCCGGGCGGCATGGCGGCGAGTTCGAAAAAACGGTCGAGCGCCTGCGGCACGGTCAGAGCGTCGAAATGCATTCCGAGCACGACCGGGCGCGCTTTTTCATGGACGGGAGGATTCGACTGCATGGATGATCCTTTCGACATGTTTGGTCCAGGTGAATTCGGCTGCGCGGCGGGTCCCGGCTTCCTTCAGTTCTTCGCGAAGTTCCGGGTCGCCGAGCAGGCGGGTCAGCGCATTCGCGATCGCGGCGGGGGCTTCCGGGTTGAACAGTAGAGCGGCGCCCTGTCCAATTTCGCCGAGCGAGGATGTTTCCGAACAGGCGCACGGCACTCCGTAGTGCATTGCCTCGATCAGCGACAGTCCGAACCCTTCGAAAAGCGACGGGAACACATATGCTGCCGAACCGCAATAGGCTTCCTTCAGGTCTTCATTCGCGATGAATCCGGTCAGGATGATCCGGTCACGCAGAGGCGATTGCTCCGCCCGGGCATGGATGACATCGGCTCCGTGCCAGTCCGCGCCGCATAACACCAGCTTATAGCGTCCGGTGATTTCCTGCGGAAGATTTTCGTAAGCTTTGATCAGGCGGTGCTGATTCTTCGCGGGGTATTCCAAACGGGAGATGTAGAGCAGATAGCCGCCTTGTTCCAGTCCATTCCGCTTGATCCAGCCTTCCGCGGGCTTCTCTTTGGGGAGCGACAGTCCGTTCCAGCTTACCGTGATGCGTTCGCGGGGCAGGTTCATGTATTGCACCATGTCCTTTGCCGTCGACTCGCTGATCGCCACGGGAAACTCCGCACGTTTCGTGAAAAACGGCAGGATGACGGTCTGGTAAAGCGTGCGGAACCGGTCGTATTTCTCCCGCATGCGGTGCGCCGCCAGGTCGTGGACGATGGCGACCGTCGGCACGGGCCGGAACAGCACCGCACGGCGGTTGGCGGCGGCAATGAAGAAAAGATCGTACTTGCGTTTGCTGATCCGGAACGGCAGGAAAAACAGGTGCCAGAGCATGCTCAGGACCGGACGGCTGATCCAGTTCGGCGCAACGATCTGCGGAAACGGGGCGAACTCGGGAACTTTGGCCGCCTCTGGCTCCACGACCAAAGTCAGTTCATGGCCTGCCTCCGCCAGGGCTGCGACCGTGTGGCGCATGTACACGGATATGCCGGACCGGCCGTGATCGAACGGGATACAGCTGACGAGGATTCTCATGATATGCTTCCTTCCGGGCGGGACGAGGTTTCGTTTGATTGGAATGTCGGGTTCATGGTATTGGAAAAAAATGGGAAAACTATTTCTTGTTCAGGAGCTCCTGCCAGCCGCGCAGCAGCGCGTCGTCCGTGAACCGGTCCGAGACCAGTTTGCGTCCGCGGCGCCCCATGGCGGCGGCTTCGTCCGGGTCGTTCAGCAGGCGGTCGATCGCTTCTGCCAACGTGCCGGTGTCTCCGGGCGGAACAAGCAGGCCGGTCTGCCCGTCGACGAGATATTCGCGGATGGCCCCGACGTCGAATCCGGCGAGTGGGACGCCGTGTGCGAGCGCTTCCGGCCCGACCAGCCCGAACGGTTCCTGCCAGCGCCAGGGCAGCACGACCGCGCGGATGCCGCGGAACGCGTCGTCGGGATTCGGCGAGTAGCCGTGGAATACGACGGATTTGCCGAGCGGTTCCGCCAGTCGTTTCAGATATGCTTCGTCGTTGCCGGTCCCGACGATGTCCAGAGTGCAGGGCGTTTTGACGCCGTGCATGGCGGCGAGGAGCAAATCGACGCCTTTGCCCCGGATGAGCTGGCCGATCGCCAGGATGCGCGGTGTGCCGTCGTTCGCTTCAGAATGTGACGGTTCCGGCGGGAGCGTGATCGACGGCGGGATCCGTTTGATCTTCTCCGCGGGGATGCCCTGTCGGACCAGGATGCCGTGCATGAACCCGGACAGCACGATGAATTCGTCGCAGGCGCGGATTTCCTTCCAGAGCGCGGCGAATCCGCCGAAATTGGCGTGGATGGTGTTGTCCGGCGCCGGGCGCCGCAGCATCGCGCAGCATCCGCAGCGGAATTCGCAGTATGGCCGGGAACAGTTCCTGCGCGTGACCGGGTAGTAGTAGGACCGCCGCGGACAGTAGTATTCGTGGTCATGGATGAAGACAGCCGTTCTGCCTGCATTCCGCAAGGCGCGAACCGCGGCTGCGTCCCGGACTTTGTGCAGGACCGTCAGATCATACCCGTCGCCCCGTCCGATCGATTCGGAAATCGTTTCCGCACGGTCGAATGCGGAGAGGAAGCGTTCGGTGTCCTGCGTTTTTTCCTCATAGCAGCAGTCGACCGAGAAACCGTTCTGCCGCAGAAGCAGTGCGGTGCGCTCCATATAGCGTTCAATGCCGCCGATGATTCCGGCATACTGGTTGACGAAACGAATGCGAGGCATAGAAAAAACGGACGGTGCGGTGTTGAAATCCAGAGGAAAGGGGAGAACGGACACTATATCTTCAGTTTAATATAGTCAAAAACGGACTCAATTCAACCTCGAATCGGGGAAATACTCAAAAAAGATGCTTTTTTTTAAAGAAAACGGGTTGAAAGCTGTCATGTCGGAGTATATATTATGGCGATTTTTGTTTGGTGAACACGGTTTGAGAAAACCTGAACATAAAGACAACCCACGCTGATCTTTCCCGGAGTTTACTATGAGCGATGTGATCAAAGTCTTGGCCGTTGATGACGTTGAGGCGAACCTGATGATCATTCGCGGCTGCCTGAAGGGGGACGGCTTTGAACTTGTGACCTGCACGAACGCCGTCGACGCCCTCCAGAAGTTCAAGGAACAGTATTTCGACATTCTGCTGCTCGACGTCATTATGCCCGGCATTGACGGATTCGAACTCCGCAAGCTCATCCGCGCCACCGATCCCGAACGCCCCATCATCTTCCTCACCAGCATGGTCGAAGACAAGAACATGACCATGCTCAACCAGATCACCTGGGATGCCAATACCTACTACCTGAACAAGGCCGTCGGGAAAAAGACGCTGATCCAGAAGATCACCGAAGTCGTTACAACGTACCGCCAGAAGCTCATGGCGCACAAATACAGCGACCAGATGGAGGAGGAGCGCGCCCTTGCCGGCGAACTTCAAAAAGTCCTGCTCCCGAGCTGGTGCATCTGCAACGACGACGTGCTGTTCTCCTCGATCTATGTGCCATACATGCATGTCTCCGGCGACCTCTATGAAATCATCCCGTTCGGCGACTCCAAATACCTTTTCTTCATCGGCGATATCTCCGGGCACGGCCTTTCCGCCGCACTGTACATGGCGGCGGTGCAGTCCTGGCTGAAAATGACGCTGCGCGACAACGACATCAAGATTCACGAGCTCATGACCCGCCTCAACAAATTCTTCTGCGAGGACCTTCAGAGCAAGAATTACATGACCGCGCTCGCCGCCATCATCGACTTCAAGAACAACCATATCTCCCTGCATTCCTCCGGCCACCCCGGCATGCTTTTCGCCTCTCCGAGCAAAAAGACCGTGACCATAAGCGACACGAAGAAAGGCAGCATGCCCCTGGGATGGATGGCCGACGCCGATTTTCCCGAATCCGAAAACTACGATTGCGATTTCGACGACGACACGATCTTCGTCGCCATGACCGACGGCGTGCTTGACATGAACAACGAGGACGGCCAGACCATGGACGAGGAGGATTTGCACTCCATCATCCAGTGCCAGCTCGACAACCCGAACGTCGTCGCCCTGCCGTACCGCGTCAAGGGCATGATGGCGAAGATGGGATTCGACAAGGCGCCGGACGATTTTACCATCGTCGCCTTCCAGAAACGTTCCGCCCGCAAGGGCATGCTGGAGCGCGTCATTCCCGCCACGCTCCCCGAAGTCGACAAGATCGCCCGGGAGTTTTCCGCCATTACCGACGATGTGCGTCAGAGCACGGAGATTGACCTCTGCGTCCACGAATACCTCAACAACGTCGTCATCCACGGCAACCACGACAAGAAAAAGGCTCCCGACCTTATCTACGTCAGCATCGGCATGGAGAACGGAGACCTGGTGCTTCAGGGCGCCGAACGCGGCGGCAAGTGGGACATCACCGGGACCCGCGAGACCAACGACCCCCAGCTCTTCACCACGGAGAACGGTTCCGGAGACAAGAAGGAGGAGGAGGAAAACCTCTTCGCCACCAGCGGACGCGGGATTCAGATCATCAAGGCGATCACGCAATACGTGTCGTACGAGACCAACTGCGGATTAAACGAAACGAAATTCGTATTCAATAAAAGGACACCCGAATCATGAAAGCCGATATCGCTGCCCATTTGAAAGAGCTTCTTGAGCTCGAAGACGACGAAATCCAGGAATTCTACGAGGCATTCATCAAGGAATTCGACAAATCCTGCGTCGATCTGCAGGAGGAAGGCGTCGACTCCGACTTCCAGAAACTCAGGATCATCACGCACACCATGTTCGGCTACTGTGAGAATATGGGTGCCATGGACCTCTTCGCTCTGGCCAAAGAGCTGAACGCCGCGGCCAAGGCCGAAGATGTCCCGACCTGCCAGGCTTCGATTCAGAAGATTTTCAAGATGCACGAGGCGTATCTCGCCGAAGGCTGATTCTTTTCCTTCCGGTTCATCCCGATTGCGTCGCGGCTGAATGATCTCCGCTTCCGTAATTCTTCCCACGTTCAAAGAGAGGGACAGCATCCCGCCGATGCTCCGCGCCCTTGACGCCCTCGGTCTGCCCGGACTCGAGATCATTGTCGCCGACGACCATTCCCCCGATGGCACGGAGGAGGCCGCGCTGGAAACCGCGAAAACGGTGCGGACACCCGTTCGCGTGGAACAGAATCCAGGCGTCAGGGGGCTCGCGCCCAGCGTGGTGCACGGCTTTTCGAAAGCAAAGGGCGAAATCCTGGTCTGCATGGATGCCGACGGCCAGCACAGGCCGGAGGACCTTCCCGGGCTTCTTGCAGAATTCGACCGCGATCCGGCGTTGTCCATGGTGATCGGGTCCAGGCATGTGCCAGGCGGCGGGTTTACGGAAAAATGGAATCTCTTCCGCGTGATGTGCAGTGACGGCGCGGCGTTTGCCGCCCGGCTCGCGCTCGGGATCACGCTGAAAGACCCGATGTCCGGCTTCTTCGCGATCCGCCGGGATGCCTTCGACCGCGTGAAATCCTGCCTCTCGCCGGAAGGCTTCAAGATCATGCTCGAACTGGCGTTCCTGCTTTCCCTTACCGGACGCGACAAAGTCCTGGAACATCCGATCACGTTCGCCATGCGCAAACAGGGGGAAAGCAAGCTCTCCGGCCGCGTGATCGTGCAATATCTGGCCATGCTCATGCGTTTCGTGTGGACAAAACGGGCGCTCCGCCGAAAGCTCGCAGTCTGATCCGTCCCCGGCTCGAAAAAACGCCGGAGAGAAGGATCTTTTCTCCGGCGGGAAATGAGTGGTTCAAAAAAAAGAGGCTGTCACCGGATTCGTGACAGCCGCCTGTTTTTATTGAAGCAAAAGATTACTTCGCGTCGCCGGGGTCGTTGACGCGGCCCATGAAGAGGATGAGTCCGGTCTGGATGTCGCGGATGAGCACGAGGAACGGACGGTCGGCGCGGAATTCGTTCACCGGATCGGGCATGCCGATGGAGGTGATCCTGGCCATGCCGATGGCGGTCGCGGCCGCCGCCTTCGTGGAGACTTCGTCCATCTTCAACGCAGTCTTGTGCACCACGTTTTCGATCTTGAGCGCTTCCTCTGTGTCGATGCCGGAGAAATCGGCGAAGTTGGAGAACGGGGTCTTCATGCCGAGTCCCTGGAGGGTCTTGTTGAGGTCGAGCTTGCAGGTCAGGTCGGTCTTCGGCAGCCAGACGCGGGTTTCGCCGCGGGCGCGGCGTTCGAGCCAGGAATCGAGCTTGTCGCCGATGGAGGCGGTGATCGTCTTCAGCGCGGCTTCGCCGTGGTCGGTCCCGCCGTCGATCGGCATGAGGGCGACCAGCTCGAAGCGGCGGTTTTCATAGGGCAGGACGATCGCGTGGACGTTGTCCTGAGGCGCCGAGCAGTAGTTGATGCCTTTGCTCTTCTGGAACATCATCTGGACTTCCTTTTCCGTGCCGCCGAATTGGGTGAAGACCATCGGCTTCGTGTCGTCCTTCGGGAACGGGTTTGCCCACTTCGCCTCGAAGTACAGCGTGTTCAGCAGGACCATGGACGTGTCCTTGCTGAAGAAGTCGGGCGTGAGCAGGTCCTTGATCATGTTTTTCGTGCGGCCTTCGACGTAGGCGTTAATCTTCGCCGCGACTTTCGCGGATTGCCCGAAGTCCTCCTTGTAGAACGCTCCGCCATAATACTTTTTGATCATCTCGGTGAACTCGGGCAGAACGTTCTGCTTTGTGTCGGTCCAGACGGAGTTCGAGACGAGGATTTCGGTTTTTTCCGCCTCGGCGTACTGTTTCGCCAGCTCATTGAAGAACGCGCCGCATTTCGCGGGATCCTCGGGCAGGCCGAGCGTCTTGCGGATTTCGTCGGAGGTCGTGCCCTTTGCGCCGCAATAGACCATGCCGAACGCGCCGTCGATGCTGTATGGCGAGATGAACATGTTTTTCTTCGCGTCCGCCTTGCAGACGGTGTCGAAAAGATTGAATCCCTGACGGTTCATTTCAGCAGCCGCGGCCTTCTGGTCGGCGGCATCGTCGGCGAACGCCGGGAGCGCAAGACTCGCGGCGCAGAGGGCGGTGTAAAATAACGTTTTTTTCATGGGGTGTCTCCTTATGACCTAGGTGAAGATTGAATGCACAGGCTGTAAAACCGTTTTCCTATGATTAGTCCCCCGGACCGTCCGAAATCTTAGCGGAAAACCGTATTTTTTGTGAAGAATGGAGAATACGGGCCCTTTTTACGGATTTCGTCTGTCCGTTTCTTCGTCCGCCGGGCAAAGAAAAGTTTTTCTTTTTTTGGTACGAAACTCTTTTTTTTTCTTGTTTTTTTCGTCCTTTGATGTACATTAATATAAAAGTCTTTATCCACATCGTCTTCGGAGTTTGCAGATTCATCATGAGAACGGCTCAAATCATCCGCCGCTTTGCGTTTTCTGAATGGGGCGGTACGGAAAGCGTGGTCTGGAATACGACCAGTGCCCTGCAGGAGAAGGGGAATCCGTCCGAAATCTTTGCGACAAAAGCGCTTTCTCCTGTTCAGGACGAGGTCAAAAATTCAATTCAGATCCACCGCTTCGGCTATCGGTATCCGTATTTTCCGCTTTCAAAGGAAAAGGTGCGTATTCTCGATAAGAAAGGCGGAAACCCTGTCGTGCCGAAACTTCGGAAGGCGCTGAAAAAAGGCGAATTCGACATCCTGCACTGTCATACTTCGGGCCGGATGGCCATTGCGGTCCGCGCCGCCGCCCGGCAGCTTCATGTCCCGTATGTCATGACGCTTCACGGCGGATATTTCGATGTGCCGGCCGCGGAGATCAAGCAGATGGTGGAACCCCTGAAAGGATTGATCCCGTACGGCAATATCATGGATCGTCTGCTGGGCCGCAGGATCGACCCCCTGAAGTACGCGAACGGCATCGTATGCGTCGGCGAAAACGAGCTTCAGCCCGCGAAGGAGCACTTCCCCGGCAAGCTCATCATCCATCTCCCGAACGGCGTGAATTACGAATACTTCCATGAGTACGGCGGCAACGATTTCCGGAAACAGGTCGGGATCCGTCCTGACCGCAAGATACTGCTCTGCGTTTCCCGCATCGACTATCAGAAGAACCAGCTCATGCTTCCCGAGATCCTTGCGTTTCTCGGCGAGCCGTGGCATCTCGTGCTGATCGGCGCCCCGACCGCGGAATGGTATATGGACAAGCTCCGCGAGAAGATCCGCCTCATGAACCTCACGGACCGTGTGACGATGATCAACGGCGTGACGCCCGACTCCTCCATGCTGCCCGCTGCCTATCATGCCGCGTCGGCTTTCCTGCTGCCGTCCTTGCACGAACCGTTCGGCATCGTGGTGCTGGAGGCCTGGAGCGCAGGCGTGCCCGTCATCGCTTCGCCGGTCGGCGGACTCAAGACGCTGATCCGCGACGGGGAAACAGGCTTCTTTGCGCCTGCGGAAGGCGCGCCCGACGAATGGGCGGCCCTGATCCGGAAACTGGACGAGGACGCCGATCTCCGCGGCAGGATCACGGACGCCGCCGCCGCCGAGGCGCGGGAACATTATTCCTGGGACATCATCACCGACCGGCTGCTGGATTTCTACCAGGAGGTCCAACGCATCTACCGCCGCCGCTGATCCCTGTCCGGGGACACGGATGAGGTCCGCGGATGCCGCATGAAAAAGGGCATCCCGTTCCCGATTTTCCGGATTTGTCCTATCCTGCTTCCTGAACCGTCTGTGTGGGGAAAGCTTTTTCTCCGCTCACGGACGTGCCGTCACATGTCGGTCGGTATGTCGACGAACGCGGTCTCGATGCCGAATTTCGACTTCACGAGGTCCATGACGGCGAAAACGCCGGGCGTTTCGGAGCGGTAATGTCCGAGCGTGAGGATGGAGGTCCCGCTTTCCTTCGCAGGGTGGAAGACCTCGTGCGTGGCTTCGCCCGTAACGAGGCAGTCCACATGGTCCTCCGGCGCGATCTCGTCGAAAAGTTCCGGCCAGGCGCCGCCGCCCGAAATCACGCCGACGGTCTTCACGGACTGCGAAGGATCGCCGACGAATCCGAACGGGCCGCTCGACGGGAGGGCTTTGTCGAGGATCTGCGCGAGCTCGGAAACGGTCTTTGCTTCGGGCAGGACGCCCCGGAATCCGATGTGTTTCCCGTGATATGTGCCGAAGGTGCGGCGGTCGGTGAGCCCGATCATGTCCGAAAGACGCGCATTGTGCCCGAACCGCGGATTCGCGTCGAGGGGGAGATGGGCTGCGTAGAGGGAGATGCCGTTTGCGGCGAGCAGCTTGATGCGGTCCGCCAGGATGCCGTCGATGCGGCGGATGCCGGATCCCCAGGAGATGCCGTGATGCACGAAGATGAATCCGGCGTCGAGATCGGCGGCCCTGCAGAAGAGTTCGGCGGAGGCGTCGACCGCGAAGACGGCTTTCGCGACCTCAGCGTCCCCGGCGAACTGAAGTCCGTTGTTGGACGGGTCGTCCGGCCAGAGTTCGAGTTCGAGGATCCGGTCGAGGAAACGGGCAAGTTCATTCCGGGAAACTGTTTTCATGCGTGGGCTCCGTTTGCGGGTGGTGAAAGCGCTGGATCAGGATTTGCCAGCGCAGTTCGGCGCGGGATTTGTCCTGAAGGAAGGATTCGATGCGGTCGTCCGGCGTGCGGGCGAGCGTGCGGATTTCATCCGCGGTCATGCGGAAGAGCGCGGCGTCCGGGTTCGGGAAACCGTTATTCTTGAGCTTCGCGCGGGCGGCGAAAAATGTGCGGCGTTCCGGAATGTTCCGGACGATCAGAAACGCGGGAAACGCGAAAGCGATGATCCAGAACGGCCAGAGCGGGACGTTCAGGAGCCCGGCGTACACGACGATCTGCACGACGAGGAGGAGCACGACCGGGATCAGGAACGCGATCGCGTCCCATTCCCGCCGGAAACAGTTGCCGGTCCAGCGGCGGAACGCGCTGTCCGAGGTCATGTAGGCGAAGTGTTCCTCGTAGGTCTCGTCCTCCATGCAGCCGCGCACGGCATGGCACAGTTCGTGGGCGAGGAGCTCGTCCCGGCGGTAGATGAACCATTTCGGTTTGTTGCGGAATCCGCGCCGCAGGAAGAAGACGGGAAAACCGGACTCCGTGATGACCGTGCAGCCGCCCCACAGCAGGCCGAGTCCGCGCGTCGGGAAGAACGCCGGGACCCAATCGGCGCGGAACCCGAAAAGCCTTTCCGTTTTTTCAGCGGATTCCGCAATGATCGCGGTGTCGATCGGTTCCGCGGCGCCGACCTTGAACCCGACTTCGGCCTCCAGCGATTCGGCGCCCGCCCGGTCTTCCGTGCAGAGATCGAACCGGGCACGCGTACGGAGAAGCTCGTCGATCCGCGCGGCGAACGCTTCCAGCGTTTCCCCGGGGGCGGCGATCAGTCCGTGCGAATCCAGTTCGTACGGCGTGTCGGGGTTGTCCCAGTCGACGGACCAGGTTTCTGAGCCGTTGAATAACACGAAAAAAAACCTTTCGGAAAAAGTTCGGGCCGGTTGATCGCTGCGGCTGAGGGTTCCGTCCGCGCCGCGAAGCGGAACCGGTTCAGATGCTGTGGAGAAGGTCCCGGAACTCGTCCTGGGCGTCGTGCATGGTGCGGACGAATTCCCCGATCGTGAGGTCTTCCTCGGGCGTGAGATGCTGCTCCACGATGCCGCTGAAGAACGTCTGCTCCGCCGCGTCGGCGAACCTGTCGAAATCGTCGCGGATGCGGTTGAGCTCTTCAGGCGGAATATCATAGATGTTTTCCCGCATCATGTCGAGCCCGGTCCGCACGAACAGCGTCGTCTGGCGCATCTGGTCGTCCAGGCGGAACCGTTCATGGGGCGGAAGCGAGCGGTATTCCTCCAGTCCTTTGACAAGCTCCTCCTCGAATTCCTCCGGCGTCGGGATGTGGCCGAAATCGTCTCCGTCGGGCAGAAGCTGCGTCACGTCGCCGCGTCTGTTGCCGCGGAAACCACCGCCTCCGCGTCTCTGACGCCGGCGCGGACGGTCCTGTTTCGGCTGTTCCTCTTCCTCCTCCGGTTCTTCGACCGCGGTCACTTCGGTTTTCGGCTTCTGGTTGCGCGCGTTGATCGTGAGAATGACGGCACAGGCGGCGGATATGATGCAGGCGCAGATCGCGACGGAATAGAGAGCGGTTCTGGTTTTCTGATTCATGTCAAACCCCTTCCTGACGGATAAGCAGCTTATTCATTCGATAATCCAATAAATATACCACCGCCGACACGTTTGTCAAGCGGTATTGCTTTTTTCCCCGCGTTTTTCCCGGCTTCGGCATATCTTCGTCCGTTTGCGGCTCCCCGTCCGTTACGATCCTGCGCTGAACAGCTCCGGCGCCAGCATCATGAGGTCGAAAGCCAGAGAGAAAAGATAGCTGACGGAAAACAGCAGCAGAAAGATCAGGAAGATCGTGATGCCCTTGGCGAATTCGGAATTGACGTTCTTCATCCGGGGTATGTATTCCGTCAGCGCATTCCAGCCGTCGAGCCCGGGAATCGGGAGCAGATTGAAAAGGCAGAGGAAGCCGTTATAGCTGCCGAGGATGACGAACATCTCGAGAATCGTGGTTCCCACGGCTTTGTTTTCAATCAGGTAGCTGATGCGGGTCTGCAGGAATCCGAAGAAGAAAAAGCCGATCAGGAAGAGCCCGAAGTTGGTTGCCGGACCCGCCAGCGCGACGATCGCCGGGGCGTGCCGGTTCTTCGCCCGGAGGACCGCCGGATTGACCGGCACCGCGCCCCAGGCGAAACCGAGGATCAGGAACATGATGATGGATATCGGCCCCATCTGCCTGAGCGGGTTCAGGGTCAGGTGCCCGCGGTCGGCGGCGGTCGTGTCGCCGAACTGGAGCGCGGTCCACGCGTGGAAGAATTCGTGCAGGCAGATGGAGAAGACCACGACGAGCGTGATCATCAGAAACGTTTTGGTATCATGGAACGCCGATAAGATGAAAAGGTTCATGGCGCTATGCCTTTGCCTGTTTGGCTGGAATGATCTCGACCGGTTCGCCGAGGCGGTACGAGCATTTCGGGTGTTCGTGTCCGAACGCCAGCCCCTGAAACACCGGTTTCCCTGTTTGTGCGGCGAAATCCCGAAGCAGACGCCGGATCTGCGGCTTCGGTCCGCATTTGGTGAAATATCCGAAGGCGACCGCCCGCGCCTGTGCGACGATCCCCGCCTGGACCAGGTGCGTCAGGTGGCGGTCCAGCACGCGCGCCTCCTCATGGACGTCTTCCAGCGCGAGGATGCAGCCGTTCAGGTCCGGCATCCAGGGCGTCCCGCAGAGCGTGGTCATGACCGTGAGGTTGGAGAGCACGAGCGGACCCGCGACCGTCCCGTCACTCGCGCCTCCTTCGACCGGGACGAGACGGAGTTTGCGCGGCGCGGTGCGCTTCCGCAGGACGGTGCGGAACGATTCCTTCGCTTCGGGATGTTTCATAGCGTCGGGGAGTCCGTCGGCCATCGGCGCGCAGACCGGGATCCCGGCGTGCTTCGCGAGCATGGCGAGGTGGAGCGCGGAAATGTCGCTGTATCCATAGACCGGCAGGTTTCGTTCGCGGAGCAGATCGAAGTCGAGTTCCGGCAGGATGTGTGCACTGCCGAAGCCGCCGCGCGTGCACAGGATGAGGTCGACGTGCGAATCGTGCAGCAGCGCGTGGAAATCCACCAGGCGCGATTCCGGGGTGCCGCAGCAGTATTTCATCGGACCGCGTTTGAGCGCGCCCGAGGCGAGCACGGTCTTCACGCCGCAGACCCCCTCCAGATAACGCCGCGCCTCGGCGATCCGGGCGGCGTCGGGCAGGCTCGCGGGCGAGGTCAGGCCGACGGTTCGGACGGATGCGGGGAAGAGACGTTCCTGTTTGGCGGACATGGGGCGGAATCCTTACATTTCAAGACAAAAGAGGCGGATGCTGGAAAATACTATAGTCCGTCCGGCGGAGTTTTACAACCCGGCATCGAGCTTTTTCAGGAAAAAACACTGCGCCGCACGGCGTGCATGTCCCGCGTCAGAGCAGGGGAGGCGTGGTCTCCGGGAACACGATTTCGCCGTCGCGCTCCACGGCGCGCTCGAGCTTGGCGAAGAGCTGGTTCGTTCCGCGGTTCTTGAGGCAGTCCAGGTCGCCGATGATGACCAGTTCGCTGCGGCAGCGCGTGTACGCCACGTTGATGCGGTTCGCGTTGTCCGTGAATCCGATCCCGTGCCGTTCGCTGCTTCGTACATAGGAGATGATCACCGCCTCGCTTTCGCCGCCCTGGAAACTGTCCACGGTCGCGATGTTCTTCAGCAGGAAACGGTTCCAGCGGTCCGTCGCGAACCGGCTGGCGAAGATGTCCGAGAACGTCTTCCGCAGCAGCACGATCTGGCGTCGGTACGGGCTGATGACCGTGATATCCTCCAGCTCGTAGCGGTCCAGCATCGACCGGAACACTTCGGCGGCGAGCCGGACTTCGCCGGGATTCCAGATGCCCGGACGTCCGTTCTCATAGACGAACTTTTCCGAGCGTTTCCTGAGCGGGAGATGCGAGGTCGAAATGAACCGGAGCGTAGACTTCGGGAACATCTGTTCGCGTTCGCCGGGCGGCAGCTTGTAGTAGTCGGCGTCCGGGTTCGGCAGCAGTTCGGCGTTGTAGAACATCGTGGAGGCGAAACGCAGCAGGCGGGGGTTGCGGCAGCGGTAGGACAGGTTGAGCACGTACACCGGGAACTTGCGGTAGCTGATGAGCCATTCCATGATGCTCTTCGTTGCGAGCGTGGCCGCCTCGCTGTCGTCCGCCGGATTGTCCTTCAGGATCTCCTCCAGCACGCTCTTGTGCCGGGGGAAGGGCGGCAGCTGCCTGTGGTCGCCCAGCAGCACGATCCGGTTCGCCAGGCGCGCGGCGAGGATCGCCTCGTCCGGCGCGGCCATGCCCGCCTCGTCGATCAGGATCACGTCGAACTCGGTCCCGGTCTTCTGGAAGTTCTCGATCGTGTAGTCCCGGAGCAGGCCGGGCAGCGTCCCCGCGAAAATGATCCCGGCGGCCTTCTCGCCGCAGCGCGAGCGGATTTTCCGGTAGTTGCCCGGCGTGCCGACCCAGTGCCCCTCCATGAGCGCGGGGTCCACGTTGTCGCGGTTCCGGGCGCACCGCAGGAACGGCAGGTCCATGATCCGGCGGCACAGGTTGTCGACCGCCGCATGCGACGGCGCGCCCACGAGGATGCGGAGCCCCTGCCGCTGCATCCGCCTCACGATCTGCTCCAGCAGGTATGTCTTGCCCGTCCCCGGCGGCCCCTGGATCAGCACCGCCTTGTTCGCTCCCGAACACGCCGCCTCCAGCGCGGCCCGCTGGGGCGTGTTCAGCCGGCTTCCGGGAACGGGCGGAGGGCAGGGCGGCGCCGTAAATGTGAGAGATTTGGCGCCGAGCAGCCCCGCGGCCGCGCCGAACGAGTCGGTCGATCCGTTTTCAAGTTCAAGTTTGAGTTCCCGGATGCTGTTTGCGTATTGTTCCAGCGGGCTTTTCGGCATCCGTGCGGTCAGGTGCGCCTTTTCCTGTTCGAAATCCAGCTTGCGGTCCGTCCTGATCCGTCCGGCGATCATGTCGCCGTCGGCCAGGTCAACATGCAGGAACCCGATCCGTTCGCCGTCGTCGTTCCGGACCACGGACAGCATGTCGTCCTGCCGGACCGGGGCGTCGGGACGCGCCTGGATCTCCACGACAAGTTCATGGTCGCGCGACCGGAGCAGCCCGGCGTCGGCCAGCCGGAGCGTGAAATCGCGTTCCAGTTCGGCCTGAAGCCGGGCGGAACGCTCGATCAGCTCCAGACGCTGCTTCACGCGCCAGACCGTCTCCGAACCGATCACATCCCGGCGATTCTTCAAGTAAGACTCGCCGCCGTCGTGTTCTCGCGCATAGGTCCCGTCGAGCGGCAGGACCAATTGGTCGTCGAGTTCGTCGCCCGCCAGGTCGGCAAGCGCGTTCTGGATCAGTTCGTGCATCTGCTGGGCGCCGAGCGACTTGATGGCTTTCACGGCGCTTTCCGGGAAATAGTCCGCGATGCGGTCGGCGTATTCGTGAAGCTCCTTCAGCTTGAGCTTGGAATCGAACGCCGCCTTTCCGTCCTCCTTCATCATCCGGGCGATCTCGCGCATCGCGTCGATCATTTCGGCGGCGCCGTCGTTCGAGAGCGATATGGTTTCCTGTTCCTCCCAGTCGGCCGCGCCATCCTGTTTGAGGCGGATCAGGTAGCTTTTCTCCCAGTCGGCGGTCCGGACGCGCAGACGCGGGCAGCCTTCCGCCTCGTCCCAGCAGTAGACGCCCTCGGCGTCCGTGCCGCGGTGGCGGGGAAAACGGAGCAGGGTGCCGTTCAGGATCAGGGTGCTTTTCGAAACGGGGAACGGCTGCGGGCGGCAGAGTTTTTCCCAAAGCTCGTAAAAGGCGCGGGAGGCTGCGTGGGCGGGATTGCGCGAAAACATGCGGGCGCGTTCCATCAGGTAGCTTTCGATGATCTGGGCTTCGGGTGAATTCATGGGCTGTATCTGTCCTTGGGGTCGATCGGCCTTTCACGGGGAAGATCGCATCTTCGTTCCGTATCGCCGACTGCATAATATAGGTCGCCGTATGGCAAAAGTCAAGGCGGAACGCCGGAAATCCATGTACAGATTCGATGGCATTTTTTTCAACGTCTTTTTTTTGATGGACTTTTCTAAACATCTTTTGAACCTAGATGCTCCGAAACATGAACGTTTTTCTCGTTTTTTTCACTTTTTTTAGAAAAATCGTTTGACAACGTTGAAGATGAGCACTATATTATCTCATTCGGACAAAAAACTTGGACCACCCGGGTCTGAGTGAACTTCTATTCAAACCTCAAAAAGAAAGGTCTTTTCTCAAATGAAAAAGATGATTCTTGGTCTTGGCGCTGTTGTCGCCGCCGCTATCGTCACCAGCTGCGCTGGCGTCACCACCAACAACGGCATGCCCGCCCTCATCGGCATGGGCCCGAACTTCTTCTCCAAGATCAAACTCAACAGCATGGTCGGCGATGTCCAGAGCAGCTACACTGTCGTCAAGCACAACGTCGAAGCCGATGCCACCGTCACCAGCTTCTTCACCTGCGTGAACCTGGGCGATGCCTCCTTCGAAACCCTCAAGAAGGAAGCCATTGAAAAGGCCGGCAGCGGCGATGATCTGATCGACGTCCGCGTTGATTACGACCAGAACTGCATCTGCGGTATCAACACCGTCACCGTCAAGCTGACCGGTACCGTTATCAAGTACAAATAATCGAACCGAGTTCGATATCGTACTTTCTTCCCGGGCCCCTCGCAGGACCCGGGATTTTTTTTGAGGTTTCCCGTTTGTCCGGGAGGCGGAGTCTCCGCTGCATCGGCGCAGGGCTTCGCTTCGGCACGGAAAGAACGACAAGCTGAAAACGTGCCGGGTTTTCTCCCTGACAAACGCGAGACCTCGAAGGAAACGGGCATAAAGGTTCTCAAAGAGATGCCGAGGCCTGAAAACCTTCCGGTCGCGGATTCGCGCCATCTTTTCCGCTCCGGTCTGAAAAAACCGGAAAAAAGTCGAAAAAAACGCGAAAAAACGCTTGCATTTCCCGGAATCCATGATATATTATCTTTTCATTACGCTTCGAAAACAGGGCGGTTCGCTTCAGTTTCGAGTGTGATGCCGTGATGCCTACGTAGCTCAGCTGGTAGAGCGCATCCTTGGTAAGGATGAGGTCCCCGGTTCGATTCCGGGCGTAGGCTCCACTTTCCTCCGGATGATACAACTTAACCTTTAAACAATAACAAAACACTTCGGCGCAACTGCCGAAAAACTCCTAAGGAGAAAGAAAATGGCAAAGGAAACGTTTGCAAGAACCAAACCGCACGTCAACGTCGGTACCATCGGTCACGTCGACCACGGCAAAACCACTCTTACCGCTGCGATCACGCATGTCCAGAACATGAAGGGTCTCGCAGACTACATCCCCTACGACCAGGTTGCCAAGGCTTCCGAATCCCAGGGCCGCCGCGACGCCACCAAGATCCTGACGATCGCCACCTCCCACGTCGAATATCAGAGCGACAACCGCCACTATGCGCACGTTGACTGCCCCGGTCACGCCGACTACGTCAAGAACATGATCACCGGCGCTGCCCAGATGGACGGCGCGATCCTCGTGATCGACGGCGCCGACGGCGTCATGCCCCAGACCAAGGAACACGTCCTCCTCGCCAAGCAGGTCGGCGTGCCCCGCATCGTCGTTTTCCTGAACAAGATGGACCTTGCCGATCCCGAACTCGTCGAACTCATCGAAATGGAAGTCCGCGAGCTCCTCTCCAAGTACGGTTTCGACGGCGACAACACCCCGATCGTGAAGGGCGCCGCTTTCCCGGCCCTGAAGGCCACCAGCCCCGACGATCCCGCCTGCGCCTGCATCCAGGAGCTCATGGACGCCATCGACACCTGGATTCCGGATCCCGTCCGCGACATCGACAAGCCCTTCCTCATGCCGATCGAAGACGTGTTCAGCATTGAAGGCCGCGGCACCGTCGTCACCGGCCGTGTCGAACGCGGTATCGTCAAGGTCAACGATCCCGTCGAAATCGTCGGTATCCACGAGACCGCCAAGACCGTCGTCACCGGCGTTGAAATGTTCCGCAAGAGCCTCGATCAGGGCCAGGCCGGCGACAACATCGGCTGCCTCCTCCGCGGCACCAAGAAGGAAGAAGTCCAGCGCGGCCAGGTTCTCGCGAAGCCGGGTTCCATCACCCCGCACACGAAGTTCACCGCCACGATCTACGTCCTCTCCGATAAGGAAGGCGGCCGCAAGACCCCGTTCATGAACGGCTATCGTCCGCAGTTCTACTTCCGCACGACCGACGTGACCGGCGTCATCACCCTTCCCGAAGGCACCGAAATGGTCATGCCCGGCGACAACGTCACCATCTCCGTCGAGCTGATCGCCCCGATCGCCATGGAAGAAAAGCAGCGCTTCGCCATCCGCGAAGGCGGCCGCACTGTTGCCTCCGGTACCGTGGACACGATCACTGAGTAACATCAACTCCGTCCCGTTGCGGATTTCCCTGCCGCCGGTTCGCCTCAAATGGAGAGCCGGCGGCGCGAATCAATCAGCGCGGGACGAAGAAAGCAGATACCGCCATGCGCGAAATCATCATTCTTGAATGCACCGAGTGCAAACGCCGGAACTACACGACGACCAAGGAGAAGAAGAATACTCCCGGTCGTTTCGAGATCAAGAAGTTCTGCAAGTTTGAACGGAAGCACACCATTCACAAGGAATGCCGCTGACCTCGCGTCGCGTTTCTTTGCGCGGCATGAGGCCGGGTTTTCCGGTGTTTTAGTTCGTTACGCAGGAGTGTAGCTCAGTTGGTAGAGCAGCGGTCTCCAAAACCGCAGGTCGTGAGTTCGAGACTCTCCGCTCCTGCCATTTCATTTTCAGACAGAGGATTCGAGTAAAAAAGGTCCCGGAAACGGGGCCCGCGCGGCACGAAGGCCGCGATAAAACATTTGCAAGCTATGGACAACAACCTCAGTTTTTTCGGAAAAATACGGTCTTTCATCGAACGGACCATGGATGAGATGAGAAAATGCACCTGGCCGACCCGGGAACAGCTCCTGGAGTCCACGGTGCTTGTCCTCGTTGTCATGGCTGTCTCCTCCGCGTACATCGCCGGAGTGGACCAGATCCTCTATAATATCATCAACTACTTAATCTCTTTCTAATCCGGGCCGGTGAATCCCATGAAGACAGACGAAGAAAAACAGCTCGAACCTGTTGACCGCAGCAAAGGCCAGTGGTACGTTCTTCAGACCGGTACCGGCCGTGAAAACAAAGTCAAGGAAGCGATCGAGGGCAAGCTTCTCCAGGAGCCCGGCGCGGTTCCCGTGTACGAAGTGATCATCCCCGTCCGCAAGTACATTGACCCGAAAACCCAGCGCACCGTCACCAGCAAGATCCATCCGAACTACGTCTATGTGAGAATGGACCTCTACAAGGAAGACGGCGAGACCATCAACGAAGCCGTGTGGTATTTCGTGCGCGGCATTGCCGGCGTGACCCGTTTCGTCGGCGATCCCGAACACCCGATGCCGATCACGGACGATGAAGTGAAAGACCTCCTTCATACGGTCGATACGCTGAAGGATGGCGCGACGCTTCCGCCTCCGCCCTCGTGGCTGGTGGTCGGCACGCGCGTCCGCGTCGAGGACCGCGACTGCGTGTTCAACGGTTCCGACGGCAAGATCATAGAGGTCGATCCCGAACATGCGAAACTCAAACTGATGATTTCGATCTTTGAGCGGGATACTCCTGTTGAATTGGAGTTTGGGCAGGTCGGTCCGTGCGAAGATTGACGCACGAAACCGAACAAACATACTAAACATATCGTAGTCCGCAAGGTGGAAGAACACCTGCCGGTTCGTACCAGCTTGCGGTGTGGAGACAGAAATGGCGAAAAAGGTAACTGCGGAAATCCGTTTGCAGATCCCGGCCGGCGATGCGAAACCGTCGCCCCCGGTAGGCCCCGCGCTCGGCCAGGCCGGCGTGAACATCATGGGCTTCTGCAAGCAGTTTAACGCTGCGACTCAGTCACAGGCCGGGATGATCATTCCGGTCGTGATCACCGTCTACCAGGATCGTTCTTTCACATTTGTCACGAAGTCTCCGCCGGCTGCTGAGCTCATCAAGAAGCTGGCGAACATCCCGAGCGGGTCCCACAATCCCGGCCGCGAATCGGCCGGAAAGATCACCCGCGCGCAGATCAAGCAGATCGTGGAAATGAAAAAGAAAGACATCAACGCCCGAAGCGAGGAAGCCGCGATGCGCGTCATCGAGGGTACTGCCCGCAGTATGGGTATCGAGGTGGTAGATGCCTAAAAGAAGCAAACTTTACAGAGCACAGTTGGAGCGTTTCGACAAGCTGAAACGCTACTCGCTGGCCGAGGCGGCCGCGCTGCTCAAGGAACTCCCGAGCGTGAAGTTCGACCAGACGGTCGAAATCGCCTTCAAGCTCGGCGTCGATCCGAAGCAGACCGACCAGACCGTCCGTGGGGCTGTCGCCCTTCCGCGCGGTACCGGCAAGGAAGTGCGTGTCGTGGTCATCGCGGACGACGACAAGTTCCGTCAGGAGGCTGAGGCCGCCGGCGCGAACGTGGTCGGATTCGAAGATGTCATCTCCAAGATCAAAGGCGGATGGCTCGACTTCGACGTCCTCATCGCGACTCCCTCCTCCATGTCCCAGATCCGCCCCCTGGGCCGTCAGCTCGGTCCCCGCGGCCTCATGCCGAACCCGAAGACCGGCACCGTCACCGAGAAGATCGGCGACGCCGTTCGCGAGGCGAAGGCAGGCCGTGCGGAATTCCGCGCCGACCGCGGCGCCTGCGTGCAGGTTCCCATCGGAAAGCTCTCGTTCGAGGCTGATGCCATCGTCGAGAACGCCGTTGCGGTCATCAAGGCTCTCATCAAAGCGAAACCGTCCTCCGCGAAGGGTGTCTACATCCAGTCGATCACGCTCAGTGCGACCATGACCCCCGGCGTGAAGGTTGACATTCGCGAAGCATCGGTGAAGGAGACAGCATGAGACAGGAACGTATCCAGCTCGGACAGGACGTCGCTGCCCTCCTTACAGGTTCCGATTATCTGTTCTTTGTGACCTACAAAGGACTGAAGGTCAAAGACGTCGACTCGTTCAAAAAGCAACTGGCGCCGCTTGGCGCAGAGTGCCATGTCCTGAAGAACCGCTTCATCAACAAGATGGCGGAACTCAACGGCCTGACTGCTCTCGCCGAATTCAAACTCACCGGTGATACCGCTATGATCTCCGGAAAAGGCGATGCCGGTCCCGTTGCGAAGGCCATCAAGGCCTTCTCCACTGAAACCAAAGGTGTTCTCTCCGCCAAGGGCGGTTATTTCGACGGTGAAGTTCTGAATGCGGAACAGGTCGTCGCGATCGCCGATCTCCCCGGCAAGGACGCGCTCCGCGCTCAGCTGCTTGGTCTCCTCGTGGCTGTCCCGACCGGCCTTGTCCGCGTGCTGAACGCCAAGGCTTCCAGCATCGTCAACGTTATCAACGCTTACAAAAACAAACTCGAAGAAAACTCTTAATTCAACATCATATGGAGGTCATACAATGACTGAACAGGCTAACGTGGAAGTGTCGCAGGAAATGGAACAGTTCATCTCCTACGTTGAAAAACTCTCCGTCCTCGAGCTCTCCAAGCTCGTCAAAGCTCTCGAAGACCGTCTCGGCGTCTCCGCCGCTGCTCCGGTCGCCGTCGCCGCCGCGGCTCCCGCCGCTGCTGCCGCCGCCCCCGCGGAAGAAAAGACCGAATTCGACGTCATCCTCTCCGACGTCGGCGCGAACAAGATCGCGGTCATCAAGGTCGTCCGCGAGATCGCGGGTCTCGGCCTCAAGGAAGCCAAGGAGCTCGTCGAAGGCGCTCCGAAGGCTGTCAAGGAAGGCGCTTCCAAGGAAGAAGCCGACAAGATCAAAGAGCAGCTCACTGCCGCCGGCGCCAAAGTCGAAGTCAAGTAATGACTTCACTTTGAATGAAGTACGTTTGTTGACGGTGGGATTCCCTCACGGGGGTCCCCCGTCCTTTCCTCGTTTAAATCCGCGACGGGCTTTGCGGATTGCACAGCAGATCGTTCTGCCGTGATTTTTTTGCCTTCCTCAACTAAGAACAGGGTGGAATATGCCTGACCGACTGAACTTTGGAAAATTGGAAGAAGTGCTTGAGATTCCGGACCTCATCGGAATTCAGCTCGATTCGTATGCTTCTTTCCTTCAGCTGGACACGCCCCCGGAAAAGCGCCTGAAGCAGGGACTTCAGGAGATTTTCATGGACGTGTTTCCGGTTATTAGCTTCGACAAACACATCACCCTCGAATTCCTCTCTTACACCATCGGCACTCCCAAAAAGGAGATCGTCGACTGCATCAAGGACGGCGATTCCTATACCGCCTCCCTCCACGTCGACTTCAAACTGACCAATAAGGACACGGTCACCACGGAAACCGTCTACCTCGGCGAAATCCCCATGATGACCTCCCGCGGCTCGTTCATCATCAACGGTGCGGAACGCGTCATCATCAGCCAGCTGCACCGTTCCCCCGGCATCTGCTTCGAGAAACGCCATCACTCCACCGGCAGATTCCTCTATTCCTACCGCATCATCCCGGATCGTGGCTCCTGGCTCGAAGTCCAGTTCGACATCAACGGTCAGATCTACATTTTCCTCGACCGGCGCCGCAAACGCCGCAAATTCCTCATCACCACCTTCCTCCGCGCCCTCGGCTACAGCTCCAACGACGATATCGTCCGCGTGATGTACAAGGTGAAAAAGATGACGCCGGCCCAGCTCCTCAAAACCGGCGACGGCATCGGCGACTACTACACCTATGAGCCTATCCTCGACGAGAACGGGCACAAGGTCGTGGATCCCTTCATCTCCATGACCGAAAGCCATGCGAAGTCCATGGCCGCGGCAGGCATCGCGTCCGCAAACTTCGCCGTTATCCCGAACAAGGAATCCTATATCATCAACTGCCTTGCCCGCGAGCCCGCCACCGTCAAGAACACGGACGACGCCCTCAAGGAAATCTACAAGCGCATGCGCCAGGGCGATCCCTCCCCGAGCACCGACACTGCCAGGGCGCTCCTTCAGCACCTCTTCTTCGACAACGAGCGCTACGACCTCGGTCTCGTCGGCCGCTACAAGATCAACGAGCACCTCAACCTCAATATTGACGAGGACTGCCGCATTCTCACGAAAGAGGATATCATCGAGGCCACCAAGCGCCTCATGACCCTTTACAGCCACAACGGCCAGACCGACGACATCGACCACCTCGGCGCGCGCCGCGTCCGTCCCGTGGGCGAACTCCTTCAGAACCAGTGCCGCGTCGGCCTGCTCCGCACGAAGCGCATCGTGAAGGAACACATGACGATGGTGCAGCCCGGCGACACCCCGCTCAAGCTCATCAACCAGAAGATCTTCATCAGCGCCGTCCGCGATTTCTTCTCGCGCAACCAGCTGTCCCAGTTCATGGACCAGACCAATCCTCTGTCCGAACTGACCAACAAGCGCCGCCTCTCCGCACTCGGTCCCGGCGGTCTTTCCCGCGAACGCGCCGGATTCGAAGTCCGCGATATTCACACCAGTCACTACGGCCGCATCTGCCCGATCGAGACTCCCGAAGGTCCGAACATCGGTCTGATCTCCTCCATGTCCCTGTACTCCCGCATCAATCATTTCGGGTTCCTGGAGACTCCGTACCGCCGCGTCGAAAACGGTGTTGTCACGAACAAGATCGACTATCTGACCGCCGACAAGGAAGAGCAGTTCGTCATCGCGCAGGCCAATGCCCCGCTCACTCCCGAACATACGTTCGTCAATCCCACCGTCATGGCCCGCCAGTTCGGCGAATCCGCCGAGCATCCGCGCGAGGAAGTCGACTACATGGACGTCTCCCCGAAGCAGCTCGTCTCCGGCGCCGCAGGCCTCATTCCGTTCCTGGAACACGATGACGCCAACCGCGCCCTGATGGGATCGAACATGCAGCGCCAGGCCGTGCCGCTCATGACGACGGAATCCCCGTACGTCGGCACCGGCCTTGAGCACAAGATCGCCGTGGATTCGCGCGCCGTGCTCAGCTCCGACCGCGATGGCATCGTCGCCGAAGTCTCCGCCGATCACGTCGTGATCACCAGCGACGGAAAAGTCATCGGCGAGACCTCCGACAAGAACCCGACGACCTACCGCCTGATCAAATTCCTCCGCAGCAACGCCGGCACCTGCATCAACCAGGTCCCGATCGTGCGCACCGGCATGACGGTCCGCAAGGGAGATCCCATCGCCGACGGCGCCGCCACGCAGGGCGCCGAACTTGCCCTCGGCAAGAACGTCCGCGCGGCCTACATGCCGTGGTGCGGATACAACTTCGAAGACGCCATCGTGCTCAGCGAACGCCTCGTGAAGGAAGACGTCTACACGAGTCTCCACATCGACGAGTTCGAGATCGAAAGCCGCGAGACCAAGCTCGGCAACGAGGAAATCACCTGCGACCTGCCGAACGTCGGCGAGGAAGCCCTCAGCAACCTCGACGCGCACGGCATCGTCCGCCTCGGCACCGAGGTCAAGCCCGGCGACATCCTCGTTGGCAAGATCACCCCGAAGTCCGAGACCGAGCTTGCGCCCGAGGAACGCCTCCTCCGCGCTATCTTCGGCGAAAAAGCCGCCGACGTCAAGGACTCCAGCCTCACCGTTCCCAGCGGCAAGGGCGGCGTCGTGATGGACATCCGCATCGAATACGCCAAGGAATCCGGCCAGCAGGCCATGACGAAGACCGAGCAGAAGCGCGCCATCAAGCGCGCCAAGGACACCTACCGCGAACAGTTCGGCGCGGAAATCGATTCCCTCCTCGAACGCCTTTCCGCGATGCTCCTCGGCCAGAAGCTTCCGAAGCCGATTTATACGCACAATGAAGAGACCGGCGAGGACGTCGTCCTCGTCACGTCCAACCGCAAGGTCACGCGTCCCTCCATCGCCAAGCTCGCGAACGCCTACAACAACTGGAGCATGGAAGAGTGCGAGATCCGCGACCAGCTCAAGGAAGTCTTCGACGAGTATATCCCGCGCTTCAACATCATCGAGCAGAACCGCATCGACGCCCTGAACCTGGCCACCGACAACAACGCCGAAGAACGCGGCCCGATCAAGCGCGTCAAGGTCTACGTCGCATCCAAGCGCAAGATCCAGGTCGGCGACAAGATGGCCGGACGCCACGGCAACAAGGGTATCGTTTCCCGTATCGTCCCGATCGAGGATATGCCGTTCACGAAGGACGGACGTCCCGTCGATATCGTACTGAATCCGCTGGGCGTGCCTTCCCGCATGAACATCGGACAGGTCCTGGAAGCCCACCTGGGCTGGGCCGTCAGCATGCTCGGCGTCAAGGTCGCCACCCCGGTGTTCGACGGCATCTCCGAAGAGAAGATCATCGACATGATGCGCGAAGCCAACGCCAAGGTCGAACAGGAGACCGGCGAGAATTTCCACTGGGGCTTCAAGACCGTCAACGGCGAAGAAGTCTTCGACGGCAAGACCGAACTCTACGACGGCCGCACCGGCAACCGCTTCGACCAGCGCGTCATGGTCGGCGTCGTCTACATGCTCAAGCTCGACCACCTGGTCGCCAACAAGATTCACGCGCGTTCCATCGGCCCCTACTCGCTCGTCACCCAGCAGCCGCTCGGCGGCAAGGCGCAGCACGGCGGCCAGAGATTCGGCGAAATGGAAGTGTGGGCGCTCGAAGCGTATGGCGCGGCGCACACCCTTCAGGAAATGCTCACGGTGAAGAGCGACGACGTGACCGGCCGTACCCGCATTTACGAGTCGATCGTCCGTGGTCAGGGCATCCTGGAACCCGGCCGTCCCGAGTCCTTCAACGTCCTGCTCAAGGAACTCCAGTCGCTGGGCCTTGACGTGCAGACGGTGAAACGTTCCGAAAATCCGAGTAAATAACCGAGAGGGGGAAGAGATACCATGATTGACAGCTCTTACAACCGGGACACCCGCGAACCCTACCAGCCGCTCAGCCAGTTCGAGGCGGTCGTGATCAAAGTCGCGTCTCCTGAAGTCATCCGCTCCTGGAGTCACGGCGAGGTCAAGAACCCCGAGACGATCAACTACCGCAGCTTCAAGCCCGAAAAAGGCGGCCTCTTCTGCGAAAAGATCTTCGGACCGCAGCGCGACTGGGAATGCAACTGCGGCAAATACAAACGCGTCAAGAACAAAGGCATCATCTGCGAACGCTGCGGCGTCGAAGTCTGCCATTCCAAAGTCCGCCGCGAGCGCATGGGCCATATCGAACTCGCCGTTCCCGTGTCCCATATCTGGTTCTTCAAGTGCATGCCCAGCCGCATCGGCCTCATGCTCGAAAAGACCGCCCGCGAACTCGAACGCATCATTTACTATGAAGTCTGGGTCGTGACCGATCCCGGCGATACCCCGCTTACCCTCGGCGAGACCCTCGACGGCATGCAGTACAACCAGGCGCGTTCCGAGTACGGCGACGGTTTCCGCGCCGAAATGGGCGCGCCCGCCGTCCGCACGCTCCTGGAGCAGATCGAGCTTGAGCCTCTGCGCGCAAAACTCGAAGTCGACTTCGCCTCCACGCACAACAAGGCCACCCGCAAGAAACTTTCCAAGCGGCTCCGCCTCGTCGAAGGCTTCATCAAGAGCAATTCGCGTCCCGAGTGGATGATCCTCGAGGTCCTCCCTGTCATTCCGCCCGATCTGCGCCCGCTCGTTCCCCTCGAGGGCGGCCGTTTCGCCACCTCCGACCTCAATGACCTCTACCGCCGCGTGATCAACCGCAACAGCCGCCTGAAAGGCATGCTCCAGACCCATACGCCGGAAGTCATCATCCGCAACGAAAAGCGCATGCTTCAGGAAGCAGTCGACGCCCTGCTCGACAATGGCCGCCACGGCCGTGCCGTGACCGGCGCCGGCAGCCGCCCGCTGAAGAGCCTCAGCTGCATGCTCAAGGGCAAACAGGGCCGCTTCCGCCTGAACCTGCTCGGCAAGCGCGTCGACTACTCCGGACGCTCCGTCATCGTCGTCGGCCCCGAACTCAAGCTCATGCAGTGCGGCCTGCCCAAAAAGATGGCGCTTACGCTCTTCGAGCCCTTCATCATCCGCTACCTCAAGGAACGCGGCCATGCGCATACGGTCCGTTCGGCGAAGAAGATGATCGAACGCGGCGCGCCCGCCGTTTGGGATATCCTCGAAGAGGTCACGAAGGGCCACCCGGTGATGCTCAACCGCGCGCCGACCCTGCACCGCCTCTCCATCCAGGCGTTCGACCCGATCCTGATCGAAGGTTCCGCCATCCGTCTGCACCCGCTGGTCTGCACCGGTTACAACGCCGACTTCGACGGCGACCAGATGGCCGTTCACGTGCCGCTGTCCGCCGCCGCCCAGCTCGAGTGCAAACTCCTGATGCTCTCCACGAACAACATCTTCTCGCCCGCCAGCGGCAAGCCGATCACGACTCCGACGCAGGACATCACGCTCGGCGTGTACTACCTGACGCGTCCCCCGATGACCCCGCCCGGCAGCGCGCGCCTCTTCCGCGACATCCATGAAGTGCTGTTCGCGCTGGACACCGAGCACATCAAGATCCATGACGCGGTGAAGATTCCGAACCCCGACTACGGTGTGGAAACGCCGCGCGGCGACAAGGATTCCAAGTTCATCATCACGACTCCCGGCCGCTGCATTTTCAACGGCATCTGGGACAAGTCGCTCGGTTTCTACAACTCCCAGGCCACGAAGAAGGAGATCGGCAAGCTCATTGCCGAGGCGTACGAGCACGTCGGACACGACAGAGCCATCATCCTGCTCGACAAGCTCAAAAACCTGGGCTATGAATATGCCACCGTCGCCGGATTCTCCATTTCCGTCGCCGACGTCCCGGTCCCGACCTCCAAGGCCAGCCTGATCGCCGACGCCCGCAAGGAGATCGAAAAGATCCAGGCCGAATTCGACCAGGGCGCCCGTACTGAAGGCGAAAAGCACGACCGCATCGTCGAAGTCTGGACGAAAGTCACGAATGACGTTGCGAAGGACCTGTTCGCCGCCTGCGAGGCGGAAAACAAAGTCCGCATCAACCCGGTGTACGCCATGCTCGATTCCGGCGCGCGAGGCAGCAAGGACCAGATCCGCCAGCTCGCCGGCATGCGCGGCCTGATGGCGAAGCCCAACGGCGAAATCATCGAACGCCCGATCCTCTCCAACTTCCGCGAGGGGCTCTCGGTGCTCGAATACTTCATCTCCACGCACGGCGCCCGCAAAGGCCTGGCCGACACCGCTCTGAAGACCGCTGACTCCGGCTACATGACCCGTAAGCTCGTCGACGTCGCGCAGGACATCATCTGCCGCTGCGAAGACTGCGGCACCACGAAGGGCATTTACGTCGAAGCCATCAAGGGCGACGACGACAAGCCGCTTCTCTCCCTCGCCGACCGCCTGGTCGGACGCTACAGCGCCCAGGACATCCGCGATACCGCCAACGATGGCCAGCTCATCATCGCCGCCGGCGAAGAGTTCACGCCCGAGATCGCCAAGCGCGTCGAAGCGCGCGGCCTCCAGCGCGTCCTGATCCGCTCCGTCCTGACCTGCGACGTGGAACACGGCGTCTGCGTGAAGTGCTACGGCAAGAACCTCGCAATCGACCGCGACGCGGAAGTCGGCGACGCGCTCGGCATCATCGCCGCGCAGTCCATCGGCGAACCCGGCACGCAGCTGACCATGCGTACCTTCCACATCGGCGGCGTCGCTTCCGCCACGTCCAAGCAGTCCGACATCAAGGCCCGCAAGTCCGGCAAGATCTACTTCGAGAACATCCGCACCGTCACCAACGACAAGGGCGAGATGCTTGTCATCAATAAGAATGGTTTCATCGTCGTGTTCGACGAAGACCTCGTCAAGCAGGCCGAACAGGAAGCCCGCGAACGCGCCAAGCAGGAAGCCGCTATCATCGGATCTTTCTACAACGCGGATTACGACTACTGGTCCGACGCGATGAAGGAGACCCCGGTCGACCGCTACCCGGTCGAAATCGGCGCCACGCTCTTCTGCCGCGACGGAGATTCCGTCGAAGTCAACCAGCAGCTCGCCATCTGGGATCCGTCCAACATGCCGATCATCGCCGAAGAAGGCGGTATCGTGGACATCCCCGACCTGGTCGACGGCGTGACCTACAAGCGCGACCAGCGCCGCGGCAGCACAGAGCAGCTCACCGTCCTGGAACACAATGACGACCTCAACCCGCGCATCGTCATCAAGAATCCGCAGACGTTCGAGGAAATCAGCGATTATCCTCTGGCCGCCGGCACCCTGCTCATGGTCAAGAAAGGCCAGCGCGTCAGTCCCGGCACCACGCTCGCGCGTATCCCGCACCAGCAGCAGAAGAACAAGGACATCACCGGCGGTCTGCCGCGTGTCGCCGAACTGTTCGAGGCCCGCACGCCGAAGGACATCGCCGAGATCGCCCAGATCGACGGCTACGTCGAGATCACCAAGTACAAAGGCAAAAAAGGCCGCGTGCTGTATGTGAAGAATCCCGACATGGACCTCACGACGGAACACCAGATCCCAAACAACAAGCACCTCATCGTCAGCAACGGCGAATATGTCAAGAAGGGGCAGAAGCTCACGACCGGCGCGGTCATCCCGCAGGACCTGCTCCGCATCTGCGGCGCCCCCGAACTCCAGCGCTACCTGGTGAACGAAGTCCAGAACGTGTACCGGTCCCAGGGCGTCGAGATCAACGACAAGCATATTGAGATCATTATCCGTCAGATGATGCAGAAAGTCCGCATCGTCGACAAGTGCAAGGACGGTTCCTCCGGCCAGGGCGACACCCGCTTCCTCGCGGGCGAACTGGTCGACCGCTACGAATTCGACCGTGAAAACAAGCGCGTGGCCGCTTCCGGCGGCAGACCCGCCGAGGCCGAACCCGTCCTGCTCGGCATCACCAAAGCCTCCCTCGAAACCGACAGCTTCATCTCCGCCGCGTCCTTCCAGGATACCACGCGCATCCTGACCGACGCCGCCACGCTCGGACGCGAAGACGTGCTGCGCGGATTCAAGGAGAACGTGATCACCGGACATCTGATTCCCGCGGGAACCGGAGCCGTCGACCTTCAGAACGTCAAAGTCAAGCTCCTGGGCGAAGAGTTGCCGCCCGAGATGCCTGAGATCGACGAACAGAAGGACGACGAATCCTCTCCCGATCAGCTCGACATCACCCAGATCGATTTCGGCGACGACGAATATCAGCCCGACGACGAAGACCGGGCCGAGTTCGGCGATCTCGACGAGAACGATTCGCTGGACTTCCCCGCCGAGGACATCATCTTCGACGAGACGGAGCTCTCCGATGACGAGTTCAACGACGAGTCCCTCGCGGACGACGACGATGGGGAATAACCCCTGCAAAAACGAGAAAAATCAAAAAAAATAACGAAAAAACTGGAAATTGATTTGATTATCCGCAGGAAGGAAGGTATATTATATGCTTGAATTTTTGCGAACAATCAGCAATTAACCAGAATACAGGTGGAAACTTAACATGCCGACAATCAACCAGTTGGTCAGAGCCGGTCGCAGCCCGAAACCGTGCAAGAGCAAATCCAAAGCTCTCACCAAATGCCCGCAGAGACGCGGCGTTTGCCTCCAGGTTACGACGAGAACCCCGAAAAAGCCGAACTCCGCTATGCGTAAAATCGCCCGTGTCCGTCTGACCAACGGACTCGAAGTCACCGCCTACATCGGCGGCGAAGGCCACAACCTCCAGGAACACAGCGTCGTCCTCGTGAAGGGCGGCCGTGTCCGTGACCTCCCGGGCGTCCGCTATCACGTCGTGCGCGGCGCACTCGACAGCATGGGCGTCGACGGACGCCGCCAGGGCCGTTCCAAGTACGGCGCCAAGCGTGCCAAAGACGACAAGAAGAAATAATCCCACGATAAGGTAACGCATACACCATGAGAAGACGCAGAACCACGAAACGGGAACTTATCCCCGACGTCAAATACAACAGCGAACTCGTCGCCCGTCTCATCAACACCCTGATGAAGTGCGGCAAAAAGTCCATCGCCCAGAAGATCGTCTACGGTGCGTTCGACTACATCGCGACCCAGAAGAAGGACATGGAACCCCTCGAAGTCTTCATCCAGGCCGTCGAGAACGTCAAGCCCAAAGTCGAAGTCAAGTCCCGCCGCGTCGGCGGCGCCAACTATCAGGTGCCCATCGACGTCGCGCCGGAACGCCAGGTCGCTCTCGCCATCCGCTGGATCACGACCTACTCCCAGGCCAAGAAGGGCAAACCCATGATGATCGCCCTCGCCACGGAACTTCTCGACGCCTTCGATAACACCGGCTCCTCCGTGAAGAAAAAAGACGACACCCACAAGATGGCTCAGGCCAACAAGGCATTCGCGCATTACCGCTGGTAATCATCCGACGTTCTCAAGCTATACCATATGACGACCGCTGCACACATACTCAATCAGGATTACCACGAGGCTCCCGGCCGCAAGACTCCTCTCGCCGCCACCCGGAACATCGGGATCATGGCTCACATCGACGCCGGCAAGACCACGCTTTCCGAGCGTATCCTCTACTACACCGGCAAAAGCCATAAAATGGGCGAAGTCCATGAAGGCGCCGCCACGATGGACTGGATGGTCCAGGAACAGGAACGCGGCATCACCATTACGTCCGCCGCCACCACCTGCTTCTGGCTGAAGCATCGCATCAACCTCATCGACACTCCCGGTCACGTCGACTTCACTGCCGAAGTCGAACGCTCCCTCCGCGTGCTCGACGGAGCCGTCGCGGTCTTCTGCGCCGTCGGCGGCGTCCAGCCCCAGACGGAAACCGTATGGCGTCAGGCCAAGAAATACCACGTGCCGATCCTCGCGTTCGTCAACAAGATGGACCGCACCGGCGCGAATTTCTACCGTGTCGTCGACGAAATGCGCAAGAAGCTCGGCGCGACCGTCGTGCCGATCTCCCTTCCCATCGGCTCCGAAGCCAATTTCAGCGGCAACGTCCAGGTCATCGACCAGAAGGCCTACCGCTATGAAGGCGCGGACGGCGCGCAGGTCGTCGAATACGATATCCCCGCGGAATATCAGGAAAAGGCCAAGGAAGCGTTCGATTACCTGATCGAGTGCCTCGCCGAAGTCGACGACGGCATCATGGAACTCTACCTCGACGGCAAGACCCCGGAAAAGGAGCAGATCAAGTCCGCTCTCCGTACGGCTGTGGTTGCCGGCAAGCTCGTTCCCGCCCTCTGCGGCACCGCGTTCAAGGACAAGGGCGTCCAGCTCCTCCTCAACGCCGTCGTCGATTATCTGCCGTCTCCGGTCGATATCTGGGAGACCAAAGGCACCGATCCCGACACCGAAGCCCCCATCACCCGTCACTGCGGCGACGACCAGCCGTTCTCCGCGCTGGTCTTCAAGATCATGAACGACCCGTACGTCGGCAAGCTCGCATTCATCCGCATCTACTCCGGCATGGCGGAAAAGGGCGCCACGGTCATCAATCCCCGCACCCGCCGCCGCGAACGCCTCGGACGTCTGCTCCAGATGCACGCCAATTCCCGTGAGGAGCGCGATGTGATCTACTGCGGCGACATCGCCGCCTGCGTCGGCCTCAAGAACTGCACCACCGGCGACACCATCTGCGACGAAGGAAACCAGATCGTCCTGGAATCCATGACGTTCCCGGATCCCGTGATCTCTATCGCGGTCGAGCCCAAGAGCTCCGCAGCCCGCGACAAACTTTTCGCCGCGCTCGCCGCACTTTCCGACGAAGACCCGACCTTCACCATCAACAGCAACGGCGAGACCGGCCAGACCATCATCTCCGGCATGGGTGAACTCCACCTCGAGATCATCATGGACCGTCTGATCCGTGAATTCAAGGTGGAAGCCAACTCCGGCCAGCCCGAAGTCGCCTACCGCGAAGCCATCCTCAATCCCGCCACTGCCGACTCCAAGTTCGTCCGCCAGACCGGCGGCCACGGCCAGTACGGTCACTGCGTGCTGAACGTCACCCCGATGGAACGCGGCCACGGCATCACGATCGAGAACAAGGTTGTCGGCGGCGCCATCCCGAAGGAATTCATCAAGCCGATCGAACAGGGCATCCGCGAAGCCGCGTCCACCGGCGTGCTTGCGGGCTACCCGCTTACCGATTTCCACGTGGATATCGTCGACGGCTCGTTCCACCCGGTCGACTCTTCGGAAATGGCGTTCAAGATCGCCGCTTCCATGGGGCTGAAGGAAGCCGCGCGCAAAGGCGGCCTCTGCCTGCTCGAACCGATCATGAAGGTGGAAGTTACCACCCCGGAAGAAAACATGGGCGACATCATCGGCGATATCAGCGCCCGCCGCGGCGCCGTCATTCAGGTCGACACCCGCGAAAGCACCGTCCAGATCATCGCCAATACCCCGCTTTCCGAGCTCTTCGGGTATGCCACGGCCATCCGCTCCCTGACGCGCGGCCGCGCCTCCTACACGATGGAGCCCAACCATTTCGAACGCGTACCAACTTTTATTCAAGATAAAATCGTGGAGAAATCACAGAAATGAGCACAAAGCCCGCTCCCCGTCAGGTTCAGAAGTTCCGTATCAAGCTTCAGGCCTACGAACACCGCATCCTCGACCAGTCGGTCGCGGAAATCCTCAACACCGCCCGCCGCACCGGATCCCGCGTTGCCGGTCCGATCCCGCTGCCGACCCGGGTGGAACGTTTCACCGTCAACCGCTCTCCTCACGTGGACAAGAAGTCCATGGAGCAGTTCGAGATCCGCACGCACAAGCGGCTGATGGACATCATCGATCCTACCGCCAAGACGGTCGACGAGCTGAAGAAGCTTAGTCTCCCCGCCGGCGTGGATATTTCCATCAAGATCGGCGGCTGATCCGCAGCCGCTGAACAGGCCGGCGTCCGAACGGTTCGGGCATCGGCCGGCAATCCGGCACCAAGGTCCTTTTCCGATTGAGGACATGTGCCTGAAAGGAGAACAACATGAAAGGTTTGATCGGAAAGAAAGTCGGGATGACTCAGCTTTACGACGACAAGGGTGTGCTGACCCCTGTGACGGTCGTTCAGGCTGGCCCGTGCGTCGTTATCGACGTGAAAAATGTGGAACGCGACGGCTATTCCGCCGTGCTTTTCGGATTTGGTTCCCGGAAAGCGAAAAATGCAGGCAAGGCAGTTGCCGGCCAGGCTGCAAAGGCCGGAGTCAACACTCCGTCCATCATGAAGGAATTCCGCATTACCGACGATTCGAAGTTCGAGATCGGAGCCGAGATCGGCGCCGGCATCTTCGAGGAAGGTGAATATCTCGACGTCACCGGCGTGACCAAGGGACGCGGCTATCAGGGCGTCATGGTCCG